>JAKBBE010000218.1 GCA_021826035.1 Pseudomonadota bacterium | reverse complement strand
CGCCAAAAATTCGATCTGGTCATCACCGACGTGAACATGCCGAATATGGATGGCATCACGCTGGTTCGTGAACTGCGCGCCCGCGCCGGCTATCGCTTCGTGCCGCTGCTGGTGCTCACCACCGAAGCGACGGTCGAGCGCAAGCAGCAGGGCAAGGCGGCCGGCGCAACCGGTTGGCTGGTCAAGCCGTTTAATCCAGACCGCCTGCTTGCGACCGTCAGCAAGGTGCTCAGCTGATCTGTGTCCATTTTTTGGTCGTGCTTTTGGTCCACACTACGCTTGCAACGAGGTTGAAATGAAATCCGCGAAGAAAGTCCTGGCCACCCTGGCTGTCTCTTGTGCCATCGGTTTGCCTGCCGCATTTGCCAACTGCCACCTGCCGCCGGCGCCGAGCAAGATTCCCGATGGCGCCACCGCGAGCCAGCAGCAGATGGTCACTGCGATGCAGACGGTGCAGGAATACAACCATGACGTTCAGACTTATCTGCAGTGCCTGAAATTCGAAGTGCGCCAGAACCAGATGAGCCCGGACAGTCAGGTCAGTCTGCACAATGCAGCGGTCGATCAGCTGAAGCAGATCGCTTCGCAGTTCAATCAGCAGGTGCAGATCTTCAAGTCCAAGCACAGCTGAGCTGAGCTTCCGTACCGGCGAGGGGTTACACCCCGCTCCGTCCCCGGTCGCACGCGCCGGGGACGGAGCGCCGCGGCACGGCCGCGTGCACCCTTCGCGTTAATGCCCACAGTGACGCTGGTCCGACATGACGCGACAGACAAATTCTCCCGCGCCGTCCGCACATGGCGCCGATGACCTCCAGCAGGCTGCTACTACGGCGGCAGCGCTGATCGAGCTGGCGGTGCACGAATCGCAGAGCCCGATCGAGACGCTGGGTCGGGCCCTCGCCCGGCTTTCGGCGATGCTGCCGCTCGGTTCGGATGATGTGCGCGCCGCGCTCGCAACCTGCATCGAGAACTTGCAATTTCACGACCGGATGGTGCAGCAGTTGACGCAGGTTCGTGACTTGCTTGCCAGCGCAACGACCGACCAACCCGCGATGACGAGTCCGCCGGGCTGGCCGGCGCTGCGCGAGCGGCTGCGCACCCACTTCACGTCGGAGTCGCACCGGATGCTGTTCAACCTGCTGCTGCCCGGGGAAGAGGTTCCAGTGCCGATGCATCTGCATGCCGAAGAAGGCAGCGTGGAGCTGTTTTGATCATGTACGCCGCACCCGTGCCCGACGGTAGCAGTTCCCGGGTGCGCGAGTTCGCATTCGGCGAGGAGGATTTCCAGGCGCTGCGCACGCTGGTGAAGTCCCTCACGGGCATTCATCTGTCGGAACAGAAGCGCGAGCTGGTCTACGGCCGCCTGACGCGGCGTCTGCGTGCGCTGCGGCTGCATACGTTCGCCGAATACCGCGAACTGCTCACACACGACCGGCAAGAGGTGACCGAACTGTGCAATGCGATCACCACCAATCTCACCTCCTTTTTCCGCGAGCCGCATCATTTTCAGTACCTGCGCGAGCAGTGGCTCGCCCCGCTCACTGCCGATCCGCGCGCCACTCGGCGGCTGCGCATCTGGTCGGCCGCGTGCTCAACCGGCGAAGAGCCCTATTCCATTGCGATGACGCTGCTCGAGACGCTATCGCACCCGGAGCGCTGGGATGTGCGCGTCTTGGCCACGGACCTGGACTCCGAGGTGCTCGATCGCGCGCGGCGCGGAATCTATCCCGTGGAACGTCTGAACGGCGTCTCGGCTGAGCGGCAGGCGCGCTTCTTCCGCGAGCCGCCCGAGGGTCGGTCCGGCGCTCGACAGATCGCGCCAGAACCGGCTGCCATGATTACGTTCAAGCAACTCAACCTTATGCAATCCCTGCCGATGAAGGGACCATTGGACGTGGTGTTCTGCCGTAACGTGGTGATCTACTTCGACAAGGAGACACAGCGCGACCTGTTCGCGCGCATCAGTCGGCTGCAACGCCCCGGCGATTTGCTCTTTCTCGGGCATTCCGAGAGTCTGTTCAAGGTCTGCGACAGCTATGCCCTCATCGGCAAGTCCATTTACCGGCGGGTCTGAGCCCCGCGCTTCGGCCGCGCAGACTCGTGGCCTCGCCGCGAGCGCCGGCCATCCACCGGCCACCGTCCCCGGCTTCGAGCACTTCGAGCGCCACTGGGACCGCGAAAACGGCTGGATGGTGAAGATCCTGCCGGGCGAGTACTACGTTTCGCGCGGTGACGAGTCGATCAGCACGGTGCTCGGATCGTGCGTCTCCGCCTGCGTCCGTGATCCGCAGCGCGGGGTCGGCGGAATGAATCATTTCATGCTTCCCGAGGATACCGCCGTGGGCCCGAACGATTGGCTCGATCCGGCGGTGGGCCTGGCCACCCGCTACGGCTCATATGCCATGGAAAGCCTGATCAACGACCTGCTGAAGCTCGGCGCCTCACGCGAGCGTCTGGAGATCAAGCTCTTCGGCGGAGGACAGATTCTCGCCGCGATGACCGATGTGGGGGGACGAAATATCCGCTTCATCCGCAACTACATGACGCTCGAGGGCTACCGAGTCTCGGCCGAGGATCTCGGCGGCACTCAGCCTCGCAAGGTCGTGTATTTTCCAGTCACCGGACGTGCCCGCTTGCGCAAACTTCGTCCCATCGAGAATCGCATCATCAGCCGGCACGAACAGCTGTACCTGGAGAGTCTCGGACGTCAGTCCGCCGGGGGCGATGTGGAGCTGTTCGAGTGATGACGCAAGGCGGAAGCGTGGCGGGCGAGCGCGCTCCGGGCAGACGCGAGCGGATCCGCGTGCTGATCGTGGACGATTCGGCACTGGTCAGAACGTTACTCACCGAAATGCTGAGCGCTGCATCGGACATCGAGGTCGTCGGTGCGGCGGCGGACGCGCATGCCGCACGAGAAAAAATCAAGCGGCTTAACCCCGACGTCATCACGCTGGATGTGGAGATGCCGCGCATGGACGGCATCACCTTCCTGCGCAACCTGATGCGCTTGCGTCCAATGCCCGTGGTCATGGTCTCCTCGCTGACCGAGCACGGCGCCGATGTGACGCTGGATGCGCTTTCGCTCGGGGCCGTCGATTATCTGCCCAAGCCGAAGATCGACCTGGCGGCGACCTTTGCCGAGTACGGTGATGAGCTGGCTGATAAAATCCGCACCGCGGCATGCGCCAGCGTGCGTGCACTCGACCCGCGGCGGGCCACGCTGCGCCCCCCCGGCCCGGCGCACAGCGTCGATGCCGTATTGCCCCGCGGAGGCGCAGCCCGGCCATTACGGACGACCGACCGGATCATTGCCATTGGCGCCTCCACGGGCGGCACTGAAGCGATCAAGGAAGTGCTCACCCGGCTTCCCCCAGACAGCCCGGGCGTTGTGATCACGCAGCACATTCCGAAGGCCTTCAGCGGACCGTTTGCACGGCGGATGAACGACTGCTGTGCCGTTTCGGTCATGGAGGCGCAGGACGGCCAGCACGTTCTCGCCGGACACGCGTACATCGCCCCCGGCGATCAGCATCTGATGGTCATCCGCGATGGCGCTCGGTATATCTGCCGCCTCGACGACGGAGTTCCGGTCAACCGGCACAAGCCCTCGGTGGACGTCCTGTTCCGCTCGGTCGCCCAGAACGTCGGCCGCAACGCGATCGGGGTCATTCTGACGGGCATGGGTAAGGACGGCGCCCGGGGTCTGAAGGAAATGCTCGACAACGGCAGTCGCACCATCG
The DNA here is from genome assembly GCA_021826035.1 of Pseudomonadota bacterium. The sequence continues at coordinate 49 of JAKBBE010000218.1, read as the reverse complement.
CCCAGGACGAGGCCTCGAGCGTCGTGTGGGGCATGCCGGGCGAAGCGGT
>JAKBBE010000217.1 GCA_021826035.1 Pseudomonadota bacterium | reverse complement strand
TCAGCACCCAGCCCATGCTGGCGAGGAACAGGTGGTACTGCAGTCCGAGCAGGCCCGGCGCGGTGCCCTGCCCGGCCCGGAAATACCCACCGGCGAACAGCGAGATGCCGCCCGCAGTGGCGCCGAGCAGCGCCAGGAACACGCTCGAGAGCGGATCGAGCCGCAGATGCGCCGGCAGGCCGGGCAGACCGATCGGCAGGACCATCCGCTCGATGCCCCCGCCGAGCAGGCTGGTCACGGCGAGCGCCGCGAGCGCGAAGCCGATCAGGGCCCCGAGCGGGAACAGGACTCTGCCGGCGAGCCGCACGCTGCGCGGGCGCAGCAGGCCCGCCACGCCCACCGCCCCCCAGCCGAGCAGGAGCGCGACACAGCCGACCAGCAGCTTAGGCAATGGGGTGATCACGGGATGCACTAGGATGTGCATCGTATTATCATTGGATGTCGCTCAAATGTGAAGAGGATCCGCCTCGTGCCCCTGGAGACGCGTACCGCCCGCCTGACCATCCTGATCGATCCGCGCAAAAAGACGGTTTTCGAGCGCGTGTGCGCCGAGGAAGACGCCACCCCGTCGCAGGTCGTGCGCCGGCTGATTCGCCTGTATATCGAGGAGAGGCAGGGCCGGCCGTGGCGGCCGGAAGAGGAGCCGCAGCCGGCTCAGCGCGCGCGCAGCTCGAAGCAGCGGTGAATGTGCGGATTGCGCGCGAAATCCGGCGGTACCGTCGCGGCGGAGACATCCACCAGCGCGTAGCGGTGCTCGAGCTGCGGGTCGAGGTGAAAGCGCTGCGCGTTGGTCGAGAACACCAGCAGGCCGCCCGGGGCGAGCAGCGCCATGCACTGCTCGATGAGCGCGCCATGATCGCGCTGAACGTCGAGGACGCCCTGCATGCGCTTTGAGTTCGAGAACGTCGGCGGGTCGAGAAAAATCAGCTCGTAGCGCGCCGCGGCGTGCGGGGCTGCCTCGAGCCACTTGAAGCAGTCGGCCTGCACCAGTTCGTGCCGGCCGTCGGCGAAGCCGTTCAGCGCGAGGTTGCGCTGCGCCCAGTCGAGATACGTGTTCGAGAGATCCACCGATGTGCTCGCCCGCGCACCGCCGGCCGCGGCGTACACCGTGGCCGTACCGGTGTACGCAAAGAGATTCAGGAAGCGCGCGTCCCGCGCGGCGCGCCGCAGACGCTCGCGGGTCAGGCGGTGATCGAGAAACAGGCCGGTGTCGAGGTAGTCGGTGAAGTTCACGCGGAACTTCAGCCCCCCTTCGCGCACCACCTGGAACTCGCCCGCACCGCCGACCTTGGCATACTGCTCGCCGCGCTGAATGCGCCGGCGGGTGCGCAGTTTGATCCGTTCGCGCGGCACGCCCGTGGCCCCCGGCAGCGCCGCGAGCACTTCGGAGCGACGCCGGCGCACCGATTCGGCCTCGATGGTGCGCGGCGCGGCATATTCCTGGACGTACAGCCACGCCTCGTCGCCCTCCGCGCTCGCATACCGATCGATGGCGAAGGCGTACTCCGGCATGTCCGCGTCATACAGGCGATAACAGGACACGGACTCGCGCTCGGCCCAGCCGCGCAGGCGCTTGAGGTTCTTCAGCAGCCGATTGGCGAACATGCGCGCCCCCGGCGCCTCGGCGAGCCGGTTATCCGGGCGCGCCAGAGTGCCCGGCTCACGCAGACTGTCCGGCTCGATGCGCATGCGCAGCAGACGGCATTCGATTCCGCCGTTCCAAAGAGCATGCGTGCGCGCGGCGCGGATCCCGAGCTCCATCCCGAGCTGCGGCGCTCCGGTGAGCACCACGGCGTGCCAGCCCTGAAAGTGCTCGCGCAGCGTCGCGCCGAGCTGCCGGTGCGTGAGGCGTGCGGCCTCGAGATCCTCCAGACGCGCCCCGTACGGCGGGTTCGTGCAGAGCAGACCACCGCCCGGACCGCTCGGCCGAGCGCTCTCGAGCGCGCCTACTTCGAAACGCACCCACTCCCCGACGCCCGCCCGCTCGGCGTTGGCCACCGCGGCGCGCACGGCCGCCGCATCCCGGTCCCGGCCGCGCAGCGGCACCGCGCCGGGCGGGGCCGCCCGAGCGCGCTGCAGCGCCTCGGCGTGCAGTCCTCGCCACAGCGCCGCGTCGTGCCCCCGCCAGCCGAGGAACCCGAAGTACTCGCGCGTCAGTCCCGGCGCCCGACCGGCAGCGATGAGTGCGGCCTCGATCACCAGCGTGCCCGAGCCGCACAGCGGATCGAGGAACTGCGCCCCCTCGGCGGCGAGGTGCGGCCACTGACTGCGCAGCAGAATGCCGGCCGCCACGTTTTCCTTCAGGGGCGCGGCGAGCCCCTCGCCCCGATAGCCCCGGCGGTGCAGGCTCTCCCCGGCCAGATCGATGTACAGCGTGACCGCAGTGCCGTGCGCATGCGCATGCACGCGCAGCGAAGGCCGATCGCGCACGATGTCCGGGCGCGTTCCGCGCAGCGTACGCATCGCATCGACGATGGCGTCCTTGAGCTTCAGCGTCCCGAAGTGGCTGTTGTCGATGGTCGGGTGACGGCCCGTGAACTCACACGCCAGGCTCGCGCCGTCCGGCAGATGCTCCTGCCACGGCACGGCGCGCGCGGCGAGGTAGAGCGCCTCGGTGCTCGGCGCGTCGAAACGCGCGATCTCGAGCAGGATGCGGTTGGCGACGCGCGACTCCAGGCACGCCCGGTAGGCGGTCGTGAGCGAACCGCTGAAGGCCACGGCCGCGGTGCGCTCGCGCACCGACTCGGCGCCGAGCGCGGTGAGCTCCGCGGCCGCCAGATCCGCCAACCCCGGCGGCACCGTCGCGAGCAGCGAGTACAGACTCATTTCGTCACCGTCAGTCGATCGCGGATCGCCAGCAGCACGTCATCACGCGACACCTCGCCCATCAGCGTGTGGCGCCACTGTCCCGGCGTCACGGGCAGAGTTCGCGCCTTCTCGCGCAGGAACCCGTCGAGCGCCTCGGTGAGGGACATCTCCGGCGAGAGGGCCTCGTTGACCGGCTGGGCGACCGTCTCGACGTGCGTGTCCCAGTTGATCTCGCCCTTCTGCAGCCGTTCGTGAATGTCGCGCGGGCGGAACCAGGAGACCAATTCGTCCCCGTCCGTCACGTACACGCGCCGGACCGAACGACGCGAGAGGCGCTCGAACACCTCCGCGAGCGTCGTGCCGCGCGGCACGACGACGGCGACCGGTTTGATCAGCGGCTCGACCGTGCGCACGCGCCAGTCATCGCCCTGCTCCGCAACGATGGTATGCGCCAGCGCCGCGGTATACACCGAGTTGCCGTGCCGATAGACCTTGGCGGTGAAATACGCCGTCACGCACGTCAGCATCAGAGGCAGTACCACGTGGTAGTCGACGGTCATCTCGAAGATCATCAGGATGGAGGTGAGCGGTGCCTGCGTGGTCGCAGCCAGGAACCCGCCCATACCGATGACCCCGAACGCGACCGGTTGCGTGATCACCTGCGGCATCAACCACTGCAGCGCCCCACCGAACAAGGTTCCGACCGCCGAGCCGATGAACAGCGAGGGCGTCAACACACCGCCCACGCCTCCGGATCCGACCGTCGAGGCGGTGGCGAGCACCTTGGCGAGCAGGATCGCGAGGAGCGTCCAGCCGAACAGGTTGCCGAGCAGCATGCTGCTCACCACGCTGTAGCCGTTACCCCAGACCTCGGGCAGGAACACGGAGATCAGTCCGACCCCGAGGCCGCCGAGCGCCAGCTGCAGGTACAGCGGCAGCTTCAATTTCACGAACTTCGACTTGCTGAAATCAAGCAGCGACAGAAACG
>JAKBBE010000216.1 GCA_021826035.1 Pseudomonadota bacterium | reverse complement strand
GCGTCACGGCAGGTGGGCGCGCTCCAGATATTGCGCGCTCTGCATCTCGATCAGGCGGCTCGCGGTGCGCTGGAACTCAAAGCGCAACCGCTCGCCGTGGTACAGCGCGTCGGGGGCGGCGGCCGCCGAGACCACGAGCTTGACGTTGTGGTCGTAGAGCTCATCGACCAGCGCGATGAAACGCCGCGTTTCATCGTGACGGCTCTCCTCGAGCTGGGGTACCTGCTCGAGGAGCACGGCCGGATACAGCCGCGCGATTTCGATGTAGTCCTCCGGACTGCGCGGGCCGGCGCACAGCGCCTCGAAGTCGAACCACACCGCGCCGTCGCTTTGGCGCACCACCGGGATGGGGCGCTCGTTGATCTCGAGCGGCGTGTCGCTCCATTCGGCCTGTTGGGCGAGTTCCTCGAACAGCGCGCCCAGCCGCGCGGCGGTGCCGGCCGCGCCGCTCGGCAGATAGGTGCCTGCCTGGGTGAGCCGGCGCAGCCGGTAGTCGCTGCCGCCATCGACCGAAACGACTTCCGTGTGCCGCTCCAGCAGTGCGATTGCCGGCAGGAAGCGCTGGCGCTGCAGTCCGTCACGGTACAGCTGTGCCGGCGGACTGTTGGAGGTTGCCACCAGCGTGACGCCGCGTTTGAACAGGCCCTCGAACAGCCCGCCGAGGATCATCGCATCGGCGATGTCGCTCACGAACAGTTCATCGAAACACAACACGCGTGTGTCGGCCGCAATCCGCTCGGCCAGCACCTCGAGCGGCGAGGTGTGCTCGCCGAGGCGCTTGAGCTCCAGGTGCACCTCGTGCATGAAGCGGTGGAAGTGGCGGCGGCGTCGGTCGGGAAACGGCAGGCTCTGAAAGAACAGATCCATCAGCCAGGTCTTGCCGCGACCGACCGGCCCCCATAGGTAGAGGCCACGTGGCGCGGCAGCGGGGCGGTGCGTCAGACGTCGCAGCACGCGCCGCGTGACCGATTCCTGTGGTGCGCGCGCGGCGATCAGCCGCGCGCGCAGGTGCTCCAGGCGCGCCAGCACGGCGAGCTGTGCCGGGTCCGACCGGTAGCCGCGGGTGCCCAGTTGCTGCGTGTACAGCGCGCGCAGCGTCGGCGCAGCAGACTGGTCCATGCGCTCTGCGCCCTCAGCCGCCGAGTTCGGGCAGGGCGCGGAAGTGCTCGAGCGCCTCGGGGTTGGCGAGTGCCTCGACGTTGAGCACCGGTCTTCCGTGGATGACCTCACGAACGGCGAGCTCAGTCAGCTTGCCGGAGCGGGTTCTGGGGATGTCGGGGACGGCGATGATCTTGGCGGGCACGTGCCGCGGCGTAGTGCTGGTGCGGATGGCGGTGCGGATACGGTCTTTGAGGGACTTGTCGAGGTCGATGCCGTCCTGCAGGCGCACAAAGAGGATCACGCGCACGTCGCCCTGCCAGTCCTGGCCGACGGCGATGGCCTCGGCGATCTCCGGCAGATTCTCGACGGCGGAGTAGATCTCGGCGGTGCCGATGCGTACACCGCCCGGGTTGAGCACGGCATCGGAGCGGCCGTAGATGACGATGCCGTCGTGTGGGGTGAGCTCGGCGAAATCGCCGTGGTGCCACACGCCGGGAAAGCGCTCGAAGTAGGCGGCTCGATACTTCGCCCCCTCGGGGTCGTTCCAGAAAGCCACCGGCATGGACGGAAAGGGGGCCGTGCAGACCAGTTCGCCGCGCTCGGCGCGCACGGCTCGTCCGGCCGGGTCGAAGATCTCCACGCGCAGGCCGAGGCCGCGGCACTGCAACTCGCCGCGGTAGACCGGCAGGGTCGGGCAACCGAGGGCGAAGCACGAGACGATGTCGGTGCCGCCGGAGATCGAGGCGAGCTGCAGGTCGGACTTGATGGCGCGGTAGACGAACTCGAAGCCCTCCGGCAGCAGCGGGGAGCCGGTCGAGAGGATCGAGCGCAACGCGCCGAGATCGACTTCACGAGCCGGGGTATAGCCGTTTTTTTCCAGTGCCGAGAGGTATTTGGCGCTGGTGCCGAACACCGTGATGCGCTCTCGCTCGGCCAGGCGCCAGAGCACTCCGGGGTCGGGATGAAAGGGGTTGCCGTCGTAGAGGATGAGCGTCGCGCCGGTGGCGAGCGCGCTCGCCAGCCAGTTCCACATCATCCACCCGCAGGTCGTGTAGTAGAAGATCCGGTCGACGCGCTGCAGGTCGACGTGCAGCAGGTGCTCCTTCTGATGCTGCAGGAGCGTACCGCCGGCACCGTGCACGATGCACTTCGGCACTCCGGTGGTGCCGGAGGAAAACAGGATGTAGAGCGGATGATTGAACGGCAGCGGCGGGAAGCGCAGCGGTGCGCCGCGCGTGCCGAAGTGCTCCCAGAGCGTGCTGCGCTCAGCGGCGTCTCCGAGCCGCTCGAGTGTCGGTGCGCTGTTGACGTACGGGATGACGATCAGGCGCTCGAGGCTCGGCAGCTGCCGGGCGGCCTCCCCGATCGGACCGAGCGAGTCGAGGGTCTTGCCCGTGTAGAAATATCCGTCGGCCGTGAACAGCACCTTCGGGGCGATCTGCCCGAACCGATCGAGCAGGCCGTGCACGCCGAAGTCCGGTGAGCAGGACGACCAGATCGCCCCGAGGCTCGCGGCGGCCAGCATGGCGATGAGCGTCTGGGGCAGATTCGGCAGGTAGCCGGCGACCCGATCACCCGGACCGACGCCCGCATCGCGCAGTCCCGCGGCGATGCGCGCGACCTCCTCGGCGAGCTGGCGGTAGGTCAGGCGTTGTTCGCTGCCGCGCTCGTTGCTGAACGTGATCGCGACGTGCTCGTCGCGGTAGCGCAGCAGGTTCTCGGCGAAGTTCAGGCGGGCCGCGGGGAAAAACCGCGCGCCGGGCATTCGCTCGGGGTGCTCGATCGCGGGGCCCTCACCCCACTCGGCGCGCACGTCGGCGAAGTTCGCCAGCTCGCTCCAGAACGCGCCGGGCTCGTTCACCGACCAGGCGTAGAGTTGCGCGACGCCCTCGAGCGTGAGTCCGCGCCGCGCATTCACCCGCGTGATGAAGCGCGTCACGTTCGCAGCAGCGACCCGCTGCGGGGAGGGAGTCCAGATTGGATCCATGGGTGCTACAGAGACTGATAGTTGGGTCCGGAGCCGCCCTCCGGAGGCGTCCAATCGATGATGGCGTAGGGATCCTTGATGTCACATGCCTTGCAGTGCACGCAGTTGGCCGCATTGATCTGCAGCCGCCGCCCGCCGGCATCCTCGACCATCTCGTAGACGTTGGCCGGGCAGAAGCGTTGGCAGGGATTGCCGAACTCGCGAGTGCACCGCTCGGCGCAGATCGACGGATCGCGCACCTTCAAGTGCGCCGGCTGGTGCTCATCATGACTGGTCGAGGCGAAGAACACCGCCGCCAGCCGGTCGCGCGGCGGGAGCGTTCGCTCGACCCAGTGGCGCTCAGGCGAGGCGTAGTCCTCGAGCGAGTGCAGTCGCTGATAATCGGCCGTGCGGTGCGTGAGCGTCCAGGGGGTGCGTCCGCCGCTCAGTGATTCGAGCGCGGCGTTGGCCAGGCCGAACCACAAACCGCGCTTGAACCCCGGTTTGAAATTGCGCACGGCGCGCAGCTCCTGCCCGCCGGCCGAGGCGCGCCAGCGCGCATCGAAGCCCTGCGGCGTTCCGGTTTCGGCCAGGTGCTGCGCGGCGAGCATGCCGCTGCGGATCGCCTGGTGCACGCCCTTGATCTTCGGCACATTGACGCCGCCGGCCGCATCGCCGATCAGCATCGCACCGGGCATCTCCAGACGCGGGATGCTCTGCCAGCCGCCCGCCGCGATGGTGCGCGCGCCGGCGGCGAGGATCTCCCCGCCCTCGAGCAGCGGCT
>JAKBBE010000215.1 GCA_021826035.1 Pseudomonadota bacterium | reverse complement strand
CGCGCGCCAGCGACTCGGGCCAGTCGATCATCGGTGGCAGGGACTGGGCGGCCGGCAGGCACAGGCGCACGACCGCAGTCGGCGAGAGGCCGCGCCGCTGGATCACCGCGTTGGTGAAATGCGTGGTGCCGATCACCACCAGGGCGACCTCGGCGGCACTGACCTCGGTGTCCGCCAGCACGTCGCGCAGCGCACTCATCAGCCCGCCGGTGACGTCCCGGGTCGTCGGACGCTTCACCGCGTGCACGATACGCCGCCCGTCCATGAGCACCGCGTCCGTATTGGTCCCGCCGACATCGACCCCGATCCGCAGCATGCCTGATCGCCCCCGTGCTGATGCCGAGGGATGCTACGGGAGGGTCAGGGTCAGGTTTTGCGCTAAATCGGTCAGTGCCCGCGTCAGGGGACCAGACCCACGGCGCGCGCGCGCTCGAGCAGCCCGACGCGCCCGCGTGCCTTGAGCTTGCCGAACAGGCTGCGCAGATGGAATTTCACGGTGCTCTCGCTGATCTCGAGCGCTCGGGCGATTTGCTTGTTGGTGAGTCCATCCGACAGGTGCAGCAGCACGCGCAACTCCTGGGCCGACACCCCGGCGATGGCCCGCGAGCGCAGCCCGGTCGCCGGCAGCGCACGCAGCGTGTCCGCGACGCGACGCGCGAACGAGCGCACCGCCTCTTCCCCGGGGCTGGCCCTGGCGAGCCAGGGCGGCAGCTGGCGCTCGAGGAACTCCGCCTCCTCGATGAGCACCCCGAGCAGTCCCTCGGCCTGCGCGGCGCGCAGCGCCGGCAGCAGCAGCCGCCGGGCGCCATGGGGATCGCGGCGGCGGCGGCGCAGCTCCGCCTGCAGGATCGCGCAGGCGATGCGCTGGCGCGGCTCGAGCGAGGGCAGCGCCTCGACCGAGCGGCCGAGGGACTCCGCCGCCTCCAGATCGGCGCCCTCGTGCAACTGCGCGCGCAGGCGGATCAGGGCCCCCTCGGCAGCGAGGCGGCGCGAGCCGCCGGCCGGCTCCGATTCGATCTGCGCCAGGTGGCGCGCCGCCTCGGCATGGCGGCGCGCCACCTGGCAGATGCGCACTCGCACCAGCGCCGAGCCGTGCCGGTCGCTCGGTCCGTGCCGGCGGCTGAGGGTGAGCAGACACCACTCGCTGGTCTCGAGCGCCGCGCGCAGTCCCTGTCGCCACAGCGCCACCAGCGGCGCGAACTCCAGGATCGAGCGGATCAGCCCCGGCCAGCTGTCCCCGCGGGTGAGCACCTCGAGCACCGCATCCATGCGCTCGGGGATGTCCTCGAGCCGCCCCTGCTCATAGGCGAGGCGCGCGCGAAACACCTCGAGCATCGCCCGGTCGGCTCGATGGGCGAACGGACACTGCGCGAGCAGCTGCTCGGCGGCCTCGAGCAGCGTCCCGGCATCGCGCAGCCGGCTCTGCTTCAGGGCGATGTCGGCCAGGTGCAGCCGCATGAAGTAGGTCAGGTACGGCGAGCGGGCGAGCTCGTAGGCGCGCAGCGCCTCGGCGGCGAAGCGCTCGGCGAGCGCCAGCTCATCGATGCGCAGGAACCCGATCGTCATGGTGTTGTAGAGAATGCCGCGCGCCCAGTGCTCATCCGGTGCCAGGTGCGCCTCGAGCCGCGTCCAGCTCGCGATGACCTCCGCAGGTATGACCTCATCGAAGTCGGCCGCGATGTCCAGCCGCAGCAGCAGCGCATGGGTGCGATGCGAGGCGCGCATGTCGCGCAGATCGACCGGTAGGCGCGGATAGTGCATCTCGAGCAGCCGCATGGTCTCGCGGGTCTGGCCGTTCTTGAACAGCAGGAACAGCCGCGCCAGGAACAGGCTCTCGTGCCGGGGACCGACGTCTGCGCCGAATGCCTCGAGCACCCGCTCGAGCGCCTCGAATCCATGGCGGAACCCGAAGAACACCCCGCCGCTGTCCTCGAACAGGCGCCGCGCCTCCTCGCGCCGGCCGAGCGCGATGAGCGCGCCGATGGCCCGCTGCGGCCGACCGTAGGTCGAATGCAGGTGCACGAGTGCGGTCCGCTGGCTCTGGGGCAGCAGATCCGCTCGAGCCAGCACGGCGCGCAGCGCCGCGGCCAGCCATTCACCCGCCGGCTCGATGCCTTCCTCCGTGCACGCGAGCAGCGGATGGCGAGGCTCGAGACCCTCGCAGAGCTGATCGCAGAGCGCCTCCGGCAGCGGCTCACTCACGCCCGCGAGCAGCGCGAGCGCCACCGGCGGCGGCAGCGCCGGCAGCACCTCGCTCGCGAGGAACTGCGGCAGCACGTCGGCGACCTGGCGTGCGCGGCGGGTCCTCCAGGCCTGCACCAACATCGGCCAACCGCCGGTCAGGCGGTACAGTTCGGGGTCTTCGGCCGCGCACGCCTCGGCACTGAGGAACAGCTCCCGCTCATCGATCCGCAGCACCTCGCCGTACATCACGCGCCGCAGGAGCGGACCGGCAGCTGCCTCAAGCGGGCGGGACGCCACGATGACCCGCCGCGCCGCGCCGTCCTCGCCCCCAGCGAGGTGGGCCGCCAGCTGCTCGGGCGCCGGCGCGTCGAGGAACGTCCAGCGCGTGCGAGCATCCCGGCGCGCCAGTCGCTGCAGGCTTGCGAGCAACAGGCTCTTGCCGGTGCCGGCAATGCCCACGATCCAGACAATGGGCGCGGTGCTCGAGCGGATCCGTGCGTAGAGCTCGCGCGCACGTGGATGCTCGCGCGCGCGCCCCGAGTCCACCTCGGACGGCTCGAGTCCGTGCCAGGTATCGATGGAATTCATCCGCGGCGGGGTCATGAGCCGGTTCTCCTTGCTCCAACTGTACCGCAGCGCATCGGCCCTGCGCTGCGGCCGCGCGAGCTCACAACGCATCGTCATCCATTCAAATCATTTGGCGATAAATAAGATAGTGCTTTGTTTTCTCTCATATTTATGAAGCGCTGTGCGGCGCCTCATGAAGGGGCTGCATCGGGCGCAAAGGCTCATTTCCCTGCCCTCGATCCGTGATGGAGCCGTGACCGCAGAACTCACCTTGCGCGCAAAAAGGCGGCGCTTCTCGACAACATCGGCCATAGAGAGCCGCAGAGGACCCGCATCGGCTGTCTCTCCGGTCTAGCGGTCATGCATCGCTCGCTGACGAGCCGCAGGCGCGTTATCCGGGACCGTTATTGGGGCGCGGTCATTCGCAGGGATCTTTTTGGACCGATCAAGGTCGAACTGCAGCGCGTCACCGTGAACGCAGCCACAAGCACGCGCAGCGTCAAGACACACTGCGTCAGCGCAAAACACGGGTTCAGACGTTAGGATTAAGCACCAGAAGGTTCTTCACTGTCGCCCTTCGAACGGCCTGTAGCGCAATCCCAGCATCGAATGTGACAAATCGACTGTTGTGCCGAACAGCCAGGGCAAGCAGGTACGCATCTGTAATTTGACGCGGACCGTGAATGCGTGTTGCATCGAATTGCGTGGAATCGAGAAGACTCACCTCATCGACCCAGAACTCGTGAATGGGCTCTGCGCAAGCCTCTCCCAGGCGCCTGACGAGCGTCTCAACAGGCTGCACATTCGGATATGACGGGCTCGACATGATCCGAACGCAACCATTTTGAGTCAACGGACACGATGCCCAACCTTCCTTTGCATGCCTCGCAAACCACGCCATCGCGATCTGATGCGAAACATGATCAGGATCAAAGAGCGCAATCAGGACGTTGACATCAAGCAGAGCGCGCACTGATCTCTCCGTGACGAACCGCTGTTTTACCCGTCGGTCAGCCGCCGGTGACAAGCCGAACTCGCATGAGTTGGCTAATACGCATCCTCGTCGCGAAGCTTGTCGATCAGCTTATGGGTGACCAAGTGGCCTCGTGGGGCGAATGGTCGTACGCCGTAGACTGGCTTCGGCTCCC
>JAKBBE010000214.1 GCA_021826035.1 Pseudomonadota bacterium | reverse complement strand
TGCCGCGCGCTGAGCTCCCGAGTCTCTATTTCGCGCGCGTGCGCACGAGCAGCTGCTGCACCAGCGGCGAGGGACTGTTCCGGAACGCGGTGATCGCGTAAAAATGCTCGAACACGCCGGGGATCGCGCCGTAGCGCTGCAGACGCCCCTCGCGCAATTCGTCCTGGACCACCACCTCGGGCACCACCGCAACGGCGCCGGAATCGCGCGCGAACAGCCGCAGCATCGCCATGTCGTCGACTTCCGCGGCGACCTCGACCTTGATGCGCCTGCGCTCGCACCACAAATCAAACTGGGTGCGCACGTCACTGCTCGGTCCGGGCAGCACCAGGGGCATACCGACCAGGTCCTCCGGCAGCCGCAAGCGCCGCCGCCCGGAGCGCGGCGGCCCGATCAGACACACCGACTGGCGCGAGAGCGACACGCAGCGCCACGGCCGATCACGCTCGGCCACCACCGGGCGATTCGAGAGCAGCACATCGAGGGTGTGCACGCGCAGCTGCTCGAGCAGCTCGGCAAGACTGCCGGACTGCAGCGTCAGGCGCACTTGCGCGCGGCTGAACAGCGGCCGCAGCAGATTCTCCGTGAAGTTGCGTGACAGCGTGGCAACCGCCCCGACGCGCAGGTGCTGCTGGCGCTGTCCGAGCCCGCCGCGCACCGTCGCCATCAGTTCCTGCCCCAGCCCGAAGATGCTGTCGGCGTAATCGAGCACCACGGCGCCAAACTCCGTCAGATGCAACGCGCGTCCGGAGCGCTCGAACAACGGCTGACCGAGATACAACTCGAGCTGACGGATCTGCGCCGACAGGGCCGATTGCGACACGCGCAGCTGCGCGGCGGCCTGGGTCAGGTGCCCGCGCTGCGCGACGGTCCAGAAATACAGCAGGTGACGGAAGTTGAGGTTTCGCATGTTCTGTTTTCTCGAACGTTTCGTTCTCTTTATTCTATTTTACAGATCCACTCCCTTTGCGAATACTCCCCCGCGTCGTCCGCCCCCCCCGGAGTACGCATGCTGCATCCCCCGCACTGGACCGCCTGGCTCGTTCCGCTGCTGTACCTGCTCGGCGCCGCCGCCGCCGCCGCGCTGCGCCGCCGCGCGCTCTGGCCAGCGCTCGCGTGGGCCTCCGGCGGCGCGCTCGCAGGAGCGCTCGCCGGGGATATCAGCCGCCTGCTGCCGGGCCTGGCATTCGGCCTGCACAACGGTCCGGCTGCCGCGGTGATGACGCTGATCACGTTTCTGGGCTGGGTCATTGCGCGCTACTCGCGCGGCAATCTCGCCGGGGAGGCCGGCGAGCGGCGCTTCGTGTGTGCGCTGCTGCTGACGCTCGCCGGTGTCAGTACCGTGGTGGCGGCGCGTAATTTCGCCGTGCTGGTGCTCGCCTGGGCCGCCAGCAGCGCCGCGCTGCACCCACTCCTGACGCACTACCGCGAGCGATCGGCGGCCCGCATCGTCGCGCGCAAGAAGTTCCTCGCCAGCCGCCTGGCCGATGGGTGCCTGCTCGGCGCCGCGGTGCTGCTCTATCGCCGCTGGCACACCCTCGGACTGACACCGCTGGCGCGGCTGATCGCGGCACACGGGGCGGCCGGCGCCGACGCGCAGTGGGCCGCGCTGCTGCTCGCCGCCGCCGTGCTGTTGAAATCCGCTCAGCTGCCCCTGCACGGCTGGCTGGTGCAGGTCATGGAAGCGCCGACCAGCGTCTCCGCCCTGATGCACGCGGGCGTGGTCAACCTCGGCGGCTACGTGCTGATCCGCCTCGCCCCGCTGATCGGCGCATCGCTGCCGGCCCAGGGGCTGCTGGTGATCGTCGGCAGCACGACCGCGGCGCTCGCCGGGCTCACCCTGATGACCTGCCCGACGCGCAAAACGCGCCTCGCCTGGTCGACCTGCTCGCAGATGGGGCTGATGGCCGCCGAATGCGGTCTGGGGCTGTACGGCCTCGCTCTGCTGCATCTGCTCGGCCATGCGCTCTACAAGGCGCACGCGTTCCTCTGCTCCGGCGAGGCGGTGCGCGAGAGCACCGAGGTGCGCATGCGAGCTGAACCCCCGTCGCGCGCACCCTACGCGCCGCTGCTCGGACTGGCAGTCGCCGCCAGCGTGGTCGCAGTCTCGGCGCGCCTGTGGCACACCGTGTTGCACGCCCCGACGGTTCCCTGGATCGCTCTGCTGGTGTGCACGCTCGGTGTCGCGACGCTGCTGTGGGACGGTGTGCCGAATCTCGCCACCCGGACCCGCAACTTCCTGGCGGCCGCCCTCGCCGTGCAGCTGTATCTGCTCTGGCACCTCACGATGAACCGTGGCCTCGGTGTCCCCCAGGCACGCCCGGCGCCGCTGCTGGCGCTGTACGGCGCACTCTGTCTGGTCGCGCTGTACTGGGCGCAGGGACACCTCGGGCGCGCCGGCTCCGCGACGCGCCACTCACGCCTGTACGTGTGGAGCGCGGCCGGGTACTTCCTCGATGAGCCGGTCACGCGGCTCGTCACGTCGCGATGGCCCTGGTGCGGCGTGCGCAGCGCGGAGCGACACCTCAGTCCGTGGCTGGCACCGCGCGAACGGGGCGCCGCATGAGCGGCGCGGCGACCCCACCGGCGCGACAGCACCGCCGGAGTCTGCACCGCGCAGCCCTCGAGGCGGCCTGCCGCACCATCGCGCCCGCCTGGCCGCTCGATCGGCAGGTCGCGGTCAGCCCTTACTGGGGCTATCGGGCGCTGCCCTTCGGCGCGGCGGCCGAGCGGCTGCAGCGCCTCTGCGGCGCGCCCCTGACCGGGGCGCGCGCGCAGTACCTGCTCGCCTGGCAGCACGGACAGATCGAGCGGACGCACCTCGAGCAGGCCCTGCGCGAGCAGCCCGTGGTCTCGAGTATCGCGGCCGCCGTGCGGGCGCTCGAGCAGCCGGCCCCGGCCGCGGACGGACTCGCGCTGCTCAGCGACCGGCTCGACGCCGACCCGCTCCGGTGCGGCGCGGTCCCCTGGCGCCTGCGCATCACGCAGCAGATCAGCGAGTACTGTGCGGCCTACTTCGACCCGCTGCAGGCAGACGCGACGCCTGAGCGCCGGCCCGGGCTGTTCGCGGGCTGGCGCTCCGCGCTGCTCGAGGATCAGCGGTTCCGGCCGCTGCACGGGCGCGCCGCGCGGCTGCCCGAGCAGTTCGACGCGGCGCTCCACTGGGCGCTCGATCGCCTGGCCGTGCGCGACGGACAATGGACCGAGCTGCTCGAAGTGATTGCCCGGCGCATCGACGGCTGGGCGGCGTGGTGCGCCTACTTGCGCTGGGAGGCGGCGCTCGCCGGGGGAGAGGATGAGCACTTGGCGCAGTTGCTCGTGATCCGCCTCAGCTGGGAGGCACTGCTGCAGGACGGGCGGGACGATGAGCGCTCCGTGTGGTGGGACTGGCTCGCGCAGTGGAACGCCACGATCGCCGCCGAGCCCCCCGCATCGCTTGCCATCGACCTGCTCTGGCAGCGCGCACACGAGATCGCCTATCAGGCGCGTCTCTTCGGCGCGCTCGCCGCAGCGCACGCGGCACGCCCCGTCGCGCAAGCGGCTGCGCCCAGCGCACAGCTCGTCTTCTGCATCGATGTGCGCTCAGAGCGTATGCGGCGCGCCGTCGAACAGACCGACGGCGACGTACGCACGTATGGATTTGCAGGCTTCTTCGGCCTGCCCCTGCGCTACACCCCGCTCGGGACCTCGCTCGAGCGACCCCAGCTGCCCGCACTGCTCGCCCCGACGCTCACGGCAAGCGATACGAGTGGAAACGCGGCCGAGGATGAACGACTCGCGGACCGGCGCCAACGGACGCTGCAGCGTCGCGCGAGCCTGCAACCGTTCTCGCGTCTGCCGACGGGCGCATTCAGCACCGTGGAGATCTTCGGTCTCACCTACCTGGCGAAATTGCTCGCCCGCACGTTCG
>JAKBBE010000213.1 GCA_021826035.1 Pseudomonadota bacterium | reverse complement strand
CCGGTCTCCAAGGAGGGCAGCCAGCGCCTGATCCGCAAGGCGATCCAGTACGCGATCGACAACGATCGGGTGTCGGTGACCCTGGTGCACAAGGGCAACATCATGAAGTTCACGGAGGGGGCATTCCGCAACTGGGGCTACCAGCTCGCCAAGGAAGAGTTCGGCGCCGAGCCGATCGACGGCGGACCGTGGATGAAGTTCCGCAATCCCCTTACCGGCACTGACATCGTCATCAAGGATGTGATCGCGGATAACTTCCTGCAGCAGGTGCTGTTGCGGCCCGAGGAATACGACGTCATCGCGACGCTCAACCTGAACGGCGATTACGTCTCCGATGCGCTCGCGGCCCAGGTGGGCGGCATCGGCATTGCCCCGGGCGGCAATATTGGCGATGGGCTCGCGGTGTTCGAGGCGACGCACGGGACTGCGCCGGGGTTTGCGGGCAAAGACCGCGTCAATCCCGGCTCGCTCATTCTGTCGGCCGAGATGATGCTGCGCTATCTCGAGTGGAAGGAGGCCGCGGACCTGATCATCAAGGGCGTGACCAATACCATCGCGCACAAGGAGCTGACCTACGATCTGGCGCGCCTGCGCGAGGCGATCAAGGCGCCCAAGCGCGAGCTGGCGGCGCGCCGCAGCGTCGAGGAGGATCTGCAGCGGTTGATTCCGGGTGCGACACTCATGAGCTGCTCAGGCTTTGCCTCAGCCATCATCAGTCACATGGATGACCGATAAGCCGCTGTATGACCCGGATTGCAGCCGCTGCACGCGGCTGGCCGGGTTTCTCGCGGAGGTGCGCGGACGGTACCCGGATTACTGGGCGCGCCCGGTGCCGTCCTTCGGCGTGGCCGATCCGCGCATCCTGATCGTGGGGCTGGCCCCGGGTCTGCACGGGGCGAACCGAACGGGCCGGCCGTTCACCGGCGATTATGCCGGCATCCTGCTCTACCAGACGCTCTACGATGCGGGGCTCGCCACCCGGGCGCAGTCCGAGACTCGCGATGATGCGCTGAAGCTGCGCCACACCCGCATCATCAATTCGGTCAAGTGCGTCCCGCCCCAGAACAAGCCGACTCCTGAGGAGATTCGCACCTGCAACGGCTATCTGCGCGCCGAGCTTGAGCAGATGAGGCACGTGCGGGTCGTGCTCGCCCTCGGACGCATCGCTCACGAGGCATTTCTGCGGGCGAGCGGCTTGAAGCCGGCGGCATTCCCCTTCGGCCACGGGCGCGAACACGCCCTGCAGGACGGTCGAATCCTGCTCGACTCGTATCATTGCAGCCGGTACAACACCTCGACCCGCCGGCTGACGGCGGCGATGTTCACCGCGGTCGTCGCGCGCGCCCGCGAGGTCGCGGGCGTTTAGAATGTGCGGGTGAACCCGCCGTTCGATTCCAAGGCTTTCGTCGCGGCCCTGCCGCGCCGGCCCGGCGTCTATCGCATGTTCGATCATGAACATACGCTGCTTTACGTCGGCAAGGCACGCAGCCTGAAGGATCGGGTCGGCAGCTATTTCAGCGGCAGCAACGTCAGCCCGAAAGTCCAGGCGCTGGTGCAGCTCATCGCGGATATGGAGGTCACGGTCACCCACTCGGAGACCGAGGCGCTGCTGCTCGAGTACAACCTGATCAAGGCGCACCGGCCCCGCTTCAACGTGGTGCTGCGCGATGACAAGAGCTACCCCTACATCCTGCTCGGCACCGCTCACGAATATCCGCGCTTGTCGCTTTACCGCGGGGCACGGGCGCCGGGCTCGCGCTACTTCGGACCCTTTCCAAGCAGCACCGCGGTGCGCGAGACGCTCAATCAGCTGCAGAAGCTATTCCGCATCCGCAATTGCCGCGACAGCTTCTTCGCGCACCGCAGCCGCCCGTGCCTGCAGCACCAGATCGGTCGCTGTTCGGCCCCCTGCGTCGGCCTGATCAGTCGCGAGGCGTATGCCCAGGACGTGGAAGCGGCCGTCAAGGTCCTCGAGGGCCGCAGCGAGGAGGTCAATGCGCTGCTGAGGCGCCGGATGGAGGCGGCGGCCGAGGGACTCGAGTACGAGCGGGCCGCCGAACTGCGCGACCAGCTGGCCGCACTGCGCGAGATCCAGGCGCAGCAGGTGGTCACGGCCGAGCACGAGCGCGACGTCGACGTGTTCGACATCGCCGGCGAGCCCGGCGAGTACGCCGTAAGTGCCATGCTGGTGCGTGGCGGACGCAACCTCGGTACCACCAGCAGCTTTCCGCGCGCGGCCTTTGCCGAGCCCGAGGAGGCCTTGTCCTCGTTCCTGATGCAGTACTACGCCGATCACGAGCCTCCCGCGGAGGTGCTGGTCGGGCGGCGCCTGGAGGACGCCGGTGCGCTGGGGGAGGCGCTGGCCGAGCGCGCCGGTCATGCGGTCGTGGTGCGCTGTCCGGTGCGGGGGCTCGCGGTGAAGTGGGTGCAGTTGGCGCGCGAGAACGCGGAACAGGCACTGCGGATGCGACTGGCGCGACGACAGGGCATGGAGGAGATGCTCGCGGAGCTCGCCCGCGAGCTCGCGCTGCCGGCGCCGCCGGCGCGCATGGAGTGCTTCGACATCAGCCACACGGGTGGGGAGGGGACCGTGGCCTCCTGCGTGGTGTTCGGCGCGGATGGGCCGCTTAAGAAGGAATACCGGCGATTCAATATCGCCGGGGTGACCCCGGGGGATGATTACGGGGCGCTGCGCCAGGCTCTGAAGCGCCGCTACACGCGGGTGCGCAACGAGGAAGTTCCGGCCCCGGATGTGCTGCTGATCGACGGCGGGCTGGGCCAGATCGAGGGGGTGCACGAGGAGCTCGAAGCGCTCGGCGTCGGTGGGCTCGTGCTGGTGGGCGTAGCCAAGGGGCCGGACCGCCGGCCCGGGCAGGAGCGGCTGTTCGTCTACGGGGAGGCGACCCCGCACATCCCCCCGGCCCATTCGCCCGCCTCGCGCCTGATCCAGCGCATTCGCGACGAGGCGCACCGGTTCGCCATCACCGGCCATCGGCGCAAGCGGGCGCGGCGCTTCAATGAATCGGTGCTCGAGGCCGTCCCCGGCCTGGGGCCGGCGAAGCGGCGCGCGCTGCTGACCCATTTCGGGGGGCTGCAGGGGGTGCTGCGCGCCGGTATCGACGATCTGGCGCAGGTGAACGGAATTGGAGCAAGTCTGGCGCGCACCCTTTATGATCACCTGCATCCCGGATCATGAGTCTCGCATGCCCTGGAATGTGCCGAACACGCTGACGTGGCTGCGCATCGGCGCTATCCCGCTCATCGTGCTGTTCTTCTTCATGCCGTATCACTGGGCGGATCCGGCCTCGGGGCTGCTGTTCGCCGCGGCGGGCATCACTGATTCGCTGGATGGGTATTTCGCGCGGCGGCTCGGCCAGACCTCGAGGCTGGGCGCGTTTCTCGATCCGGTGGCCGACAAGCTCATCGTGACGACCGCGCTGGTGCTGCTGGTCAGTCGCGATACCCGCCCGCTGATCGTGCTCACGGCGATGGTCATCATCGGGCGTGAGATCACCATCTCAGCACTGCGCGAGTGGATGGCGGAGATCGGCGAGCGGCGCAAGGTTGCCGTTTCGCAGCTCGGCAAGGTCAAAACCGTGCTGCAGATCGTGGGCCTGGCGATGATGCTTTACCGAGTGCCCATCGATGGCGTCCCGATTTACGCCACCGGCGTCATGATGACCGAACTCGCCGCGGCGGCCACTCTGGTCTCGATGGTGGCCTACCTGAGAGCGGCCTGGCCGGAGCTCAAGCGCTGAGCGATGCCTTGACTTCGTCCCGGCTGCCCCTAAAATGCCGGCTCGCCCTGCGGTGCGGGAATAGCTCAGTTGGTAGAGCGCAACCTTGCCAAGGTTGAGGTCGCGAGTTCGAGCCTCGTTTCCCGCTCCAAAAATTCCATAGAATACAAAAAGTTAAACGGAAATCCTCTTCCCGTTCAGGG
>JAKBBE010000212.1 GCA_021826035.1 Pseudomonadota bacterium | reverse complement strand
GACGTCGGCGCACGATTCTCCAAAGAGGCGCTCATCGCCGAAGCCACGGACGCGGACAACCTCGTCCCGTTTCCGGGCGCTGCCCCGCCTCCCGCGTCGGACCGGCACCGGCCCCTGGGGTTGACGCTGGCCCGCCTGTCCTGGGCTGCCGGAGCGCTCGCGCTCATCGGGGCAGGGCTGATCACGCTCTGGGTCCGCGCCGGTACGACCTCGTATGCCACTGGCGTCGGCCAGAAGCGCAGCATCACGCTTGCGGACGGCTCGGTGGTCGATCTAAACGCGCGCTCGCGGATTATCGTGCGCTACACCGAGCACGAGCGGGAGATCGACCTGGTGCGCGGCCAGGCACTCTTCGCCGATACGTACGAAGCCGATCGACCGTTCATCGTGCGCAGCCGCGCAACCGTCGTGCGCGCGATCGGCACGCAGTTCGATGTGAATTTGCTTCACGCCGAGGCGATCGTCACCGTGATCGAGGGCAAAGTCGTCGTTGCGCGTCCCCGTCCGCCCGAGGCGCCAGCCTCCAACCGGCTCAGGCCATTGGCCATGCTCCGCACGGCGGGTCGGTCCACGGTTTACCTGACCGCCGGTCAGCAAGTGACCGTCTCCCCGACGCGCCGCCTGCGACCGGTACCGGCGAACACGCGGGATGCCATCGCCTGGGTCCACCGCAAGCTCATCTTTGCCTCCACTGATCTGCGCAACGTGGTGCAAGAGTTCAACCGCTACAACGCGCAGCACCTGGTCATCGCGTCGCCTTCGCTCGAGACCTTCAGGATTGATGGGGTGTTCGTTTCGACCAATCCGGACTCTCTGATCGCCTTCCTCCGGCAGTACCCCGGCATCAAGGTGACGGAGGTCGGCAGACGGGTGCTGATCACCCGTCAAGCGGTCCAATAAGTTTTCGCCTCCCGGGGGGGGTATAAAACCGCCCCATCCACGCTCATATTGCGCAGAGAGCCGGCGTTGCGACCTTGCGCGTGACGCGGGCCGCTCAGAATCGATTAAAACAATTCGGGGAGACAGGTTATGCGGGCCGAAGTCATCGCTGTGGCGTTGGGTATGGCCGTGGCCGGAGTACCAGCCGGTGCGGTGGCGCAAACCGCGACCACCCGGATCAGTACCGATATTCCGCCGGAGCCCCTGCGCCCCGCGCTGCGCAGCCTCGCGCAGGAATTTGGCTTCCAGATCGTCTACCCCTCGACAGAGGTGGCGAGCCGCCGCAGTCCCGGGGTGATCGGAAGCTTCACGCTCTCTGAAGCCCTCCAGCACGCGCTCGCCGGCACCGGCTTGACGTTCCGGTACATCGACGTGCATACGATCACGATCGTGCCTCTCGCGGGCCAAACGGCGGCCGACCCACCTGCGAGCGGTGTGGCCGCAGGGTCCGACCCCAAGGTCGGCGATCCCGAGGCGTTGAACGCGGGCGGCGCTCGGCAGGTCCCGAGCACCACCTTCGACGGCGCCGCTGCCCGCGCGGCAGCCGATCCACCGCCGGCCCGAGGCGGCTCGGATGGCAGCCTCGCCACGTTGCACGCCATCGTGGTCACGGGTACACGCATCCGCGGCGTCGATACCCTCAATGCACTGCCCGTGCAGATGCTGAGCCGGCGAGATATCCGGCTTTCGGGTGCGACCAGCGTCCCGCAACTGCTGCAGCAGGTGACCTCGACCAGCAGCGTCGGAAGCGTCACGTCGGCGCAGGCGACCGGCTTCACCACCGGTGGAATCGAGACGGTCTCACTGCATGGACTCGGCGCGGCCCGTACGCTCGTGCTCGTCAATGGGCTGCGGATGCCGGTCAGTACGGCGGGCGATACAGTCGACGTCGGCTCCATTCCGCTCGCTGCGGTGCAGCGCGTAGAAGTCCTCGAGAACGGTGCGTCTGCCGTGTACGGTAGTGATGCGATCGCGGGGGTGGTGAACTTCATTCTGAAATCGGACTTCCAGGGACTGGATGCGAGCGCGACGATCGGGGCCCCGACTCAGGCGGGCGGCGGCACTGCCGAGGATATCTCGGTCTACGCGGGCACCGGATCACTCGAACGAGATCGGTACAACATTGGCATTGGACTCGAGTACGACCACAAATCGCCCATCATGGGCTCTTCGCGTTCCTACGCCAGTCGGTACAGCCCGGGTTATGGCAATGACGTGACGTCATTTTTCGCCTTCCCGGCGAACGTGCTCATTCCGCCCAACGCAGTCCTGCCGCACGGCGGCGTCTACAGCCCGCAGGTCGGGAATTGCGCCCCCACGTCCCTCAACGACGCCAATTACCCGACTCAGTGCCGATTCGATAATTCGCCCTACGATTCGCTCCAGCCGAAGCGATCCCGCTACAGTCTCATTCTCAACGGCACCTATCGCCTGACTCACTCCACCGAGCTCTACGGCAATGTGCTGTTCTCACAGGTGCGCCAGACCACCTATACGCAACCGGTGCCGCTTGCATTCCTCAATCCGCTGTTGCCGGGAAACCCGTATATTTCCTATCTGTCCAACCTGCTCGCGACGCAGTATCCGGGCTACAACAATCCAAATGCCAAACCGGGACAAGGCGCATTTCTGTTGCCGCCCTCGAGTCCCTATTATCCGACGGCCTGGGCGGCGTCCCATGGACTCGCCGGGCAGCCCCTGAACCTCATCTATCGTGATTTCGCCAATGGCATCCGAGCGACCTACGACCGCACGAACACGACGCGAGCGGTGGCTGGGATCAAGGGAAACGCCATTGGCTGGCACTACAACGGCTCGCTGTTGTTCGGCCAAACGGCCTTGTCCGACAATCTGGAGCATGGCTGGCCCTTGTATTCAACGATCATGCCGCTGCTCGACTCCGGCGTCATCAATCCGTTCGGACCGACCCAGGACGCAAGCGCACTCGCGCAAGCGCAAGCGGACCAATTCATCGGCCAGGACTATTCGACCAAGACCACACTGACCAGTGTCGATGCGAGCGCCAGCCGCAAGATCGCGCAGCTGTCGGCCGGGGCGCTGCGACTCGCCGTGGGAGCAGAGCTGCGTCGTGAGACGTACGACTTTTCGCCTGCGACGGTGCTGCAGCAGGGCAATGTCGGTGGTCTCGGGGGCAATTCGCTGCCCGAATCCGCCTCGCGAACCGCCCAGGCCGCGTACTTTGAGTTGAACGGCTACATCGTGCATTCGCTGCAGGGAGACATTGCGGTCCGCTGGGATCACTACCAAACGGTAGGCAGCACGGTCAATCCACAACTCTGGCTGCATTGGAAGCCGCTGCGGTGGTTGCAGTTGCGCGGATCTGCCGGAACGGGCTTCCGCGCGCCATCACTCCTCGATCTGTATGCTCCAGAGACGTTCAGTGTCACGTCGAACGGAACGCGAGATCCGGTGCAGTGTCCGGTGTTCAACCCGAACAATCCGGCCTGCAGCGAGCAGTTCACGACGGTCACGGGCGGCAACCCGAACCTCAAGCCGGAGAAGTCGATCAACTACACCCTGGGCATGGTCCTCGAACCGACGCACGGCCTGCGCCTGGATCTGGATTCGTTCTGGATTTACATGCGCAATGAGATTGCAAGCGGCGGCCTGCCGTATTCAGTCATTCTGCAAAATACCCAGACGGCCGCGGAATTCTCCCGCTTCGTCACTCGCGACTCATCGGGCAACATCGTCTCGATCAGCCAGACGGCCGCGAATCTCTTCAAGACCTACCTCAGTGGCCTTGACGTCACGCTCAGCTATGACAAGCGTTTGGGGCCCGGAGACGTCTTTGTGCGGGCCAATGGTGCGTATTTCTACAAGTACGCAGTGCAGAACTACAACGGCACCTGGACCGACGTTGTGAACCAGGGTCTCTCGTCGGTGGGTGAGACGGGAGGCGCCGTCATCCGCTGGCGGCACACCCTGACCGTGGGGTATAGGACGGCGTCCTGGGAGTTCTCGGCGACCCAGAATTACCAAGAG
>JAKBBE010000042.1 GCA_021826035.1 Pseudomonadota bacterium | reverse complement strand
ACGCGGCTTTGCACCGCCCGCTCGGACTCATCGGCATACAGCCGCAGCGATGCGGGCTTGCCGGCCGCGAGCCGCGTGCCGAAGTCGCGTGGAACGTACAGCAGCGGACCGTGCGAGCGCTCGACCCGCGCGCGCGCCGCGGCGCGATCGGCCTGCACCGCCCGAACGTGGACCCGGTACTGACGCAGGAAGCGCAGCAGCTGCGGGGCGCGCTCGGCATGGGCCACCATGAGCGCGATCGGCCGGCTCGCCGGTGCGCCGCCGTGGCGAATCGCCATCGAGAGCGCCACGCTGATCAGCGCCGGCATCAGCAGCGGCCCAATCACCAGCGTCGTGAACAGTGAGCGGCGATCGCGCAACGTCTCGCGAAGCTCTTTGCGAAAGACGCGCCCGATCGCCCTCATGCGGTCGGCTCCGACGTACCGAGGCCGGTCAGGCGCACGAACGCCTCCTCGAGCGAGGCGGTCCCGGCGCGCGCCTGCAGCTCCTGCGGCGCGGCCTGCGCGATGACCGTACCGCCGGCGATGATGATGAGCTCATCGCACAACGCCGCGACCTCCTGCATGACATGGCTGGAGAAGAGAATGCAGTGCCCCTCGGCGCGCAACTCGGCGAGCAGCCGCCGCAATGTGCGCACCGCCATCACATCGAGGCCGTTGGTGGGCTCATCGAGCAGCACGTTGCGCGGCTGGTGCACGAGCGCCCGGGCGAGCGCGGTCTTGACCCGCTGGCCCTGCGAGAAGCCCTTCGCCAGCCGATCCGCGAACGACTGCATCTCCAGTCGCTCGATCAGTTCCCCAGTGCGCGCGCGGCGCACGCTGCGGGTCAGTCCGTGCAGGGTGCCGAAGTACTCGATGTTCTCGCGCGCCGTCAGGTTCGGGTAGAGGCCCGCACCGTGCGGCAGCACACCCATACGCCGCCGTGCCTGCAGAGGATCGGTCAGGATGCTGATGCCATCGACCCAGGCATCGCCACCGTCCGGGGTGAGCACCGTGTAGAGCATGCGCAGCGTGGTCGACTTGCCGGCGCCGTTCGGGCCGAGCAGTCCGGTGATCCGTCCATCGGCGGCGCGCAACGTCACGCGGTCGACCGCGGTCACCGTCCCGAAGCGCTTCACCAGCGCGCGCGCCTCGATCATGGGCCCGGCCCGTTCAAGGTCAGAAAGAACGGCGGCGGGCGCAGCCGGCCGATGCACCGGGTGTTCAGGCCCTTGACCGAGGCGCGCGTGATGAAGCGCGCCATCAGTCGACCGACGCACGGATCGAGCAGCTGCCCGTGCCCGAAACCCGGCACCACCAGATCGAGGCTGTGCGGATAGCCGCGCGCCGCCTCGGCGGCGTAGCGCGGCGGGGTGATCGGGTCGTTGCTGCCCGAGAGCAACAGCACCGGTACGTTCGAGTGCAGGGGCGCGTGAAAATCGGCCGCGACCGGCCCGCGGGGCCAGAGCTTGCAGACCGTCGCCAGATCCCGCAGCGGCGCGAGGCCGAGAAAGGTGCGGCGCAGTGCGGCGCGCTCTCGAGCGCTCACCCGGTAGAACGGCACGTCCTCGGAGCAGACCACGGTGTTGTTCATGCCCGCGGCGACGGCACCGCTGTAGAGCCGATCGATGAGCAGGAACTGACCGGCGAGCGGCGCATAGTTCCCCGCCGCCGCCGCGTGCAGATCGAGCGGCAGCAGCGCTGCGAGGGCCGGGGTGTAGCTGGCGAGCCGGAGCACCTCGCCCAACTGGTAGCCCGTCATGCGCAGTCGATCCGGGGTGCCGCGGGTCGGGTCCGGCACGCTGAGCGTGACCGGGTGCGCAGCGAGCGCGGCACGCACGCGTCGGTAGTCCGCGAGCGGATGGCCGAAGCGGGCGCGGCAGGTCGGTTGCGCGGCGCATGCGCCGAGAATCCGCCGCACCGCCCGTTGTGCGCTGAGGGCCGCGAGGGCGCCGATTGGCAGCTGCGGCGGCACCACCCCATCGAGAATCACGGCGCGCACCCGCTGCGGGAAGCGGCGCAGATACTCCTGCGCGACCACGGTGCCATAGGACGAGCCGTACAGATCGATCCGGCGGTAGCCGAGCGCGGCACGCACCCGCTCGAGGTCCCCGACCGCCAGATCCGTCGTGTAAAAACGCACGTGCGCGTGGGTGCGCAGGTGGCGCAGACAGCGCTCGGTCTCGGCGGCGATCGCCGCTTGCGTGGGTGGACCTTGCACACCATGCCCCGCCCCTCGCCGCCGTGGGCAGACCAGAGCGTTCGAGCCCCCCGTGCCGCGCTGGTCGACGAGCACGATGTCGCGGTCACGATGAATCCACGCGAACGCGCCCGCCACGCCGGCGTAAAAAGTGCTGGCGGCCTCCCCCGGGCCACCGGCCAGAACGAACAGCGGATCGGGCCGCGGCACGGTGCTCACCGCCTTCACCACGGCCACGGCGAGACGGATCTGCCGGCCGTGCGGATCGGCCGGGTTCTCGGCCACCGCCAGGTGGCCACACTCGGCTTTGACCAGCTGCAGCGCGCCGCTCGAGCGCAGCTCGCAGGGGGCGAGCGGCAGCCGCGGCGCAGGCGCAGCGTGGCCGGCGGGACTCGCCGCGAGCAGCATCAGCGCCAGGATCGGGACTGCGGGTCGCCTCACGGTGGGGGATGATAAAGCAAGGGCCGCGTCTGCGCCGTTTGGGCCGTACCGGGGCCTGCACTACACTATGCGGATGCGATTCACCCCTCCGTTCGAGATCATCGTGATCGGCGGCGGCCATGCCGGGACCGAGGCGTCCCTGGCAGCCGCGCGCATGGGCGCACGTACGCTGCTGCTGACGCAGAACATCGAAACGCTCGGACAGATGAGCTGCAATCCGGCGATCGGGGGCATCGGCAAGGGCCACCTGGTGCGCGAGATCGATGCACTCGGCGGGGCGATGGGCCGGGCGGCCGATCGCGCCGGCATCCAGTTCCGCACCCTCAACAGCAGCAAGGGTCCGGCGGTACGCGCCACCCGGGCGCAGGCCGACCGGCAGCTGTACAAGCAGGCGATCCGCTCGATCCTCGAGGCCGAGCAGAACCTCGTGGTGTTCCAGCAGGAAGTGGCCGACCTGGTGGTCGAGGGCGATCGGGTGTGCGGTGTCGTGACCGTGACCGGCATCGTGTTCGAGGCCCCGCGCATCGTGCTGACCGTGGGTACGTTTCTCGGTGGCCGAATCCACGTCGGGCTCGACCACTACGCGGGGGGACGAGCGGGCGACCCACCCTCGAACCGGCTCGCCGCGCGGCTGCGCGAGCTGCCGCTGCGGGTCGGGCGGCTGAAGACCGGCACCCCGCCGCGCCTGGACGGGCGTTCGCTCGATTACGGTGCGATGAGCGTGCAGGACAGCGACGATCCGCTGCCGGTGTTCTCCTTCCTCGGCCGGCCGCAGGACCACCCGCCCCAGGTGTCCTGCCACATCACGCACACCACTGAACGGACGCACGACATCATCCGCGCCGCCACCGACCGCTCGCCGATGTTCACCGGCGCGATCGAGGGCGTCGGGCCCCGCTACTGCCCCTCGATCGAGGACAAGGTGGTGCGCTTCGCCGACCGCAGCGCGCACCAGATCTTCGTCGAGCCGGAAGGCCTGGGCACGCACGAGATCTACCCCAACGGCATCTCCACCAGCCTGCCGTTCGATGTGCAGGTGGCGCTGGTGCACAGCATCCCGGGCTTCGAGCGAGCGCACCTGACGCGCCCCGGCTATGCGATCGAGTACGACTATTTCGACCCGCGGGACCTGCGCCCCTCGCTCGAGACGCGCCCGCTGCAGGGGCTGTATTTCGCCGGGCAGATCAATGGCACCACCGGCTACGAGGAGGCCGCCGCGCAGGGGTTGCTCGCCGGCATCAACGCCGCGCTCGCGGTCCGCGGAGAGTCCCCCTGGCAGCCCCAGCGCAGCGAGGGTTACCTCGGCGTCCTGGTCGATGATCTGGTGACCCGCGGCACGCGCGAACCGTACCGGATGTTCACCAGCCGAGCCGAGCACCGATTGCTGCTGCGCGAAGACAACGCCGATGAGCGCCTGACGCCCATCGGGCGGCGCCTGGGCCTGGTCGATGACGCGCGCTGGCAGATGTTCGAAATCAAACAGCGGCGCGTCGCGCACGAAGTCAGTCGGCTGCGGGCCCTGCGCATCCATCCGCACGCTCTCGATGGCGCGTGGTGCGAACGCGTGCTGGGCGCACCGCTGAGCCGCGATGTGTCGGCCTTCGAGCTGCTGCGCCGCCCCGAGGTGCGCTACGCGGTGCTGATCGAGATCGCCGGCGGACCGGCGGCAGGTGATTGCGAGGCCGAGCGCGACGAGCGCATCCTCGCGCAGCTGCCCGCCCAGGTCGAGGCGCTCGCCAAGTACGCCGGCTACATCGAGCGGCAGCAGGACGAGATCGATCGCCAGCGCCGCCACGAGGAGACCCGTTTGCCCGAAGATATCGATTACGCCGAGGTCCGCGGACTGTCGCACGAGGTGCGCGCCCGGCTGAGCGAGGGTCGGCCCGCCACGTTGGGCCAGGCCGGCCGCCTGCCGGGCGTGACGCCGGCGGCCGTGACACTGCTGCTGGTCCACCTGAAGAAGCGCGCGCTGGCCGCCGGGGCGCGCGTCGCATGAGCACCTTCATCAGCCGCCTGCAGGACAGTTGGGCGCGCAACGACTCACTGGTCTGCGTCGGACTCGATCCGGAGATCGAACGCTTTCCGGAGCACATCGCCGCGCATGCCTCGCCGATCTTCCAGTTCAACAAGGCGATCATCGACGCCACCGCCGATCTGGTCTGCGCCTACAAGCCGCAGTTCGCGCACTACGCGGCCTACGAGGCCGAGGACCAGTTGCAACGCACCATCGAGTACATCCACGAGACGTATCCCGACATCCCGGTGATCCTCGATTCCAAGCGCGGCGATGTCGGCAATACCGCCGAGCGCTATGCGAACGAGGCGTTCGAGCGCTACGGCGCCGATGCGGTCACGGTCAATCCCTACCTCGGCGGCGACTCGCTCGAGCCGTTTCTCAACCATGCCGATCGCGGCGTGATCGTGCTGTGTCGCACATCGAACCCCGGGGCGCGCGACCTGCAGGATCTCACCGTCGATGCGGGCGGACGGCGGCTCTATCACGTGGTGGCCGACCTCGCGGCGCACCA
Organism: Pseudomonadota bacterium; assembly: GCA_021826035.1. Next base: position 15,859 of record JAKBBE010000042.1, on the reverse strand, counting down.
CTGGAACACCCGCGGCAACTGCCTCTTGGTGGTCGGCGCCACCTACCCGCAGGAACTCGCCGAAGTGCGCCGCATCGTCGGGGAGATGCCGCTGCTGGTGCCTGGCGTGGGCGCCCAGGGCGGCGATGTCGCCGCCGCGGTGCGCAGCGGCCAGACGGCCGCCGGCACCGGACTTCTCATCAGCTCATCGCGCGGAATTCTCTACGCATCACGGGGCGAGGACTTCGCGGTCGCGGCGCGCATGGCGACCGAACAGTTGCGCGGCCAGATCAACGGACACCGACTGCGTCCGGCGCGCTGAGCGACCATGAACGCACGATGGACCTGTGGTGCGACCGTTACGCTCGTGCTCGCGGTCCTCGCCGGCTGTGCGCCGCATCGCGGCGGCCCGGCGGCCGGGCACGGCGACGCGAACATCCTGCGGCGCGGACTGGATCTCGAACCGGATTCCCTTGATCCACAAAAGGCCCGATCCGTCGAGGCGCAACGCGTGCTGCGCGATCTGTGCGAGGGCCTGACCACCCTGAATCGCCACGGCCGCCCCGCCCCCGGCATCGCAACGACCTGGACGGTGAGTCCCGACGGCAAGACGTACACGTTCACGCTGCGTCGCGACGCGCGCTGGTCGACGGGCGCACCGGTCGTCGCGGCGGATTTCGTCGACGGACTGCGCCGCCTGGTCGATCCGCACACCGCATCCGCCTACGCGGCGGTGGTGAGCGTGATCCGCAACGCGCCCGCCATCATCGCCGGCCGCCTGCCACCGCAGGCTCTCGGCGTGTCCGCACCTTCGGCCCATACCGTCGTCATCCGGCTGCGTACGCCGGCGCAGTATCTGCCTGCACTGCTCGCTCACCCGACCACCTGTCCCGTCGACCCGGCACTCCTGAAGCGCTACGGCGACAACTACGCGCAGCCCGGTCACATGCCCTCCGATGGTGCGTTCATCTTGACGCAGTGGGCGCACGGGTCCTACATCGAACTGACTCGCAACCCCGATTACTGGCGCAATAGTCAGACCCGGCTCGCAGGGGTGCGCTACGTGATCGCCACCGACGAGAACGCCGAACTCGAAATGTACCGGGCCGGTGAGCTCGACATCATGGACGTCGTGCCACGCGCCGAGATCGGCTGGATCCACGCGCATCTGGGCGGCCAGCTGCACGTCGCACCGCAGCTCGGCACCTATTACTACGGCTTCAACCTCAGGCGCGCCCCCTTCAAGGGGCAGCGAGGACTGCGCCGCGCGCTCGCGCTGGTCATCCAGCGGCACCGCCTCACCCGGGACGTGCTGCGCACCGGCGAGCAGCCCGCCTACAGCTGGGTGCCCCCGGGCACGGCCGGCTATCGGGTGCAGGCGCCGGCCTGGAGCGAGCAGAGCCTCGCGGCGCGCATCGTCGAGGCGCGCCGCCTGTATGCGGCGGCCGGCTACTCCGCCACCCATCCGCTGCGATTCACGCTGCAGTACAACACCGGGGAGATCCATCAGGACCTCGCGCTCGCGATCGCCTCGATGTGGCGCACCGCACTCGGGGTGCGGGTACGCCTGGTGCGCGAGGACTTCAGCACGCTGATGCACAACATCAGCACCGGCGAGGCCACGATGTTCCGCTCCAGCTGGGAGGCGGACTACAACGATCCGTATACCTTCGCGCAGTACTTCAAGAGCGATTTCGGCATCAACATGCCGCACTATGACAATCCGGCCTACGATCGATTAGTCGATCGCGCCGAAGCGACGCTCGATCCGACCCAGCGCGCCGCGCTGCTCGAGCGTGCCGAGCGGCTGATGCTGCACGATCAGCCGATCATCCCGCTGTACTTCTACGTCAGCAAACACCTGGTCAAACCGCGAGTCACCGGCTGGTACGACAACCCCATGGATGTCACCTACAGCCGCAAGCTCGGCCTGCGCGGCCCGTCGCCCTGAGCGGCCCGGGTCAGCGCCGGGCACACGATCACTTTCGCCAGTAGGTGCGCGTGAACAGCACGATGACGCTGAAGATCTCCAGCCGTCCGAGCAGCATCGCGGTGGTGCAGATCCAGATCTGCGGCTCGGTGAGCGCATGCAGGTTCCACTGCGCGTGCCCGGGCAACCCGTAGGCCGTATTGTTCATCGACGCGACGGTCACGCGAAATGCCGAATCGAAGCCCATGCCGGTGAGCAACATGGCGAACACGAGCAGCGCCACGGCCATGAAATAGAGAAAAATGAACGCGAGGATGCCATCGGCGGCCCGCTCCGGAATCGGCCGTCGGCCGACGCGCACTGGTGCGACCGCACTCGGATGCACCAGCAGCTTCAATTCCCGCTCGGCCTGGCGGGCCAGCACGAGCGTGCGGAACATCTTGATGCCGCCACCGGTGGTGCCGGTGCTGCACACGATGCCGGAGAGAAACAACATCCAGATGGGCGCGAACACCGGCCAGCCGTGAAATCCGCCCCGACCCACCGACACCCAGCCGGTGGTCGTCGCCATCGAAATCACGTTGAACGCCGAGTAGCGCAGCGCGGTGTTGAAATTCGAGTAGATCCCGTCGAAGAACAGCAGCAGCGCCACGCCGGCGACGCTCAGCGACAGCACGATCGCCATCGCCTTGAATTCCGGATCATTGCGGTAGGGCTTGAGCGTCAGCCGTCGCAGTGCCACGAAATGGCGGGTGAAATTCATCGATGCGGCGAGCATCAGCACCATCAGCACCACTTCCACGGCCGCGGAGTGGAAGTACGCGATGCTGGCGTCGTGGGTGGAGAACCCGCCGAGCGAAACCGCCGAGAATGCATGGCAGATTGCGTCGAACCAGGTCATGCCGCTGACCCGCAGCGCGAAAATGCCTGCAGCGGTGAGCAGTACGTACACCAGCCACACCGAGCGGGCGGCCTCGGTGATGCGCGGTTCGAGCTTCTGGTCCTTCACCGGCCCGGGCGCATCCGCCTTGTACAGCTGCATGCCGCCGATGCCGAGCAGTGGCATCACGCCCATGGCCACCACGATCACCGCCAGGCCCCCGACCCAGATGAGCGTGCAGCGCCAGAAATTCAGCGAGGGCGCGAGCGAATCGAGCCCCGTGAACACCGTCGAGCCGGTGGTGGTCAGGCCCGACATCGTCTCAAATAGCGCTCGGGCAAACGTGAGCCCCGGCATGGCCATCAGCAACGGCAGCGTCGCGACGGCCGCGAGCAGGATCCAGCCGACCGTCACCAGCATGAACCCGTCGCGCGGCTTCAGTTCGCGGCGATACTTGTAGGTCAGGGCCGCGACTCCGAGTCCCACCGTCGTGGTCAACGTCGCGCAGACTAGGAAGGTCGACCACAGACCGTCGCCCGTGGCGAGCGAACAGCCGATCGGCAGCGCATAGACCAGACCGAAGGCGGCCAGGATCAGTCCGAGGAAATAGATGATGCCGAGCATGGGCGGGCGATCAGGGCGCCGCCCGCATCAACAGGCGTTCCACCGAGTCGATGTGGCGCCGGTCGGCGAGAAAAAGAATGAGGTGATCGTTCGCCTGAATCGCGGTGTCATGGTGCGCCATCAGCACCTGCTCACCGCGCACGATGGCGCCGATCGAGGCGCCCTCCGGCAGCTCGATGTCCTGCACCGTCCGGCCGATCACGCGCGAGCTCTGCGCCTCGCCCCGCGCCACCGCCTCGATGGCCTCGGCAGCGCCGCGCCGCAGCGCATGCACTCGCACGACCTCACCGCGACGCACGTGCGCCAGCAGCGTTCCGATCGTAATCGTCTGTGGAGTCACCGCGACGTCGATGCTGCCGCTCTCGATCAGATCGGCATATGAAGAGGCGTTCACCAGCGCCATGACGCGACGTGCACCGAGCCGCTTGGCGAGCATGGCCGAGAGAATATTGGTCTCCTCGGAGTTGGTGATCGCTGCGAACACATCGGTACTGTCGATGTTCTCCTCGATCAGCAGCTCCTCATCGGCGGCGTCGCCGGACAACACGATGGTGTTCTCCAGCTGCTCGGAGATCAGCTGGGCACGCCGCGGATCGTGTTCGATGAGCTTGACCTGCGCGCCGCGCTCCAGTGAGCGCGCCAGCCGCTGACCGATATTGCCGCCGCCCGCAATCAGAACTCGCCGCACGCGCGAATCCTCACGCCGCAGCGCACCGATCACGCTGTGCACGTTCTCGCTCGCGGCGAGGAAGAAGACCTCGTCGCACGCCTCGATGACCGAGTCGCCCTGCGGCGGCACCAGCCGGCCGGCGCGATAGATCGCCACCACGCGCGTCTGGATCTGTCCGAGAAGCTCCGGGATCTCCCGCAAGCTGTGCCCGACCAGCAGTCCGCCGGGTTCGGCGCGCGCTCCGACGAGCAGCACTTTACCGGCGGCGAATTCGAGCAGCTGAAATGCACCCGGGTGGTGAATGAGTCGCTCGAGGTATTCGGTGACGAGCTGCTCGGGACTGATGAACACGTCGACCGGGATCGCCGTTTCGCTGAACAGCTCCGGCCGCGAGGTGTACTCCGCGGAGCGAATGCGTGCGATCTTGGTCGGCGTGCGGAACAGGCGAAACGCAACCTCGCAGGCCATCATGTTGACTTCATCGCTATTGGTCAGCGCGACCAGCAGGTCCGCCTCGCCCGCGCCGGCCGCCTGCAGCACGCTCGGATAGGCCGCGTTGCCGGCCACCGTGTGCACATCGAGCCGGTCCTGCAGGTCGCGCAGCACGTCCTCATCGTTGTCGACGACCGTGACGTCATTGGCCTCCTCGCGCGAGAAGTGGCGGGCGACCGTGCGGCCGACCTGACCGGCACCGAGGATGAGAATCTTCATAGGGGTTCCAGATTGGCGTACTGCATGACCAGCCACTTCGTGCCCTGGCGCTCGAAGTTGACCTGAATGCGTGCCTGCGGGCCGCTGCCCTCGAGATTGAGGATCACACCCTCGCCAAATTTGCCGTGGCGCACGCGTGCGCCCAACCGCATACCGGGCAGGGAGGGCTCGGTGCGCGAACGGGGCGTGCCGTAGCTCGGCCGGTGCACCGGCGCGCTGTCGTAGGAAGGTTCGCGCGAAAATCGACCGCTCGCCACCGGCCGGGCCACCTGCAGACGCGGCCGGATCTCCTCGATGAGCTCCTGCGGGGTCTCCTTGATGAAGCGCGACGGCTGGCTGTAGCTGTCGACGCCGTGCAGCCGGCGCTGCTCGGCGTACGTCAGGTACAGCTGCTTCATTGCCCGGGTCATGCCGACGTAGCACAGGCGGCGCTCTTCCTCGAGACCGTTCAGATCGCCAATCGAGCGCTGGTGCGGGAACAGTCCGTCCTCCATGCCGGTGAGAAACACGATGGGAAACTCCAATCCCTTCGCAGTATGCAGCGTCATCATCTGCACGCAGTCCTCCCAGGCATCGGCCTGACCTTCCCCGGACTCGAGCGTCACATGGGCAAGGAACGCCTCGAGCGGCGGCAGATCGGTATCGAGCGTATCGGTCTGGAAGCCGCGCGCGGCGCTCACCAGCTCCTCGAGGTTCTCCACCCGCGCCTCGCCACGGTCAGCTTTGTCGCGCTTGTGAAATTCGATCAGGCCACTCACCTCGAGCATCCGATCGACCTGCTCGTGCAGCGCGAGGCCCTGCACCTCGGCGCTCAGGCGCTCGATGAGCTCGAGAAAGCCGCGCAGCGCCACCGAGGCCTTTGGCCCCAATGCATCGCCCGCGACGGTCGCCTGCGCCGTCTCCCAGAGCGGGCTGCCGGCCGCACGAGCCGCAGCGCGCAGCGTATCGAGGCTCTTCGCCCCGATGCCTCGGGTCGGCAGATTCACCACTCGCTCGAACGAGGCGTCGTCACGCCGGTTGGCGATCAGGCGCAGGTACGCGAGCGCATCCTTGATTTCGGCCCGCTCGAAGAATCGCAGACCGCCGTACACGCGGTAGGGAATGCGCGCGGCCAGGAACATCTCTTCGAATACTCGCGACTGCGCGTTCGAGCGGTAGAGGATCGCGATGTCACGATGAACCCCGCCGTGGGCGGCGTGCTCGCGGATGCGCTGGCAGACGAACTCCGCTTCGTCGCGCTCGTTGAACGCCGCATAGATCCGGATCGGCTCGCCCTCATCGCCATTGGTCCAGAGCGTCTTGCCGAGGCGGCCCGAATTGTTGTTGATCAGACCGTTCGCGGCCGCAAGGATCGTTCCCGTCGAGCGATAGTTTTGTTCGAGCCGGTACAGTTTGACTGCCGGAAAATCGCGGCCGAACTGCTGGAGGTTCTCCACGCGCGCGCCCCGCCACCCGTACACGGAATTGTGGGTCACAACACCGTTCGCAATGTAGTTATGTGTGCGATCGACGTTCAGATCAAAAACACAAGCATCCGATTCTTGGTGTTCAATCCGATCCACAATATCGAAGCCAGAATTTTGAGTCGCCATGACCATTCCGGCTCGAATGGCCGCGGCCCGAACAAACGGCAGCGAGCGATTCAGGATTCTTGCCTGAAGGACGTAACGCGCGCCGAGCGCCTTGCGAATGCGCTGCGCAGTCTCCATCAGTTCGGCAAAATCACTTCGTACCGCCTCAAACCGCCAGCTCTTTGATCCCGCCTTCGTCGCTTTGAGGCTGAAGCCGTTCTCCTTCAGCACGGCCTTATCGACCTCGCTGGTTCCGACGATGCTTATACGGTGCATGGGATTTGATCCCGGGCGGTCACCGCATAACGTGATCACAAGGTTGCGCCGACAAGAATTTCGGCTACGAGGCACGTGGTGTGGACGCTCCGGGTCTAATCCAACATCGGCGAGAAGCCGAATCGCGGCGGACTCGGAATCTACGGATCGAAAAACCCGCGCGATATATTCCGGATCGTGAACCAGTCCATGGCGCGCCTTCCCCTTGCGCGCAACGAATGGCAACGTCGGCAGTCCGTACTTCAGTGATGTCAGCGTCTCATCGAGGCGCGCGTCATTTTCATTGCAATGGGTGCGAATTACCCAGGCCGCATCTGCATGTTCAGCGAGCACCCGCTGCTTAAAACCCACCATGGGCTTGACTTGCCCATGCGCATAGACCTGCGCGGTGCCGAGCCGGTATCCGACGCCTTCCTTGTGCATGAGGTATAGAAAATTGGTTGGTGGCGTCTCGCCGAGAACATATCCGGCAAGATGGGTATGCTCAGGAGTGCTGCAGATGACTCGCCCTGAACGCATGTGCAAGCGAACCATTGTTCCCTTGCGGCGTACGGAGAATTTTCGCGTGACCGCTGCCGGCCTGAAATCGCCACTGCCATAGCCGGAAATGATCTCCTCGCCCACCTCAATTGCTTCGATAGCCTTCTGAGAGCCATCAGCCATCGTGATCATGGTGCCGGCAGCGAGGCACTGATCGTCATCACCGACTACGAACGGGCAACCGCCCTCGCCGGCAATCAGCTTCAGCCATGCGTACTGGATGGTGTTGGTATCCTGGAATTCATCGACCAGGACGTGGCGGAAGCGCTGCCGATAATGCGCCAGCAGCGCCGGCTGATCGCGCCACAGCTCGAACGCTCGCAGCAGCAGCTCGGCGAAATCGACCACTCCGGTGAGCGCACAGGCCTCCTCGTACAGCGCATACAGCCGGATCATCTGCGTGCGGATCGGGTCGTTGCTCGCCTTCAGATGCTTGGCGCGGCGGCCCTCGTCCTTGTTGGAATTGATGAACCACTGCACCTCGCGCGGCACCCAGCGGGTTTCATCGAGCTGCTGCGCCCGAAGGATCTTCTTGATCAGGCGTTGCTGGTCCTCGGAGTCGATGATCTGGAAGCTCTCGATGAGCCCGGCCTCGTGCCAGTGCCGACGCAGCAGCCGGTGGGCGATGCCGTGGAAGGTGCCGATCCAGAGCACACCGGGCGGCATGCCGAGCAGAGATTCGATGCGCGCGCGCATCTCGCCCGCGGCCTTGTTGGTGAAAGTGACCGCGAGGATCGAGTGCGGCGAGACCCCCTCCGCCTGGATCAGCCAGGCAATGCGATGCGTGAGCACGCGGGTCTTGCCGCTGCCGGCGCCGGCCAGCACCAGCACCGGGCCGAGGGGTGCGGTCACTGCGGCGCGTTGGGCCGCATTGAGCCGCTCGAGGATCGGGTCGAGACTCATGGCCGGCGCATTCTACTACCAGCGGTTGCGCAGCTCGCGCAGGCGCAGGAAGACCGTACGCGCATCCGGTTGCGCCGGCAGATCGGGCTGCCCGACGCGCAGTCGCTCGATGAGCGAGGCACTGTCCAGGCGCAGAAAGGTGTTGATCTGCCGTTCGTCGGCAAGTGTGGTCACCGGCGCATCGGCCGAGTCCAGGGTTCGAACATTGGCCAGCAGTGCCTGGGCGACTGCATTGTCCGGCTCGCGATCGAGCGTGAACTCGAGATTGCGCACCAGGTATTCGTGACCCGGGAACACCCGGGTCCTCTCCGGTAGGCGCGCCAGCAGCCGGCTGAAAGTCTCGTAGAGCCGCTCCGGATCGCCGCCGTTGTGGCAGTTGCCCGCGCCGGCATTGAACAGCGTATCGCCGCTGAACAGCGCCGGCTGCTCGCCGTGCGCGAGCAGGCACAGGTGCGCCAGCGTGTGCCCCGGGGTGTCGAGGCATTCGAGCTCGAGCCGGCCCACGCGGATCACGTCCCCGGCGCCGAGGCCGCGATCGACGCCGCCGATCCGGGTCGCCGCCGCGGCGTGTGCGAGCACCTTGGCGCGGCTCGCCGCGACGAGCGCCGCGTTGCCACCGGTGTGGTCCCGATGCTCGTGGGTATTGAGGATCTGCGTGATTGTCCAGCCCTTGCGCTGCGCCATGTCCTGGCACAGCCGCCACTCGAGCGGGTCGATGGCGAGCGCCTCACCGGTCTGCGGGCAGGCCACCAGGTAGTGAAAATTTCGGTAGGCGTTGCCCGTCCAGATGCGCTCGATCAGCATCCGCACAGGATACCCGATCAGCGCCCCGAGCGGCCGCCCGCGGTCCGACCACGCCTAGCTCTGCGCGGCCGGGGCCGCCTTGAGCACCCCGGCGCTCGGCTCGGCGACGCGCAGCGTGCACAGGCCGGCCAGCGCCAAGCTCACGCCGCCCAGCACCAGGCCGAACACCGCCTGCCCGGCGAAGAAGGTCTTCAGTAGCACCCCGAGTACGCTCGCGGCGAGCAGCTGCGGGATGACGACGAAAAAGTTGAAGATCCCCATGTAGATGCCCATCTTCTCCGCCGGCAGGTTGTCGGCGAGCAGCGTGTAGGGCAGCGAGAGAATCGACGCCCACCCGAATCCCACCCCGAGCATCGAGGCCAGCAGCCAGCGCGGGTCGCGGACCCAGAGGAAGGAGGCAAGACCGACGGCGGCGGCGGCCAGATTGATCACGTGCGTCCAGCGCACCCCGGCCCAGCGGGCCAGCTGCGGGATGATGAGCGCGGCGAGGACCGCAAAGCCGTTGTACGCACCGAACAGCACGCCCACCCAGTTGGCCCCGGCGTTATAGGCACTCGAGAGCGGGTTGCTGCTGCCGAACTGCACCGCGGTCACCGCCGGTGTGGTGTAGATCCACAGCGCGAACATCGCGAACCAGGAAAAGAACTGCACCCAGGCGAGCCGGCGCATCGCGCTCGGCATGCCGTAGAGATCCGCCATGACCTGGCGGACCATCCCGCGGCTGCGGGCGCGGCTGAGCCACAGAAACAGCCCTCCGGCCACCACCAGGCCGCTGGCCAGCAGATACAGCTGCCCATCGAGCCCATCGCGGCGAATGACGGCGATCCCGGCGGCGCCGAGCGCGAGCAGGATCAGGCCCGGCCGCCAGGCACGCGAGGCATCCGTGAGCGGCGGCACCGGCGGAGAGTCGCTGAACCCGCGCAGTCGCTCCGGCGGGTATTCGCGTGTGCTCAGCACGGTCCACAGCACGGAACTGATGAGGACGGCGCCACCGATGTAAAACGAGATGCGCACCGTGGTCGGAATCTCCCCCGGAGCAGCGACGTTCGACACCCCAAAGTGCGCCAGCACCCAGGGCAGCACCGAGGAGAGCACCGCCCCGACGCCGATGAACAGCGTCTGCAGCGCAAAGCCGAGTGGCCGTTGCGCATTCGGCAGCTGATCGGCGACGAAGGCGCGAAACGGCTCCATGGAGATGTTCACGGACGCATCCATCACCCAGAGCATCACCGCGGCGAACCACAGTATCGGGGATTCGGGCATCACCAGCAGCGCCACTGTCGTCAGCACGGCGCCGGCAAAAAAATACGGTCGGCGCCGGCCGAATCGCCCCCAGGTACGGTCCGAGGCATAGCCGATGATCGGCTGGACCAGCAGCCCGGTGAGCGGCGCGGCAATCCACAGCGCCGGGATCTGCGACACGTGCGCCCCGAGCGTCTGGAAGATTCGGCTGACATTCGCGTTCTGCAGTCCGAAGGCGAACTGGATGCCCAGAAAGCCGACCGACATGTTGAGCATCTGTCGGACGGACAGTTCCGGCTTATGGCTCAACGCGGCCGCCCCGGCGCCAACGGCGCAATGCGCAAGGTGAAGATATTCGCCGCGTTGAGCGGCCCCGACGCCCCGCCCGCCCCACCGGTGTAGTACGCGAAGTGCGCCAGGTCGCTCATGTTGAACCCGCCGGCGAGCCGGAACGTGCAGCGCTCGCCCGCGTGCGCCTCGAAGCGCACCACGGTTGAGGCCTGCACGCCGTGGCTCTGAGGCATGACCAGCGTACCGCGCTGCGCGGCGGCGGCTCCGCACTGCACGAGCAGCTGGCGTACCGCGGCCGTGATGCCGGTGCTGATCGGCCCATGGGCGTTATCGTAATCCACCCAGGCGAGGTAAGCGCCGCTCACCGGGGCGCTCCAGTGGCGCGGCCAGGCCGATCCCACCGCGCTCACCGGACCGACGCAACGCGAGCGGCTGTGCAGCGACTGGAGCCCACCGGCCCGCGCGGTGACGCTGAAGCACTCCAAGCCCCCGCGCTGCGCGAGCAGCACTGATCCGACGATTGGACCGATGCGCCGGCCGTTGCGGTACAGGATGCCCGGGACGGACGAGCGGATGCGCCAGCGCGTACCCACCGCTCTGACACTCGGTGCCGCAGGCGTCGGCGGGAGGTCCATCGGCGCATGAAGCCTGAGCGGCATCGACGCTGTACTGCGGCGGACGAGACGCACACGGGTCAGGCGGCCGTGAGTCCTCACCGAGCCTGCCACCAGCAGGCCGCCGGCGAGATCTGCCGGCCGTTCGAGCACGATGCGCCGGGCACCGAGATCGATCTGAATGCTGCGCCGAGCCCCGAACAGCATCGGCACCAGCGCCGCCGGCACTTCAGGATGCACGGTGCCGTCGTCACGAACGCCAAAGACCCCTCGGATGACCATGTCGAGGTACCCGGCGACCGACCAGAGCTGGCGGCGCGAGTCGACCACCGGCCCGCCGAGCTTGCCGGGGACGTGGGTCGATTGCTCGAGCAGGGAGAAATTTTCCATGTTCGAGCCGGCGAGCGCCGCGCCGCGCATCAGCGAGCGCACTTCGCGAGTGATCAACGCGCCGTCCTCGACCCGCCGCGCCGCGCGCAGCGTGAAATCGCTGACGAACGGCCAGATGGCCCGATTGTGATAGATCGGCTGATCGCGCCGCTCCGGCCAGATCACGGGACTGCCGGCGGGCCAGACCGGATATCGTTCGAGCACACGGCGCGCGCGCGCCGGCGACGCAACGCCACTGGTGATGGCCAGATCGAGGCCGAGCAGATCGTAGGCATCATACGGAGCCGGCCGAATGCGCCCACCGATGTAGCTCATGTACAGACCCGCCCGGGGCTGCCAGAACCACCGATTGATGGCCTGCTTCAACTGCCGTGCCTGAACGGCATAGTGGTGCGCGAGCGCCGTCTGGGCGTGCTGGCGTGCCATGGACGCGGCGAGCCGCAACGCGTCGTAATGCAGCACGTTGGTCGACAGCGAGAATGACTGGGCAATGAACACGACGTTGTGTGCGGTCCATTCCGGGTAGGTCTGCTGGCGCCAGTCGAGGAACGAGGTTTCGCCGCGATACAACCCGACGTGCCGATCGAATGTGTAGCGGCGGTCCTGCGCGAGGGTATCGCGCACCGCCCGGTAGACGGTGGCAGCAAACCGGCGATCCCCGAGCAAGTGTTGCGCGCCGAGGAACCAGACGATCCGATCGGTGCTGATCGGCCAACTGCCGCCGGAGCCGGTGTCCTGCATGACGTACAGGCCGGGCCGCACCCCGGCGGCGCGCACCGAGGAGAGCTTGAACAGCAGCGAAGTCCGGGCCCGCCGCGGATCGAACCGCCACAGCGCCAGATCGGTCGAATAAGACAGGTCGCGCGTCCACGCGAACGGCCAGTCCTTGCCGGCGATGAAGCAGCGGCAGGGAATGGGCTTGCCGTGATTGAAAGCCGGATCCTCGATGGCGCGCACCGAGTCCTTGCGCAGATCCGACTGCGCCATGGCGAACAGCGCATCAAACATCGGACTCGCCGTGTGCGTGCGGAACCGTTGCGGGCCGATCTTGCGAGTCCGGTGTGCGCCATGCAGCAGATACGCGCCTCCAGGCAGCCGGGCAACCCGCGCCTCGCGGCCCCGCCAGGTGAGCGAGGTGTGCCAGTCTCCGGCCACCGCCGGCACGGCCATGACCACCCCGATCAGCGCCGCGAGCGCGAGCCGCGCGCCCCGGGCCCCTGCATTGCATTTCAGCACGCGCACCTTGACGTTCATTGTTCGAGTATCACTCCGGAGTCGGCCGGCACGCTCACCGTGACGGTCCCCTGCTCGACAGTGTAAACCCCGCCGGCGAGCAGGTCGCGTACCGTCGACCCATTGGTCATACTGAGCTCGCCCACCGGCACCGAGACGCTCTGGGGGCTGGCGCCCGCGTTCAGGACCACGGCAATGCGGTGGTTCGCATCGAAGCGACCATATGCGTAGAGGTCATCGGCGTCATCCACCACCAGGGTCATGAACGAGCCGGTCCGTAACGCCGCATACGTGTTGCGGATGGTGATCAGCTGATGAGTCAGCGCCACGGGCGGATCGGAAAGCGTCGCCTTCGACCAGTCGAACGTGCGCCGGTCATCCGGGTCATTGGCACCCTGCATGCCGTATTCGTCGCCATAGTAGATGGTCGGCGTACCGATGTAGGTGAACTGGAAGATCATCGCCAGCTCGGTCTTCGCCAGATCATCGCCGCAGCGAGTCGTGAAGCGCGGGGTATCGTGCGTACCGAGTTCGTTGGTCATCGTCTCCTGTACGTTCACCGGCAGGTCCGCGCGAGCATTGCGCAACGCCGCGTCAAATTGGGCGACATCCAGCGCGGCGGTATTGCCGCTCTCATCCACACCGCAGAGCCACTCCGAGAGCGGATCGGTGAACCCGTTGTAGTTCATCGCGCCGTCCCACTCGTGACCGCCGTCGAGCCAGGGCGCCGGATCGCCCCAGAACTCCCCGAGAATCTCGGCGTTCGGATTGGCCGACAGCACCGCGGTGCGCAACTCGCGCATGATCTGATGATTGGTGGCGTCCGAGCCGCCATTGCCATCGGCATCGAGAAGCTGCGCGGAATCAAGGCGCCAGCCGTCGATGCCATAGGGGGCACGGAGGTACGTCTGGACCACTGAGTTCGGACTGGCGTAGATCTGCTCCCGTACGGACGAACCGCTGGCGCCGTAATTGAGCTTCGGCATGGTCGGAACCATGTCGAGAAAGCTCGAATACTGTGTCGGCCAATCCTGGAACGTGTACCAGCTGTAATACGGGCTCGACTGCGACTGATAGGCCCCGACCACCGAACATGTCAGCGTGCCGTAGGTCTCGCGCCCGAACCAGCAGTTGCTGTCGCCCGTGTGATTGAACACGCCATCGAGAATGAGGTACCCCGGAGGACCGTTCGCGCTGCCATGCACATCCTGGATCAAGGTCTCCAGTTCCGCATTGGTGCCGAACGCCGGATCCACCTGGTAATAATCCGCGGTATCGTACTTGTGATTCGACGGCGCCTGAAAAATGGGCGTCAGATACAGAATGTCCGCCCCCAGAGTCTGCTTGATGTAGCTCAACTTCTGGTCGATGCCCGCCAGGTCGCCCCCGAAGAAAACTTCCCCGTTGCACCCCGGGACCGTCGCATAGACGCTCGTACCCCAGGCGTGCTGCTCGGTTGCGCACCCCGCATAGGTATACTGTCCGCTGGTCACATCATTGGTCGGGTCGCCGTCGAAGAATCGATCGACGAAGATTTCATACATCACGCCGTCTTTCATCCAGTTCGGCGTCTGAAATCCCGGAATGACGAAGAAGTCCCCCGACGCGGGCGCCGTCATACTGACACCTTCGGCGTTGTACCACACCGTCTCACTGCCGTTGCCGATCTCGAATCGATAGTACTTCTCCGATCCGCTCGCCGGGATTGTCCCCTGCCACTCATCGAACTGACCGGTCGGATCCTGCGCAGCAACCTGCATGGCGATGTAGTGGAACGCGCCGTCCGCGGTATCGTAGTACTCGAGATTCACACTGGTGACGTTCGCGTGTGCCGTTTGCAACGTGACGGTGACCGGATCAGTCGCGCCCGGCTGGGAGTCACTGTCGTACATCGAGCCCTGGTCGGAAAACAGCGCCGCGGTGTCGATCGGCGCCGGCGCACTGCTCACCGTACCCGCCGCAGCACCTGGCATGGCCGTGACGGGCGCGGCGGCGCCACCGCAGGCCGCGAGCACGCACGTCAGTCCTGCAATCGCCAGCGCCACGGCGCGGCGCCGCAATCCCCATTGATGTTTGATCATCGGTGTGCCTTTCTTGCTCGTGTCGCCCGGCCATCCTCGCGGGAGGTGCTCGCCGAAATCTCCGCAATTCGCGCGGCTGTTGTGAATGCAATCAGCGCGGCCGCTCTTCAGAGTAGGGTTCGAGCGTCACGCCATGGGGCGCTGACGAACCACACCAGCCTACCCCGTCCACTGTCGCAGTCGGCGGTGCGCCGCTGACGGTGGGCGCAACGCGATTGGGGCCGCTGCTCCAGATGTGATGTTCGGGCTCTCGGTCTACCGCGCCGTACGCTTCCGTCAGGACCGCATTTCTCGTGCTACCGTCGCCGCAGCGATCCGGAGGGATCGGGTGTCTGGCCCCGTTCTTCCGCCCGCCGGGCGTGACGAGGCCCGCCATGGCATCGACGTGGTCGGTTAGGTCGGTGGAGATCCCGTTCGGTGCCTCCCGGATCACAGCACGGATCGTGGCACCGTCATGCTCGATAGCGGCTCTCGTCACGACGCAACCGCGGATCCGCGGCGTCGCGGGGACGGAGACGGAGTCGGCGGATTGCGAATGACGGTCAGACGACGCCCGCAAGTCGCCGGAGACCTCCGGCCCGTGGCCATGGTTGTCGCCGTGCGCCCAGTGGTGACCGGGAACCCGAAGGAGCGCGCCGCTCAACGGATTGAGCTGAAACAGCGGAGTGCGGCGCGACGCGCGCCACTCTCCATGGTCGTGTCGAAGATGCACCTTCAGTCCTCGCCACGTCGATCCTCCGTCCGCTCGGCCTCCCGGTGATCCCGATCGGGCACCTACCGCTCTGCGGCGATTCATGCACGGCTGTTCCTGAAATTCCCGCACGCACGCGCGAACTGGACCGCTGTTGAAGCGCGAGTGCCGGCCATCGGGTCCATTCCAGCTCCCGCTAGTGGAGCGCTTCGTCGATGCGCACACGGTAAGGCTTGCCGGCCGGCAGCGCGATATAGGTGAGCGCGGTCGCTGCCTTGTGCCCCCTCGCCCAGCACGCGTGTGCACAACGGCTGAGCGCCGCAGGATTGGCGAGGCGCGGGAGCACCTGGCCGTTGAGCTCGACGGTATGCCCCTGTACCCGGTGCAGGACGAACAGGTAACGGCGCAGCGCCGGTGTGTAGCGGCCGC
>JAKBBE010000211.1 GCA_021826035.1 Pseudomonadota bacterium | reverse complement strand
AAAAAATAGTGTAATATTTATACAGTTTTTATACTAGACCATCCCACGCGATGGACTTCGAATATGACCGGCAGAAAAGCGAGGCCAACAAGGCCAAGCACGGCATCGACTTCGATGAGGCACAAGCGCTCTGGCAGGACCCTGCCCTGATCGAAATTCCTGCCCGGGCGATGGACGAGCCGAGATGGCTGGCCATCGCGCAATGGGCGGGGCACCACTGGTCCGCGATTTTCACGCGACGAAGCGCGGGAATCCGACTGATCTCGGTGCGGCGCGCTCGCGTTGAAGAGGTGAAGGTTTATGAAAGCGAAGCGATTTGATCAGAAATTCGACGCTGGAGAGAGCGTCCTCGAACATCTTGACGTGCAACGCGCCCACAGACCCGGCATCGACATCAAGCGCGTCAACGTCGATTTCCCGCAATGGATGGTTCAATCCATTGATCGGCAGGCGCGTCGGCTCGGCGTGACCCGCCAGTCGCTGATCAAGCTGTGGTTGGCCGAAAGGCTCGAGGTGCGCACCAACCCCTGATCAACGGTGCGGCGAGCCGCAGCGCCTCGAGCTCCGCCTCGCCCGGCAGCGCCACAGGACGCCGGGCGCATCGGGCCCGGCATCGCCGGGATGACACAGCCGGGTCACGTAGCGCTGGGCAAACTCGCGCGAAGGCGAGTCCGGGCGGTAGCGCGGTCGTGACCTCGGTCGCGGCCAGGTGCACCAGCCCCGCCCCCTGACCTTGCGAGAAGGCACGCTCGATCCGGGAGATGAGTGCGCCCGGCATCGCGTGCCCCTCGGGCAACGCCACACGCTGCACCCCAAAGTGGCGCCGGACGTTGATGTAAAGATCGAGAGACTCGGCCATGGCCCCGACGGCGCCCAAAAGACTCGCGGTGTACCGTTCGACGAGCATCCGGTTCAGGGCGCGCTGCAAGCGCCCCGGGATGACCGGCCGCCACACGCGGCGCGGGGCCGGACCGCAGACCGGGGCTGCGGATCGACCGAGCGCCTTCGACAGGCCCCTCGAGCGTCATCGGCCGCCACACTGCGCCGGGCGGCCCGCGCCGCAGTCTGATGGCGGGCGAAACAGCTCTATCGCCGACTTTTATAAATGGTTTAAAAATGTGCTTTTAAGTCGCTATTACGTCATTAATAGTGTATAATAACACTTATTATGAGACTCGAGATTCATCTGGACGGTACGTGGCACGCCTGCGCCGAGGTTGAACCGACGACGGAAAATCTCTCCCTCCAGGGCGCCGTTCGGATCCGCTACGAAACCGATTACGCCCTAGAGCACCTCCTAGTGCGAGATTACCGGGCGTTGACCGTGCGAGCGCCCGTAGACCTGGGAGTGCGCGAATTGGCACATTGGCCCTCGTTCCTCGTCGATCTGCTGCCGCAAGGTGCGGCACGCAGGAGGATCGAGCGGGATTCACCGGCGCCGCAGTCACCCTGGATGCTGCTGGAACGCGGCGCAGTGAATCCCGTGGGAAACCTACGGGTACACCCGGCGCAGCCACGCATCGCGCATGCCGAGCACCCCGGGTTCGCTCTTCAGGAGATGATCGAGCGCGGTGACGTGTTCGTCGACTACGCTCTGGCGCTAGGTGCCGCGGTGGCGGGGGCCACGGACACCCAGGGTGATGCACCGAAATTTTGGATCGTCGAAGACGAGTACGGCAAGTGGCACCCCGACAACGGAGCGCTGGCTTTCTGCCCGCGACGGTATGCGTTGTTGAAGTTTCCGGTGACTGAGGCCGGCAACCGCGCCGAGGACATCCTGCGCCACGAAGCCGTGTACCAGAAGGTGGCACAGCGCTGCGGTCTGCGCGTCACGCCCGAGCTCCCCACGTTCAGCGCAGGCGCGCTTTTAATCCCCCGCTTCGACCGGCGGATCGTTGGCGCACGAGAAATTCGCCTGGGTGTCGAGAGCCTTTATTCCGTCACGGGGGTGATCGACTCGGCCACGTCCGCCGTGCGGCACGATCAGGTGCTCATTGCTCTTGCCCAACACGTGACGGATTTTCCCCGGGAATTTCGCGAATACGTCCGACGCGATCTGTTCAACCTGGCCCTCGGCAATCGGGACAATCATGGGCGCAACATGGCGCTCTTGAAGGACGTGGACGGGACGATCGCGCTCGCCCCGATCTACGACTTCGGTCCGGCCTATCTCGACGCACGAGCCATCGCGCGCGTCATCCGCTGGGACGGAGAAGCGCCGGGCGGCGGAGAGTGGCGGAGAGTCTGCGAACTGCTGGACATCCGATTCGAAGAGGCCGGACTTCAGCCGCCCGCCTCTGAGTTTGCGGCCATTGCGGGAGAAACCGTCGTTCAGCTGCGCACATTGCCCGATCTGATGCGTGAATGCGGAGCAGATGCAGACGTCGTGGACCGACGGAGCTCCGAGATCGAGAGACTCGCCACGGCCCTTGGCGAGTTGGGAGCCTGAGTGATGCAACGGGTACATCGCAACCTCAGCCGCGGCGAGATCGAGGGGCTTCGCGACAAACTCGCCGACCTCATCCCGCAAGCGCACATGAGCATTCCCGAGGTCATCAAGACCCTGCGGCTCATCACGCGAAAGTCCCAGGCCGAATATGCTGCACTGTGCGGCGTCGCACCCAAGGTGCTGGCCACCATTGAGCGCGGACAATCCGCACCGACGACAAAGACGCTGGAGAAGCTGCTGCGACCCTTCGGACTGGGCATCGGAGTCGTTTCCCTGCCGCAAGAGCGCGGACAATAACGGCGCATCGTCGCTTTGAGGAACGCGAGAGCGCCAGAGCAGTCCGGATTACTCCGATACTGTCCCGCCCAGCCTCAGGAGCGCGAGCGCCCTGACCACCGTTCCTCCCGCTGCTGCCGCAGGAACGGCCGATCAATCTGATCGGCGTATCGCTCGATGTCCGCGGCCGTCACCCCGCACGCTTGAAAATGCTCTCTCCAGCCACTCACCACTGCCGCGACCCTGTTCACTTCGGTTACCGCATCGTCTGGCTTCAGGGCAAACAGGTTCGACATCGAAAGCGCATTCTCCAGAGTCGAGTCCGCTTCCTGCTGCCCGACGCGCATCTGCTGAAACCCGAGCGCCTGACCCGCGGGCAGCACATCGTACGCCGGAGAGAGTTCGTACTGCTGGTCTGCGGTCACGATGAGCGCATGATTCTTTTCATGATCATCGGTGTTATCCATCAGAATATTGAAGATCATGCGGCGAAACAATTCTTGCATATCCGCAACGTAACGCTCGTCGCGCGCAACGCCCTTGCGGCGCAGCAACTGCGCAAGTTCAGGATATCCGAACGGTTCTGCAGCCGCTCGCAGCGCTACCGCTGCCGACAGACAGTGCCGCCGTTCTCCACGGCTGCGATCGAAGCGCTTGATCGCGATGGCATGGCCGTCCGTCAGGCGCACCGCCATGCTCGTGGCGGTGCGTATGTTTGCCCGACGCGCCAGGGTCATTGTCGCATGCTCGATGAGCGGCGTGTCCGCGGGCTCGCCGTCGGAGAACTTGATCACCCACTGCTCGCCATCGATCTCCAGCAGCGCCTTGGGACGGGCGCCCCCCAGGGTCACGCCCGGTGAGATGAGTCTTTTGAGCGCCGGGGGCACCGGCTCACTGTCCTGGATACAGCGCACCAGTTGATAGATCTGGTCCGCTTCAGCGAGTACCGGAAGCGGTCCGAGACGGCGGGGCAGATAGCGTTCGGCCGAGGTCGAGACACCGAGCGCGCCGAAGCGATCATCTCCGGCGTAGTAGAGATACTCGAGCAGGGACAGCCGGGGCGGCTTGTCGACAAAGCGGATGACGCGCTCGCCCCACCGATCCGGCCGGGCATCGTCCACTGCACCGGCAACCGTGTTACGCACGGCCGGCACGAATTCCTCGTCAATGAGCGGCAGGTCCTCGCTGAGCGCAAAGCCCTCAGCGAGCCAGCTCGGCGAATAACGGAGCGACACACTCTGATTGGCGCGCA
>JAKBBE010000210.1 GCA_021826035.1 Pseudomonadota bacterium | reverse complement strand
CGTCGAGCTCGAGCAGGCCATCTGCCAGAACCTCGCGGCCAAGCACCGCAGCGCAGAGCCCTTCGTATGGACCCGGACCACGGATGAGATCCTCAAGAGCCTCGGGCCGTGGTGCATGCGAACTTCCCACTGAAAACACTAGCGCCTGCAAGCACAGCCGTGAACAGCAGCGGGCGGTACGGGGCGCATCGGAGCGGCAAGCGCGCCCCAACAGTGCGCGCGCCAGGGCGGCTCCTTTCAGCGGCCGGTCGACCTCGATAGACCTGATGCAGCCGCGCTCTTGCGCTACGCCGCACAGCAGGACAGCTGCGTCACGTCCTTGGTGAAAGTCTGCGCACAGAGCTTCAATCCCTCCACCATCGTCAGGTACGGGAAGAGCTGGCCAGCCAGATCGACGACCGTCATGCGGTGATGAAGGGCCAGCGCCGCCGCCTGGATGAGCTCACCGGCCTCGGCCGCGACCGCCTGGACACCGAGTAGCCGGCCGGTGTCGGCTGCGGCGACCAGCTTGATGAATCCGCGGGTGTCGAAATTCACGAGAGCGCGCGGCACGTTATCGAGCGTGAGCAGGCGGCTCTCCGTCTTCATGCCCTTCAGCTGCGCTTCGGCCTCCGACAGGCCGACTGTGGCGATCTGCGGATCGGTGAACACCACCGTCGGCATGCTGTGCAGATCGAGTGTCGCCTCGGCGCCGGTCATGTTCTGCGCAGCTCGCGAGCCCGCTGCGGCTGCGACGTACACGAACTGCGGCTGATCGGTGCAGTCCCCTGCCGCGTAAATGTGTGGCACGCTGGTTTGCAGGTGCTCATCGACGGCGATGACGCCGTCCTTGCCGGTTCTGACGCCGATCCGATCCAGATGCAGCGCCTCGACGTTCGGCGTCCGGCCGGTGGCAATGAGCAACGCATCGCCTCGAAGAGTTCCGGCCGAGGTCTCGAGCACGAACTCATCGTTCACGTGCGCGACGGCATGAGTCTGGGTCTGGCGCAAGACCTCGATCCCCTCGTCGGCAAACACCTGGCCCAAGGTATCGCCAATGGCGGGGTCCTCGCGGAAGAACAGCGTCCTGCGTGCAATGAGCGTCACCCGACTGCCGAGCCGTGAGTAGGCCTGCGCGAGCTCCGCGGCGATGACCGAGGAGCCGATCACGAGCAGCCGCGGTGGGATCGTGTCGCTCGAGAGGGCCTCGGTCGAGGTCCAGTAGGGCGTGTCCTGCAATCCGGGAAGCGGCGGAAGGGCCGGACGCGCCCCGGTGGCGATCAGGGCGCGATCGAAGTGCACGGTCCATTGATCACCGTCCTGGCACTTGACGCTCAATGTCTCGCGGTCTTTGAAGCTCGCCTCGCCACGCAGGAGGGTGATGTTCGGGTGACTGTCGATGATGCCTTGGTACTTGGCCGCGCGCAGCGCCTCGACACGAGCGTGCTGCTGCGCGAGCAACCGCTCGCGGTTGATCTGCGGTACGCCGGCGCTGATGCCGGCATCAAAGGGACTGCGCCTGCGGGCGTGAGCAACGTGCGCGGCGCGAATCATGATCTTGGAGGGCACGCAGCCGATATTGACGCAAGTGCCGCCGATCGTGCCGCGCTCGATCAGCGTGACCTGCGCGCCGCGTTCGACCGCGGTAATGGCGGCCGCCATCGCGCCAGCGCCCGTGCCAATGACCGCGATCTTCAGCGGCGCCTCAGTGCCGGCGCGCTCGCGCCGCGAGACGCTGACGGCTTCCGGTGCCCGGCCACGCCGCGGGCCTGACGGCCGTACCGCATCATGCGCCTCCGGGGGGGACGCAGACTTGACTCTGTAGTTCTTGGGCAGCGCGGCATTCAACGTGTCGATCGAGAGCGGGGCGTCGCTTTGGATCGTCGCGGTGCTCTGCGGATAGTGCACCTCGGCGCTGTGCACGCCGGAGAGACTGCGGAGCGCCTTCTCGACATGCCGGGCGCAATCCGTGCAGGTCATCCCGGTCACGGCGAGGGTCTGTTCGTTCATGATGTTCCCAAGGAGTGCGGTGCAGATGTCCTCAACCTCGGCAGCAATAAGGGCAACGACGAGCTGCCGCGTCCCCCCTGCCCGGAAGCATCACCGTCGCGACCACGGTGCGCAACGGGTCGCTCTTCTCGAAATGAATCGGTATCCATGTCAGCCGCTCCCGGCCGTGTCGCGGGTGGTCGCGTCGCAGGCATTGCGCGGTCGCCAGAACACATCCCAGATCGATACCGCGACCATCAACAGGAGGCCCGGATACAGCAGCCAGCCGGTACGGTGGCCCGAGGCGCGCATCACGAACACGGCGGCAAGCACCAAAACCGGACCCGTCGCACCCAGCGCTGCGCGCCGCCAGCGACGCTGCTGCCATCCTCCGACCACCTGGGCGAGCAAGGCGATGCCGGCAAATGCCGGCAGCAGGATGCGGATGAACAGCCCTTCGAAATGGCTCAGGAAACCCAGGCCGAGGGCCGCACCGAGGCTGGCGAGCGCCGGAAAGCACACCGCACAGCCCATCGCCGAGACGATGCTGCCGAGCACGCCGGCCTTATCCGCAATTCGTGTCCCGAGACTCATATTTTAGCTCCGGAAATTTCTGTGACGACGACGTGAGGCTGACGGCGCAGATGCGCTGAGTGAGCGCCTTGATCCGCGTCGCCACCCCGCTCGCCGCTGAGTGGTCGGACACCGCCGCGACGACCTTCGCCGTGCCATTCGGCGGGTTGACGGCGAGCGACTTCACGTCCGTCACGTGTGCGAGCGTGCCCGTGACGATCGGGCCGCAGCGCACACGACCGGCGTGGTACAGATCGGGCACCACCGAGGTATCGACGGCAAGCGCCGCAACGGGCATGACGCCGAGGCAAATGACGGTGGCGCGGGGAAGAATGCAGTGGGGGGTCATGAGCGGCTCCGGCGGCGATGGTCAGGGCGTGATCAGCGCATGGAGAGGATCGGGGAGGCCGAGTGCCGTCAGAATGCCGATCCAGGCTCCCCGCACCCGCGGGGCCAGGGGCGAGCGCCGGATCACGCCACCGGAGACGATCCCAATGGCCGCCACGATGCGGGCGAGAAACAGCAGCCGCCGCGTCGGCCGTGCGGCGGAGCGATCGCGTGCTGCGCTCATGCCTCGGCTCCTGTCGTCACTTCTGCGATGGGCGTACTCTATGACCGTAGTCACGTACGGAGTCAATATGCCCGAGTTACCCACGATCGGGACGCTGGCACGACAGGCGGGCGTCCACGTGGAAACTGTCCGCTACTACCAGCGCCGCGGCTTGCTCGAGGAACCGCGCCGCCCACCGGGTGGCATCCGGCGCTACAGCGAGGCGCACGCCCGCAGACTGCGGTTCATCAAGCAAGCCCAGGGACTGGGCTTCAGCCTGGAGGAGGTTAAAGACCTGCTCACCCTCGAGGACGGCCGGCACTGCCGCGAAGCCGAACGGCTGGGCGCGCTGAAGTTGACCGCAGTGCGGGAGCGGCTGGCGCAGCTGCGCCACGTGGAGCGGGCGCTCGCGGGTCTCGTCAACCAGTGCCGCTGCAACAGAGGCACGGTGAGCTGCCCGCTGATCGCGGCGCTGGAACGCGAGCCCACCACCGCGCGCCCGCGCAACCGCCGTGATCGCTGAGGACTCCTTCCCGGGGACGGCGATGCCCGATCGCGACTGGTGGAGCGCCCTATGGCCCGCTCCGGGGCGGGTCCTTGCGGATCTTGGAATTGAGCCGGGCCTGGAACTCGTCGATTTGTGCTGCGGGGATGGTCATTTCACGGCAGCGATCGCCCAGCAAGCCTCCCGGGTCACGGCCATCGACATCGATCCGCGGATGTTGGAGCTGGCGCGGACGAAAGTCGCGGCGGCTGACGCCGGCCACTGCACGTTCATCGAGGGCGATGCTTACGACCTCGCCGCCCTCGTACCGCGGCCGGTGGATCTCGTTTTCATGGCGAACACCTTCCATGGAGTGCCCGATCCGCAGCGCCTCGCGCGCGCCGTGGCGGGGATCTTGAAGCCGAACGGCCGATTCGTCGTCGTCAACTGGCAGCGCCGC
>JAKBBE010000209.1 GCA_021826035.1 Pseudomonadota bacterium | reverse complement strand
CGGCGCCGACGCGGTGGCCGACGTTGCGGACCGTGAAGTGCACGATCAGACGGCCGTGCTCGAGGGCCGCCTGAAGTCCCTGGTAGGCAAAGCGCGTGTAGGACAGCCCGAACCCGAACGGAAACAGCGGCTGACGATGCTTCAGCTGATACCAGCGGTAGCCGACGGCCGCGCCCTGACGGCGGTAGTCGACCGAGAACGCAGTGCCCGGCGCCAGACCCGCACCCGGCAGATGCGGGAACGCGAGCTCGGCCACCGAGGCCGGGAAGCTCACCGGCAGATGCCCGGACGGATCGACCGCGCCAAAGAGCACCCGCGCGATCGAGGTGCCCCCGCCGGTGCCCGGGAACCAGGTCTCGAGGACGCCCGCGACCTGGCCGAGCCACGGCATCAGCACCGGCCCGCCACTTTCGATCACCACCACGGTGTGCGGATTGGCGCGGGCCACGGCCGCCACCAGGCGGTTCTGCGTGCGCAGGTTCAGCGGCACATCGATACTCTCCGCCGCCCACTGCGTCACGAACACCACCACCCGGTTGGCCCACTTCGCCACCTGCTGCGCGTGCGCGAGGTTGCGGCCCGAGGCGTAGCGGAAGCGCGCCTGCGGCGCCTCGCCCATCATCGCCCCGAGCGGAGCGGAAGGCAGATACACCTCGGGTCCGGGGAAGCCCTTCGGTCCGAGACCGCGCACGGCGCTGCCCCCGACCGGGAAGACCGTGGAAGACCCCCCGCCATCGATCACGCCGCGGTCGGCGTAGCCGCCGATCACCGCGATCCGCCGCACGGTGCTCGCCAGCGGCAGCACGCCCCCGGCGTTCTTCAGCAGCACGATGCCCTGCTCCTCGTCCGCCTCGGCCACGGCCCGGTCGGCCGCGAAATCGATGTGCGCCTGGCGCCGGATCGGGTGATCGACCACTCCGACGGCGAACATCGAGCGCAGGATGCGCACGTCCATCTGATCGAGCACGCGCTGCGGCACCCGGCCGTCCTTCACCGCCTGCGCCAGCGCCGCTCCGTAGTACGGGTGCTGATCGAACACGCTCGAGGCCGAGTCCTGGTCGAGCCCGGCGAGCGCCGAGCGCACCGTGCTGTGCGTGGCGCCCCAGTCG
Source organism: Pseudomonadota bacterium (assembly GCA_021826035.1). Next base: position 2,946 of record JAKBBE010000209.1, on the reverse strand, counting down.
CTCATCACGTAGCCGCGAAAGCCCCAGTCCCGATCGAGCACATGGCGCAGCAGCCAGCGGTTCTGGCAGTTGTAGTGCCCGCGCGTGCGGTTGTAGGCGCACATCAGCGCCCCGGGATGCCCGCGCTCGATGGCGAGCTCGAAGCCGAGCAGGTCCGACTCGCGCGCCGCGGCGCGTCCGATCTGCGCGTCGTACACCGTGCGGCCGGTTTCCTGGTCGTTCATGGCGAAATGCTTCAGCACCGCGATGACGTGCTGGGACTGGATGCCGCGGATCTCTGCCCCCGCGATCACCCCGGTGAGCAGCGGATCCTCACTCACGTATTCAAAGTCGCGCCCGCCGCGCACCTCGCGCACCAGGTCCGCCCCGGGCCCGAGCAGCACGTTGAATCCCGAGGCACGCGCCTCGGCGCCGATCATCGCCCCACCGCGCTCGGCGAGGCGGGGGTTCCAGCTCGCCGCGGTCGCGAGCCCCGAGGGCAGCGAGGTTCTCTGGCGGAACACGTCGCTCGAGGCGCGCTGCGTGGCGACGCCGAGCCCGGCATCGCTCTCCCACTGCGGCGGGATCCCGAGCCGCGGCACCCCCGGCACGTAACCCGCCGAGCCCATGCGCACCGCGCGCGGCGGCCGGTAGGCGGTGCCGGGCATGACCGACCCGAAGTAACCGAACACCAGGCGCAGCTTCTCGCGCTCGGTCATGGCCCGCACCGCGAGCACGGCGCGCGCATCGGGCGAGAGCTTCGGGTTCAACCACGGCCGCGCCGTGCCGGCCCACGCGCCGTGTGCGAGAAGCGCACCGAGCAGCAGCACTGCAGGCGCAAAGGATCCCCTGATTCGATGCATCACTCTTTGAACTCCAGAGGACCCCCGGCGCTCGGGGCCTCGATCGATTCGAGCGGCGCGGCGCACCCCTCGCGGATTTCCCCCCAATGCGCACGCCGCCGGCGCTGCTCGCACCGTGCGGCGGGCCGGACGGCGCACCCCGCAGGACCTCTCCGGGACCGGGCGGCACACGGCGACCCGGCCTATTTGGAAACGTTTCCAGTCAATTCTAAGTATCGTGCACCGCGGCGGCACTGTCAATCCGCGCGTACGCCGCGCGCGGCGCGACTCGACAACCGAGCGGCGGATGTTATTCACTGCGCGGATCGCGCACCGCACCGGCGCGCACCGCGAGGTCGTTGGCGTTGAGATTCACCGATGGGGCCGTGGTCGTCGCCTACCTCGCCTGCGTGCTCGTGATCGGCCTCAGCGGCGCGCGCCGTCGCGTGTCGAGCAACGAGTTCTTCCTCGCCTCGCAACGCGCGTCCTGGCCGATGATCGGCCTGTCGGTGATCGGCTCGAATTTCTCCCCGAGCGCCCTGATCGGCATCACCGGCTCGGCGTTCGCGCTCGGCATCTCGGTGTACAACTATGACTGGGTGGCCACCGTCACGCTGGTGGTGTTCGCGCTGTGGCTGCTGCCCCGCCTGCTCGCCGAGCGCATCTACACCGTGCCGGAGTACTTCGAGCGGCGCTTCGACCGGCGCGCGCGGGTGTGGCTCGCCGCGCTCTCGATCCTGCTCTACATCCTGCTCGATGCGGCCGGCTCACTCTACTGCGCCGCATTGGTCGTGCACGCGCTGCTGCCCCATCTGCCGTTCATCGCCACGGTGCCGCCGCTCGCGCTCTTCGCCGCCCTCTACGCCCTCACCGGTGGACTGCGCGCGGTGATGCGCACCCAGGCCCTGCAGGGGGTGGTCATGATTGGCACGGCGGGTCTGCTCGCCGGCTATGCGATCCACGCCGCCGGCGGCTGGCACGCCGTGCTCGCGGCCAATCCTGCGCAGCACCTGCACCTGGTGCTGCCGGCCCGCGACCCGTACATGCCCTGGACCGGACTCGCCTTCGGGATGCCGGTGCTCGCGCTCTATTACTGGTGCACCAACCAGGCGGTCGTGCAGCGCACCCTCGCCGCCCGCTCGGTGGCCGACGGCCAGCGCGGCGCGCTCCTCACCGGGGCGCTGAAGCTCACCTCGCTGCTGCTCATCGTCGCCCCCGGGCTCGCCGGCCGGGCCTTGTTTGCGCATCTGCACCGCGATGACGATGTGTACATCCGCCTGGCGCTGACGCTCCTGCCGCCCGGGGTGCTCGGCGTGTTCCTCGCAGCGTTCCTCGGTGCGCTGATGGCCTCGCTGTCGGCGACCTACAACAGCGCCGCCACCGTGATCTCGATCGACTTCATCCGCCGCGCCCGTCCACACCTCGATGAGCGCAGCACGGTGCGCGCCGCGCGCATCGCGACCGCCCTCGCCATGCTGCTCTCGGCCGCCTGGGTGCCGCAGATCGCGCGCTTCCCCTCGCTCTGGCAGTACCTGCAGGCGGTGCTCGCGTATTTCACCCCGCCGGTGGCCGCCGTGTTCCTCGCCGGCGTGCTCTGGCCGCGCGCCAATGCCCGCGGCGCCTTCGCCGGCCTCATCGCCGGGACTGCCCTCGGCGCGCTGCTGTATGCACTGGCCATCCTCGGCATCGCGCACGTCCAGTTCCTCAACGTCGCCGGACTCGGCTTCGCCGTCTCGCTCGTGGCGCTCGTGCTGGCGAGCCTGACGCTACCGGGCGTCGCGGCGGCGCCCGCCCGCCCTGAGCGTCCGGGAACCCCGCGCAGCGTGACGCTCTTCGGGGCCGGACTGCTGGTGCTCACCGCGCTGATCGTGGCCACCTTCTGGTGAGCCCTCGCGCCGCCGTCCCTGGCGGCGCCGCGGCGCTCAGTAGTGGAACTGATAGCGCAGCTGAGCGTAGATCTGGAACGGATTGTTCCAGTGCACTCCACCAAAGGTCAGGCTGTTGTCGGTCATCAGGTGCTTGTTGGTGAGGTTCAGCGCCGTCACCGAGACCTGCAGGTCTCGACTGAAGTTGCGCCCCACCGTCAGATCGATGATCGCGTAGCTCGGCAGGTGGCTCGGCTGAT
>JAKBBE010000041.1 GCA_021826035.1 Pseudomonadota bacterium | reverse complement strand
GGCAAGACGATCGACGTGCGTCTCTCGACCATGCCGACTCAGTACGGCGAGTCGGTCGTGATGCGCCTGCTCGATCAGTCCACCAACCTGATGCCGCTTGAGGCGTTGGGCATGCCCGCTCCCATGCTCGAGCGGTTTGTCAAGCTGATCGAGCTCAGTGCCGGAATGGTGCTCGTCACGGGTCCGACGGGCAGCGGCAAGACGACGACTCTGTATTCCGCGCTCGGGTATCTGAACCGGGCGGACAGCAAGATCATCACGGTCGAGGATCCGGTCGAGTACCGCCTTGACCGCATCAACCAGGTGCAGGTGAACGGCAAGATCGGACTCGACTTCGCGCGTGTCTTGCGCACCAGCCTGCGGCAAGACCCGGACATCATCCTGGTCGGAGAAATGCGTGACCGCGAGACCGTCGACATCGGCCTGAGGGCGGCGGTTACCGGCCACATGGTCCTCTCGACTCTGCACACCATGAGCTCAATTGCCACCGTGCATCGCCTGCTCGATATGGGCGCACTCGGTTACATGATCGCCGCGGCCGTGCGCGGGATCGTAGCTCAGCGTCTGGTGCGACGCGTGTGCGAGAACTGTGCGCGCCCGACTGCGCCGCAGCCGTACCAGGCGGCCCTCCTGCGCGCGCAGTTCGCCCTGAATCCCGACGATGCGGATTTTAAGGCGGGCTCCGGCTGCACCTACTGCAATCTGACCGGCTACCGCGGCCGGATGGCGGTGTACGAACTGCTCGAGGTCGACCGTGCGTTTGCCGATGCGGTGCGTTGTGGTGAGCTGCAGCGGCTCGAAAGTGCGGTGCGATCGCGAACCGAATTCGTCTCGGTGCGGCGCAGCGCCCTGGAATTGGCCCGGCACGGGGTGACCAGTCTCAGCGAAGCGCTTGCCGTGGCGAGCGGCACCGACGAGGAGGGGGGCCATGGGCGGCGCTCAGACCTGTCCTCGAGCGACCCGTTGCTCGCCGAGGTGCTCGCCGCCAATGCGCCGTCCGGCGACCGCTGACCGGAGCGTTCGATGCGGACTGAGGGACGATGAACCGATATCAATACAAGGGCCGCAGCATCCAGGGGCAGGCGGTGAGTGGGCTCATGGAGGGCGAATCGCCGGAGGCGGTGGCGACCCGCCTGGCGGAAGGCGGGATCATCCCGATCAACATCGCGGCGCTGCCGCGTCCGGCGGAGAGCGCGTCAGACGATCTGGGACAGATCGCGCGACGCCTGGGCTTCGGCAAGCCTAGCACGGCGGACCTGGTGTTGTTTACGCGCCAGATGTACACAGTGGTCAAGTCCGGCATCCCACTGCTGCGCGGGCTGCGTGGACTGGCTGCGACGACCCATAACGTGGTCCTGCGCGATGCGCTCAAGGACGTGCTACACAGCCTGGAGTCAGGGCGCAGCTTGGCGGACTCCTTCGCCCGCCACCCGCGTGTGTTTCCCGAACTCTACCGCGACATCATCGGCGTCGGGGAGTCGACCGGCACGCTCGAGGCGTCATTCCTACGGCTCGGGGACTATCTGCGTCAGCAGCAGGACATCCATGACCGCGTCAGGGGCGCCATGCGCTATCCGCTGGTCGTGCTCGCGATGATCAGCGCGGCGATCGGCGTGGTGACCACCTTCGTGATTCCGCGCTTCGCACCGTTATTCCGGGCGCTGGGCAATGACATCCCGCTGCCGACCCGCATCATCATGGACGCCTCGGCCATCGCGCAGAAGGACTGGTATTGGGTGCTCGGCGGCGCCGTGCTGCTCGTGCTCGCGGTACGCGCGTACGTGAGTACGCAGGGCGGGCGCCGTCGGTGGCACCGCGCGTTGCTGAAGGTGCCGGTGATCGGTCCGTTGGCACACCAGGCCGTCCTCGCCCGCCTCAGCCGCACGCTTTCAATTTCGATCACGGCCGGAATGCCGATGCTGCAGACGCTCGCCGGCGTGGCTCGTGTCTGCGGGAACGACTACCTCGGCGCGCGAATGCTCGAGATGCGCACCCGCGTGGAACGCGGTGAGCCGCTCTCGCGCGCGGCTGCGGAGGTCGGGATGTTTCCGCCGCTCGTGCTGCAGATGATTTCGGTGGGCGAGGAAACCGGCGAGCTGCCCGACATGTTCGACGAGGTGGCGGATTTCTACGAACGGGAGGTCGACTTCGCCGTCAAAACCCTCAGCACGGCGATCGAGCCGGTGCTGATCATTTTCATGGGTGCGATGGTGTTGACCCTGGCGCTGGGCGTCTTTCTGCCCATGTGGAACCTCATCGCCAAGGTCGGCGCCGGCGGCCAGTAGACCGGATAGCCAGGGAGTCCCGCGTGATCAGGGTCACTAAACCGCAGCGTGGTCCTCGATTCGCATCACAGTTTGTCGCTCGGGCGCTTCGCGCCGCGTACCGAGACCGATATGGTTGGCAACAGGTTACATATTCAGTAGGGAGCTTTAGCGATGAACCGGACTGAACAAAGCGGCTTTACGCTCATAGAGCTAGTCGTTGTCATTGTGATCCTCGGGATCCTGGCGGCATTCGCCGTACCGAAGTTCATGGGGTTAGAGGACCAGGCCCGGGTATCCGCCATGCAGGCCATCAATGGCAGCCTGCAGAGCGCGGCGACCATGGCCCATGGCATCGCCGAAGCGACGAACCAGACGGGAGCCACCGGCACCATTAAAGTCAACGGCGTGAATATCGCCATGCAGTACGGCTACCCGGCGGCCACCTTGGCATCCATCGGCGCACTGCTTCAGGACACGTCGGGCTACACGATCACGGGCGCCGGCCCGATCTCCTTCGCGGTCAACGGTGCGCCGACTGGAAACTGTGCCGTGACCTATGCAGCAGCCCGTAGCGCGACCGTGCCCCCGCTGGTCGCCTACAAGGACACGACGCAGACCAATTGGTCGACGGACTGCTGAAATCCAACTGACTCGACGGGCGGCCCGCCATGGCGGGCCGTCCCGTTCGGGGAGCACGCAGCGTGATGCGGTGCGAGGAACTCATCCGAGGCTTCACCCTGCTGGAGCTGATCTGCGTCATCGTGATCCTTGGCATCCTGAGCGCGACCGCAGCGCCGAAACTGATGGACGCTTCGGCGTTCGATGCACGCGGCTACGCCGATGAGCTGGCAGGCGCCATCCGGGAGTCCGAAGCTGTCGCACGCGCGAGCAACTGCCCGGTGCAGCTCTCAATCCGCCAGGGGAGGGGCTATCAGGCGAGGCTCCCGCCCCAGGGTACCTGCGCCAATCCACGGACATTCAGCATTGCGGTGCGGCTGGCCGATGGCGTTCCGCTGCAGGGCACACCGCCGGGCGACGCCGACGTCGCTGCGCGCGCAACGCTGGAATTTCGCCCAAATGGCGCACTCATGGCGGTGAGCGGGCCGACCCGTATCGCGATTGTCGGCACACCGCCGGTGGGCACTGCGCTGATTGTGCAGATCGATCCGGTCAGTGGCTTCGTCACGGCGCCGTAGAGAGTTGATTATGCAACATGCCACGCGCTGCCGAGGCGCCACGCTGGTGGAATTGATCGTGACCATCGTGGTGATCGGAATCGCCCTCAGCGGGGTGCTCGCGGTGCTGGCCGGCACGGCGGAACGCAGTGCCGAGAACATGGTGCAGGCGCAGGCGACGCTCATCGCGCAATCCTATCTCAATGAGATCCTCGATAAACCCTTCGGGAACGACGCGGCCTGCAGCCCCGGTTGCTCGCGGCCGCAGATGTGGGTTGGCGACTACAACCGAATGATTGAGGCCGGGGTGCGTGATGCGAGCGGCAATGTCGTTGCTGCGCTCGCCAACTATGATGTCGCCGTCAGCGTGACGCCGAGCGTGCTGGCGGGCGTCGCGGCCGACCTCGTCGTCGTCACCGTGACAGCGCCGGATGGGCGCACCGTCACGCTCAGCGGCTATCGGACCAATGCATGAACCGGTCGCCGCGTTTGCATGGGAGCGGTTCGTCCAGAGGCTTCACGCTGGTCGAATTGCTGGTCACGATCGTTGTCGCCGCAGTTGTGATGTCCTTTGTTGTGCTGTTCCTTGATGCACCGGTCGAATCGTACTTCGCGCAGACGCGTCGTGCCGATCTCAGCGATTCGGCGATCCGGATTGCGCAGGCCGTCACGGCCGATGCGCGCACAGCGTTGCCGAACAGTCTGCGCGTGGCTGGCGGCGGTAACCGCTGGGCGCTGGAGATGCTGGCCACGGATGGAGTGGCACGTTACTACGGCTCCGGGGAGAAGACCGGGGATCCCGCCGCGGCGAATGAGGAGCTCGTGTTGGGCAGCGCCGACGGCAGCTTTTACACCATGGGTCCATTCACCAGTGAATCGGGTCTGTTTGCGGCCGCGCGAGCTCCGTATCTGTCGGTCGGCAATCTCGGCCTCAATCCGCTCGGCGGTCAGGATGCATACGACAGTGGGCCGTTCTGCGCGACGCGCCCGTGCGCGATGAGCGTCGTCGGCAACTCACCGCTCCTGACAGCGCGCCCGCAGGGCGAGCTGTGGGTTCGTTACAGTCCCATGACGTTCGTCTCGAATGGAATCTCCAACAGCCGGCCCGATCACAATGCCTACTTGGTCAGCTCGCCGGTGAGCTACGTCTGCGACGCTGGCGCCGGCACGCTCACGCGCTACAGCGACTACGCGGTGACGCCCGCCCAAGGGGTGCCGCCGCCTGCTCAACCGGGCAGGGTCGCGGCGGTTATCGCCCATGACGTCACGAGCTGCGGACCGTTTTCCGTCGTGTCAGCGCAGCTTGAGAACTATCAGTTTGGGGAAATCGCGATTCTGAACGTCACTGTCTCGAGCGGCGGGGAGTCCGTGCAGGTGTTCGTCCAGGCGCCGACGGAGTACACGCAATGAGCCGTTGCGCACTGCCAAGCGCGTCGGCCGCCCGCGGTACCCAGTCCGGGTTCTCGCTGGTCGTGGCTATCTTTCTCCTGGTCGTGCTCGCGGCACTCGGGGTGTTCGTTGTGCAGGTCGCGATGTCCCAGTACCAGAGCGTCGATCTGCAGCTGCTCGCGGCGCGGGATCGCTCTGCTGCGCAGAGCGGCATCCAGTTTGGGGTCTACCAAGCGCTCCATCGGGGGGTGGGTTGGTGTCCCTTAGCGCCGGCAAGTGTCACGGCGTCGCTGGCTCCCCCGGCGCTGCCGGGCTATTCAGTGACGGTCGCTTGCAGTGCCACCCAGCACCGCATCAGCACCGCGGGAAGCTGGCATCCGTATGACGCGTTCGCGCTTGTCTCGACGGCGACCTACGGCAAGTACGGCGCGGCAGACTTTGTTTCGAGGACCGTGTGGCGCAACGTTGACAACGCGCCACCCTGATCGGCGCGCAGGCCCTGGTGCCGGATTGACGTCGGAGATTATGAGCCCGAAATTTATTTGCGGCGCCTAAGGGCTCGGACGCCAGCTTAGGACGACTAGCCGCGCGGGGGATCGACCGCGGTTGTGCACCAGCAGCGTACGCAGCGGACCGGGGCGAAATAACAGCGTGTCGCGACCTCGCAGCGTGGGCAGCCGGGTGCGAGTGACTTCCCCGGTCGCGACCGCTCCGTCCAGCACGAACACGGCGGTGTAAAGGTTCGCCGGCAGTGCCACGCGCCGGGTGGACTTGACCAGCATCACCCTAGGGGCACGCACGATGGCCGCGGGGTGCGCCGCCGCGCCCTTGTGCACGATCAGGCTCAGATCCGTACAGCGCCCCTGCGGGATCGCACACCGGGCTTGCCAAGCGCCCTCGAAGCGGATGGCGGGCCTGGTGGGCGTGAGAAAGCTGTGACCGTGTCGGCGGAAGCGCAATCGCAGATCGAGGCCGTCGACGAGCACGAGCGCCCGGCTGTAACCCGGGTAGGTCGAGAATTCGCCGTCTTCGGCGATATCCGCGAGGCTCAACCGCCAGTCGAACACCGCCCCACGGGCCGGCTCGCGGGCAATCTCAAGGGTTGTGCCGCGCCCATTGCGCCAGGGCATGGAGCGGTAGGATTGATGTTTTAGGACCTTCGGTGCAGGTGTCTTGCGATGGCTCACGGGCGGAAGTCTACGTGTTGAGCCCGCGGATGAGCCAGTGGGGGGGGGTAACGGGGCGGCACACGGGGCGGTCCCTCAAGTCTGGCGCCGCTCGCGTGACTTCACCCGCCAGCGTCGCAGGGCAACGAGCGTCCACACCGCCTCGACGATCCCGAACGGCCACGCGCCCTGCAGAAATCCGTAGCTCGAGCCCAGGGCGCACGCCACGGCGAATCCCAGGATGCACAGCGGATGCCGGTCCTCCAGGGAATAAAAGAACAGCATCGCGCTGACCGCGACCAGGCCGAACAGGGAGAGTGCACTCATGGGGTTCCGGCCGGTAGTTTCTGGGCGGAAGGATCGATGATAGCGCCCGGCGCGCCGGGCCGCTCGAGCGTGCTGCGCGCCACGTCCGCCAGTGTGCATCAGGCCTGATGGCAGCCATGCCCCCCGTCATCGGGGCACGGGCTGCCTTCGAGCTGGATCGTCGCGTGCGTGATGCCGTGCTGGTCCCGCAGACGCTCGAGGATGCGCTCCAGAAGCACCTGCTGATCGGATCGCGAATCGACTGTCGCGTGCAGCGTCACCACGGGGGCTTCGCCCGTCAATGACCAGACATGCAGGTGGTGGACGTTGCGCACCCCGTCGAGTCGCTCGAGATCGCGGGTAAGGTCGCCGGGGTCAGCCGTCTGCGGGGTGCCCTGCAGCAGCACGTGGCCGGCATCACGCGTCAGTTGCCAGCCCGAGCGCAGAATCATCAGCGATACGAACAGCGAGAACAGCGGATCGGCCACCGTCCATCCGAACTCCAGGATCAGCAGTGCGGCGCCCGCGGCGCCGGCCGAGCCGAGCAGGTCGCTGAGGACATGAGCGCGCGCGCCGCGCTCGTTGAGCGAGCTTGAGCCGGAAAGGGTCATAAATGCCGCGAGATTCGCCGCACCGCCGAGGAGCGCGACGAGCAGCATCAGCTTGCCGTCGACCGCCGGCGGTGCGAGCAGCCGGTGGAGCGCCTCGGCCAGGATCCATGCCGTCAGGGCGAGCAAAACCAGGCCGTTGGTGTAGGCCGCGAGCGTCTGGTAGCGGGCCGATCCATAGGTCAGGCGGGCATCGGCCGGGCGCCGGCTGGCGCGTAGCGCCAGCACTGCGAGCCCGATCGAGCCGCAGTCCGCGAGCATGTGGCCGGCCTCGGCCAGCAGCGCGATCGAGTTGGCGAGCCAGCCGCCGGCGGCTTCGACGGCGGTGAACCCCAGCAGAATGAAGAGGGTGACCCGCAGACGGCGCTCACTGGCGCCGTGGGCGTGATGATGCGCGTGCTCGTCCTCGTGGGCGTGCGGGTGATCGGTCGGATGGGTCGGTGTGGGTGACATGAGGAGGATGGGCGCGGCGCTTGAGCCGCTCAGGGCTCAGTCCTATCCTAGAACCTACAGCGACTAGAGCTTCAAGCATGCGCAAACCCACCGTGCCGATTGGCGCGCTCGCCCGCAGCGTCGGCTGCAAGGTTCAGACCATCCGCTATTACGAGCAGATCGGACTGCTGCCAGCGCCGATCCGTACCGCGGGTGGCCAACGGCGCTATGGCGAGGCGCACCGCGAGAAGCTGAGCTTCGTCCGGCACGCCCGGGAGCTGGGTTTCCCGCTGCCGGCGATCCGCGAATTGATGGCGCTGACCGACCACGAGGATGCCGATTGTGCGTGCGCCGATGCCATCGCCCAGCGCCAGCTGGAGGCGGTCAACCGGCGCATCACGATGCTGAACAGTCTGCGCGGGGAACTCGAGCGGATGCTGAGGCACCGCCCGGGTCGACGGATCCGAGACTGCCGTGTCATCGCGACCCTGGCCGACCACGGGCTGTGCAGTCAGGCGCATCACCCCGAGCCGGCGAACACCTGAGGCGACTTGCCCCGCGCAGGCGGGGCTCGTGCCCCCGGGCGCGGCCGCGGCGTGCCCGCAGTCAAACCCGTTGTGCGGCGACCCGGTGATCCGTACAATACCCCTCTATAGTATTGGGTCGGCGCCATGAGTCATACCGCCCGCGAAAAGGCAAAGCTGCTGTCCCGGGTGCGGCGCATCCGCGGTCAGATCGAAGCCCTCGAGCGTGCGCTCGAGGCCGAACGCGGCTGTGCCGAGGTGCTGCAGCAGATCGCCGCCGCCCGCGGGGCCATCAACGGTCTGATGGTGGAGGTCATGGCGGACCACATCGAGACCCATCTCGCCCATCCCGACATCCCAAGCGATGCCGAGCGCCGCGCGGGCGCGGATGAGTTGATCGAGGTGGTGCGGACCTACCTGCGCTAGGCGCTGCGCCGGCGCTGTTTGAGGATTTCCATGAGCGAGCCGCACCGTCGTCCCCTCGGTCCCCCTGCTGGCCTTAGGCCGGCGGACGGTCCTGGGCAGCCGCTCGCGGCCGATGACGCCGGGCACTGCGGGCTCCGCCCCGAGGACGAGCACGACCACGATCTTCAACAGGAGCACGAGCACGGGTTCTCGTGGACCGAGGCTGCGCGCATCGTGCTGGTCGCGCTCGCCGCCGCCGCCGTGTGGTGGCGAGTGTGGGAGCCGTTCGGCGCGGTCAGCCTGATCGGAGTCCTCGGCCTTGCCGTGGGCGGCTGGCCGATCTTCGCCGAAGCGCTGGAGAACCTCCTGGCGCGGCGCATGACCATGGAGCTGTCGATGACGCTCGCCATCGTCGCGGCGGCGGCCATCGCGCAGTTCTTCACCGCGCTCGTCATCACGCTGTTCGTGCTGGTCGCCGAGGTCCTGGAGGGCATGACGGTCTCGCGCGGCCGGCGTGCGATCCGCGAGCTGCTCGATTTTCTGCCGCGCGCGATCGCCGTCCGGCGCGCTGGCGCCGTCGCCGAGATCGACGCGGCGGAGCTGGCCCCGGGCGATGCGGTGCTGGTCAATCCGGGCGGGCGCATCCCGGTGGACGGCACGGTGATCGCCGGGCACTCGTTCGTCGACCAGTCGCGCATTACCGGGGAATCCCTGCCGATCGAGAAAACGGCCGGCGCTGCGGTCTTCGCCGGTTCGATCAATCAGTCGGGCGCACTTGAGCTCCGCGCCGAGCGCATCGGCCGTGACACCAGCTACGGCAAGATCATCGAGGCGGTGGAGCAGGCCGAGCGCTCGCGGGCCCCGGTGCAGCGGCTCGCCGATCGCCTGGCCGGCTATCTGGTTTATTTCGCCCTTGGTGCGGCCGCGCTCACTTACCTGGTGACGCGCGATATTCGCTCCACGATCTCGGTGATCATCGTCGCCGGCGCCTGCGGCATCGCCGCCGGAACCCCGCTCGCGATCCTGGGGGCGATCGGGCGGGCAGCGCGCAGCGGGGCCATCATCAAGGGCGGACTCTATCTGGAACTGCTCGGGCAGGTCGATACGGTCGTGCTGGACAAGACCGGCACGCTGACCTTCGGCCAGCCCGAGATCCGCGCGCTTCACCCGAGCGCAGGCGTCGACCCGATGGCGCTCCTTGAGGTCGCCGCAGGGGCCGAGCTGCGCTCGGAGCATCCGCTCGGCAAGACCATTGTCGAGCACGCACGCGCATTGGGGCGCACGGTGGGTGAGCCGGAGCATTTCGGTTACGAGCCCGGCCGCGGCATCGATGCGACGGTCGGCGGTGAACGAACGCTGGTCGGGAATCTTGCACTCCTGCGGGACAGGGGGATTGCCGTGCCCGCTGCGCTCGCGAGCGCAGCGCGTGGGTCATCCGAGATCTACGTCGCGCGCGGCGGGGTGCTGCTTGGCGCCATCGAGATTGCCGACCGCATCCGTCCCGAGGCGCGCGAGGCCATCGCCGCGATTCACGCGCTGGGGGCGCGGACCGTACTGTTGAGCGGTGATGCGCGGGCGGTGGCCGAAGCGGTCGCCGCCCAGCTCGGCATCGTCGAGGTGGCCGCGGAGCTGCTGCCCGAGGAGAAGCGCGAGTACATCCGGCGCCTCAGCGCTGATGGGCGTAGGGTGGCGATGGTCGGCGACGGCATCAACGATGCGCCGGCATTGATCGAAGCGCAGGTTGGCGTCGCCATGGGCTCGGGAACGGATGTGGCCCGGGAGAGCGCCGATGTGGTGTTGCTCGGCAACGATCTGGCGAGACTCGCCGATACGCTCGCTCTGGCACGGCGCACGCGGCGGATCATCTGGGTGAACTTCGCCGGCACCCTGGGTGTCGATGCGCTCGGCATTGCGCTCGCTGCCCTGGGGCTGCTCAATCCGCTGCTCGCGGCGTTCATCCACGTCGCCTCGGAGCTGATCTTCATCCTGAACTCCGCCCGGCTGCTGCCCGGCCGTCACGCCGCCGCGGACGGGACTCGAGCGGTGCCCACCGCGACGTGAGCCGTCGTGCCGCGGCGCCAGCGCGCCGGCATCCCGACAGCACACCGCGGCTCGCCCCGGAACGCGCGTCGCGCCCGGGCTGTTGGAAAACAGCCCGCCCCGCGGTTCAACGGTGGATCGGGACGCGCCCCGGCCAGCGCTGCGCCGCCCGCCGCATCGGCTCAGCGCCCATCCGGTGGTGCACGGGCGATGTGATTGACACTGCGCGTACACCGGCGTATCTCCATGATGGGGTAGGGTGCATACGGAAACCGTGTGCTCGGGGCGTACGCGCGCCAAGCCACAGTGATGATTCGAGGCAGAGTGCAGATGTGCATTCGCCCGGTTGGCCTAAGCAAGATGTTGACCGATACCGAGACGCATCGGGTTTGACGGGGGAGTCAGTGCATGCGAGTCACGCGAATTTCCGCCGCCGGGGCAATCTCGGCGTTGCTCCTCGGCATGACCGGCGCGTCGGCGAGCGCGCACGAACGGGCCCTGCGCGAGCGGGAGATCGCGGCCGGTTACAAGGCGCTCATCGTCTGCAGCGACACCTTCGTCGCTCATATGCCCGCAGCCACCATTGACCGCGACGATCTTCCCGGATGGCGATACACATTCGATGCATGGCCGACCCGCATTGATCGCTCCACGAGGAGTGTCAGCGTCAAGTTCGATGCGCGCATGCCGCCGCGCATCGCCGTCTGGCGCAGGCTGCTCGGCTGTACGCAGTTGCCGATTGGGGCAAATCTCACCGTGGCGCGTCTGCTGCCGGGACTGCCGCGCGCACTGAGTCCACCTGCGCTCGCTGGCGCGGCGTGGCCGCTCGGCGCGATGCATGCCCGCGCGCAGTTGTCCGCCAAGCGGGCCGCCGCACTCGATGCGCTCGTCGGCAGAGCCTTCGACGGTCTGACCTATGGCAAGGGGACCAAAACGTCGTCCGTGATCGTTCTGCTCGACGGACGCATCGTGGCCGAGCGCTATGCCCTCGGCCTGACGCGGCGCACGCCGCAGCGCACGTGGTCGATGGCGAAAAGCCTCGCAACAACCCTGATCGGCCGGGCGGTCGAACTCGGCCAGATCAAGGTTTCGATGCCGGCGAACATCCCGCAATGGCGTCATCCCGGGGATCCGCGTGCCGCAATCACCCTGGATCAGCTGCTGCGGATGAACTCCGGGCTCTGGACGGATGGCCCGGGGAACCGCACCGTGTCGGTCTACTATGGGGGCTCGACGGTCGCGCAGACTGCCGCGGTGGCGCCGCTGAAGGTCGAGCCGGGCAGCCGATTCAACTATGCGAACGACGATTTGTTGCTCGCCACATACAGTCTGATGACGACGCTCGGACGCCAGGCGCTTGCGTTTCCCTTTACCGAGCTGCTGTGGCGGCTCGGCATGACGCACACGACGCCGGAGACCGATTGGCAGGGCAGCTATGTGATGTCGAGCGAGGTGTGGATGACGGCGCGGGATACGGCGCGCCTCGCATTGCTCTATGAAAACCACGGCATTGCCGACGGCAAGCGGCTTCTGCCGAAGGGCTGGGTGCGCTACGTGTCGAGCACCAGCGGAGCACAGCCGAGCAATCCGCACTGGCCGCGGTACGGCGCGGGCTTTTGGGTCTTCGGTCGGCGCTTTGGCCTGCCGCCGAGGACCTTTGCCATGGACGGCAGCCGTGGCCAATATGCGGTCATCGTGCCGTCTGCCCGAGTCATCGTTGTCAGGCGTGGTTTCGATTCTTTGCAGAATCACTTCGCCATCGCTCGATTTACGCACGACGTGCTCGATGTTCTACGCGAAACTCACATCCACTGAGACGCGCCCGCGCAGGCGGCGTGCATCGACTCCTGACCGGATCGCGCATCGGTGAGCGCAGTGGCGCATTGCTAGGGAAACTCTGCACAGATCATGTTGGTGGCAACGCCTCAAGTCCTACGAGAAGTTCGCCCAGATGATCGACCGACACTAGCCTGGATCCCCATGCTCGCACCGGCGACTAACGAGCTCATAACGGTTTGGCAATTTCGTTTGTCATCGAGTCTGTAAGGCGATCACGCGTCCACAGGGTTCGCCGTCGGATGTCGCCACCATGGATCCCCTGGCTTCTTCACGAAATACTCAAAGACATAGGACCAAGGAACGAGCGGGACAAAGATAACGATCATCCCGACTTCGAATGTAGTTGTCCCTAGATCCTTACTCCACTGCCCCCGCAGCCAATGCGGCAGTGCCACACTGAGCAGCCAGGAGGCTTTCCAGGTCAATTCCCAGAACAGCACCGGCAGCATTTTCAACGGGTATCGCAGGCCCAAGATTGACAGCACGGAAAGAGCGAACAGCATGCAGATCACTGTCCCGGAATCCAGTCGCATTGAATAGACCTGGTAGATCATCTTCGACCATACGTGCATTTCCAGTCCAATCCCGATCACCAGGACGAGATAGAACACGCGCAGGAGATTGAGCCGCAAGCTGGACATGGTATTCACATTTCGCTCCCTTTCACGGGAAGTTGACGTGTAATCTCATTCGACCTGCTTCAGAATCTTTTCGATCTCCCCCAGACTCGATGCCATCTTGGAAAGCTTCGCCTGAATAGCGGACAGGGCTTCCTGACTTTCCGACTGCGCGGCTGCGGCTTTCTCGGCAAGAGCGCGGTATTGTTTCTCGCTTGCCCCGACGGCCCAGGCCTGAATAATTCCGGAGATGTATTTGACTCCGAGGATCACCATGGTGCCGAGGACCAACGCGTAAATGATGTCTGGAACATCGACAGCCGTCATACCGAACCCCTATTTCAATTTGATTCTGTCGGGAGCGTCGCTATGGCTTTAGAGATGCTTGCCGGCGTGATCTCTATCGCAAATCGAGTCACTTCGAAGTAGTTGAGCGCCTTGCCTTCGGGGGAAAGCTCGAGCTTGCTGCTGACCAAGCCCGCAGCCTCCAGCTTCTGCAGATGAAGGTGCAGTAATGGCCGACTGATGCCGAGTTCTCGCGCAAGCTGGCTCACGTACTCACGGCCCGTTGCATTGAGCACTCCGATGATGCGCAGCCGATGCGGATTGGCCAGCGCCCCCAGTACAGCCAGCAGGCGTTCCCCTGTAGTCCTCAGCGTTCAGCTCCGGTGGATACGTGTAAGAAAGATATTACGCATGCACTGGATAGTCAAGGGGGTGAACGGGCTCGCTTTTGGACGAGGATACATTCGAGGGCACGTTCAACGTTAACTTGCCAGAAGGCATCTCCGGCAGCATTAATCGAACTGTACACACCACGGCTACCCGAAAAGGAGTCGCAGCCCCTCGCATTGCCCCGCCACGATTGTTACTCGGCGTGAGCGTTGGTCGAATAGGCGCGGACCATTGCCGGCCCACGCCCCTCTAAGAACCGGACATGCGAGTTGGCCCCGCATCCGGCTCAAGCATGAAGGAAGCCCCATATTCATGGAGCCGGCACCCAGTGATCGCGCACAAAAGCTAGTTTCGTGGCGATGCGGAAGGGACGTCGGCAACTAGAGTGCAGCAGTTTCAAGTTGCTGAGTGAGCGAGTACCACCGGTCTTGAGCGGAACAGCGGGTTGAATCGCCCATCGGTCATCTTCGTCGATGAGTTGATCGCATCCCAGGCATTTGCCGTGTTGCTGCTGCCAGACTCGTCTAGGGAAGCCACGCGCCTGTAGCCGCTCCAACATCCGCGAGCGTTGGCGCCGCGTAAAGTAAGAGTCCCAAGCCGGATCGAATGGGTTAGCGTCCGATTTAACTCTGACGTGCCGGACGATGCGAGTGTCTGAGGCTGAGATCAGCGACAGCGTTCTCGGTTCGCCGTTATACCCTCGGGCTTAAGTCGCAAACACCCAGTGCCGCGGACCCTGAGTTCGGAAGTATTTCCTCCGAGATCCAGTCTGGCAATTTGTTTGGATGTCTGCGTCGTGCCCAACGCCATAGCGCTCGCTAAATGTGGTGATCCACCGCCGCGTACGTCTTCTTTGCGACGACGGGCCGATGATAATTGGCCAACCCCTGATCATCGGGTTGAGCAAATCAATCAGGGTTTCCTGCTTCGCCGAGCGGTTCACCGTGATGGCTTCCCGGACGCTACGCAAAAACGCCTTTATGTTTTTGGCCGACGGTTTAATGAGAAGTTTGCCGTCATATTCGCGTACATTCTGTCCGAGGAAGTCGAAACCCTCCGAGATGTGCGTGATTCTAGTCTTCTCTTGCGAAAGCTGGAGACCCCGTCTGGCGAGGAATGCCTCGACGCACGGTTTGACCTCAACCTCCAACAGCTCTTTCGAGCTACCAGTAATGATGAAGTCATCCGCATATCTCACCAACCGCACGCGGAGTCGGTTGATAGCTGTTGCCGTTGAGCCAAACCGCTCAGTCAGCACCGTCTCCAAACCGTCCAGCGCGATGTTTGCGATCGTCGGCGAGGCGATACCCCCTTGCGGGGTGCCTACCTCCGTCGGGAAGAGCTTCCCGGATTGCACATATCCAGCTTTGAGCCAGTCCCTGAGAACCTTCCGGTTCATCGGAACGTGATCTTCGATCCATCCATGTCCGAAGTTGTCGAAGCAACCTTTGATATCTCCCTCAAAAATCTATTGCGCCGAGACCTTTCTCGCCAACAAATTAAACACGTGTGCGATAGCATCCTGCGTACCTCGACTCCGACGAAAACCGTAAGAATGAGGATCGGCTCGTGTTTCCGCCACAGGCTCAAGACCTTGCAAATGCAAGGCCTGTTGAGCACGGATAATCATGGCGGGGATTCCCAGAGGGCGCGTCTTGTCGCTACCGCGCTTGGGGATGTACACCCGGCGCAGCGGCTGCCCTGCGAGTAGATCTGCACCGCGAGTTAGGCATGGCTGGCACGGCACTGTATGGCGCGATGTTGGTGCTCGGTGTCGTGACCTCAGTGATTGTCGACAATCACCAGTTTGTGACCCCGCAGAGCAATCCGTCCTTTCTCAGCATCCAGCTGGCCGACATGCTGGCATTCGGGGTGCTGGGCGGCGCGGCGATCGCGCTGCGCAAGAGTCCCGCGGCGCACAAGCGCCTGATCATTCTCGCCACCATTTTCATTGCCGATGCGGGTTTTTCCCGCTGGTGGGCTCCGGGTCTGGAGAGACTGCTCGGCAACGGCTACTGGGGGAATTGGGCGCAGCTGTATCTGAGCGACTTCCTGCTGGTGCTGCTGCTCGGGGCTTATGACCTGATCGGTCGGCGCGGGAGGCTCTATCGGCCCTACGTCCTTGGCGCCCTGTGGGGTCTTGGGCTCGAGTTCGCGGCGATCTGGATGTACGTCAGCCCCTGGTGGAAGCCCGTGGCCACGATGCTCATCGGCCGCTGAGGTTCCCCGGCACCGCAACCGGTGCGCCGAGGCGATCATCCGGCGGACTGAACCCGGCGGTGCTCCAAACTGGAACAGCGGCGTATCGCGGCACGAACGCTCGACACCGCCGGCGACCGAGCCGAGCCGCCGCCGCCCGTGCGCCGCGGCACCCGGTAGACTGAATTGATGCGCCTGCTCCGCGGCGGGCGCCGGGGGCAAACCAGAGCGAGAAAGGGGGGTATCGTGACTCGGGTAACCGTCCTCGATCGTGCTCGAACCGTCGCCACGCCGCAGTTCAACCGCTGGCTGGTGCCGCCGGCGGCGCTGTGCATCCACCTGTGCATCGGGATGGCCTATGGCTTCTCGGTGTTCTGGCTGCCGATGGCGCATCTGATCGCCAACGCCAACCCCGCGGTGTGCGCCGGGCAGGGCTTCCTCGCCGAGCTCACCACGACACGGTGCAACTGGAGCGTCCCGGCCGAGGCGCACATCTTTGAGACCTTCATCGCGGTCCTCGGCATTTCGGCGGCGATCTGGGGTGGCTGGCTCGAGCATGCCGGTCCGCGCAAGGCGGGCTTCATCGCCGCGCTGTGTTGGGGTGGGGGCCTCGTGGCGGGCGGTGTGGGCGTCGCCCTGCACCAACTCTGGATCGTGTACCTGGGGGCGGGCGTGCTCGGCGGGGTCGGCCAGGGGCTGGGCTACATCACGCCGGTCTCGACCCTGATCAAATGGTTCCCGGACCGGCGGGGGCTCGCCACCGGTTTTGCCATCATGGGGTATGGCGGCGGCGCGATGATTGGCGCACCGCTTGCGGTCTGGCTGATGGCCCGCTTCGCCCACCACGGCGCGCAGGGCGTGGCGGCCTCGCTCGTCATTCTGGGGGTGATCTACTTCGTCGTGATGGCGGTGGGGGCACTTGGATTTCGGGTGCCGCCGGCCGGCTGGCACCCCGAGGGATATACCCCGACTGCAGCCGAGAGCGAGCGCTCGATGATCACCCGCCGCCACGTTCACCTCGGCCGCGCCCTGAGGACACCGCAGTTCTGGCTGGTCTGGCTCGTGCTGTGCATGAACGTCACGGCCGGCATCGGGGTGATCTCGATGGCGAGCCCGATGCTGCAGGACGTCTTCGGGGCGAAGCTCATCCATCGGGTGGCGCTCTCGCCCGGGGCGCAGGAGGCAGCGATCGTCGCCGCGGCTGCGGGCCTGGTGGGGCTGATCAGCCTGTTCAACAGTCTGGGTCGCCTCTTCTGGGCCGCAGCCTCCGATTACATCGGCCGTAAGCGAACCTATTACACGTTCTTCGTGGTCGGGATCGTGCTCTACGTCCTGCTGCCGACCTGGGGCCGCCTCGGCGCCCCGGGACTGTTCGTTCTCAGCGTCTGCATCATCCTGACCCTGTACGGCGGAGGGTTCTCGACGTTGCCGGCGTATCTCGCCGACATCTTCGGCACCCAGATGGTTGGGGCGATACATGGCCGTCTGATCACGGCCTGGTCGGTCGCCGGCATCGCAGGTCCCGCCCTCATTGCGAGTTTGCGCCAGTACGAACTCGATCACGGCATCCCGCGCGCGCAGGTCTACAACCTGACGCTCTACATCATGGCGGCCCTACTGTTCGTCGGGCTCATCTGCAATGCCCTGATCCGCCCGGTGGCCGACCGGCATTACATGTCGGACGAGGCACTCGCGCGTGAGCGGGCCCTGCAGAGCGAGCAGGCCAACGCCGAGCAGGCCGCTGCTGCGGCACGCGGCAAGCCCGGCTTCGGCACGGCGCTGGCGTGGCTCGGCGTCGGCGTGCCGTTTCTCATCGGTGTGTGGATCGCGCTCTCGAAGGGCTTGGCGCTGTTCTGATGCGCACGCGCTGGCGGGCACTTGCCCCGCGCGGCCCCGCTGGCGAGCGAACCGCTGGCCTGTGATGCGGGTTCGGCCGGGACGAGCCGAGCGGGACTGGAATAGTCGAGCAGGTCGCCGTACCAGGGCTGACCGGACTTGTAGCGGGCGAGGCGCTGCTGCAACGGCGAGAGCGACCAGCCCAGCCTGCGAGCCTTGCCGATGGCCTCGCGCTCGACCTTTACGGCGTGGGCGAAGTGCCCCTCCGTCGCGTAGGCTGCGGCGCGGATCTCCTCGCCGGTCGGATCGATGCCAACGTGCCGGTACGCCTTCTGCTCCAGACGCAGTGCGCGCGCCGGGTCCCGCTCTGCGGCCTGCGGCGATGCCGCAAGCAGCGCTGACAGATAGGACTGCGCCGCGGTGTTTCCCTGGGCGGCGGCTTGCGCGAGCCAGCGCCGGGCCGCGGCAAGATTTGCCGCGTCCGGCGCGTCGTGCAGCGCGCGCAGCGCGAGGGCAACTTCGGCATTCGGCTCATTCTGCGCCGCGGCCAGGTGCAGCCAGCGCAACGCCTTGGCGTTATCCGGCGTACACCCGCCGAAGCCGGATTGCAGGCAGACGGCCACCTCGTACTGTGCGAGCGCATCACCCCCCTGAGCGCCTTTGACGAGCCATGCCGAGAAACGAGTTCGCTTCTCGCGAAACACCTGCGGTAACCCGGCGAGCAACGTCCCGTAAAGCGTCTCGGCCTGGGGATTTCCCTTCGCGGCGCTTTCGTGCGCGAGCCAGAGCTTCTGCTGCAGTCCTGGATAGTCGTCGGCGGAATACTGTCGCTCGAGAAATTCCAGAGCCACGGTGCACTTGAGCGGATGTGTCCCCGCGGCGCGGCGTGAAAATTTCGCCGTCAACACGCCCGCGCGCGCGGCCGCGTCAAACTGACGCGCTTGCAACCCGAACACGACGTGCGGGTTGCGGGCGGTGCCGTCGGGCATCAGCGTGAACCGCACGACGAACCGACCCTGCATGCCGCGAAGTTCCGCCTCCAGGGGGTAGATGGTGCGGTCAAACCGCTGCGGTGCGCACAGCGTCGGGCCCTTGATGCCCGAGCCGCGCTGCTTCGGAAGGTCCGGCAGCAGCGTGCGATCGAGTGCTGCCGGGGTGTACGCGGCGGTCACTTGGGCGGCGATCTTTCGTGATCCGGGTGCCAGGGCCAGGTTGGGCTGCAGTTTCTGGGCGAGCGTCAGGCCCTTCGCCTCACCGTTCTGCGCGGCGAGCGTCGCCCACGCATAGGCATCAATGTCGCTGCGGGCGGTGCCCA
This sequence comes from Pseudomonadota bacterium, assembly GCA_021826035.1. The sequence goes on along the minus strand of JAKBBE010000041.1, from coordinate 2,768 downwards.
TTCCGCCGGCGTACAGGTACGCCACGGCGAGTTGCGCTATCGGCTGGCCGAGCCGGGCCAACGCCAGAAGCTGCGGAAACGCTTGCGCGTAATCCCTCTTCTTGAATGCGATGGTCGCGGTATACAAGTCAGCGTGTGCCGCCTGCATGTCCGCCAACATGACGAGTGCAAGAAGCAGGAACGCGGCGACGCGTCCCACGGGATTTGACTGCTGGTTCAACGTCCGCATGATGTCCCTTGTGTGTCGTTTGCTTCACTTTACGACAAAGCCTGCTGCGGGGAAACTGCGCACTGCGGCGAGGGCTTCAAATGGGCCGCTTGCCTGAAATCCGCCGCCAACAGGCGCTCCGAGCTGTGCTGCGCTCAGCGGTTCCGGTACCGCGCCGGAGCACTCATCGCAGCACCGTTGAGCTCGAGCGGGCCATTCGCGACTACCTCGCCGCCAACAATCGGAATCCGAAGCCCTTCGTATGGACCAAGACCGCGGACCAGATCCTCGAGAGCATCAAGCGATTCTGCGTGCGAACTTCTGACTCAGGACATTAGCAGGCATTCGCGTTTCTTGATCTCACGGGAGTCCTTGCCGGCCCGGGCGCCACGCGTTTTCTGTCCGGATATGGCGCCGACGTCCTTCGAATCGATCCACCCGACTGGGATGAGTCGGGAGTCGTTCCCGAGGTGACCTTTGATCCGGAGACCGCGGATGACTTGAGTCCTGTGGCTGAAGAGACGACGTGGGGGCCAACCCGACGCCTGAAGCTACCGGTCTCAATTGCCCGAACTCCGCTTTACTGGGTGCGACCTGCAGTAGCCCTTGGCACTTCAGAAGCCCAATAGCCTGATTTAATGAAGTAGGAGCCAAGACTCCGCAATCGGGCAATACCCGATCTTCGGCTCTTGCATTGGCCTTCCACAAAGCAGCCGTTGCCAGCAGCGACTGCGGTCTGCGATTGTCGGGTCGATCAGAGCGCTCCCGCTATACGGCCAGCACGAGTCGGATGCCCAGATCCACATCCCGCAGCAAGTCCGGCGCGAGCCTACCGATGCGCTCCGTCAGCAAGTGCTTGTCGACCGTGATCAGCTGCGACACGTTGACCACCGAATCTCGGCTCAGGCCGCTGGCACGAGCGCGGACCCGAACGTTGCCGGGCGCCCGCTCGAGGCGGAGGTTCGAACTTATGACCGCACAGATGACTGTGCGAATCGCGCTTTCATTGAAGTCATTGGACTGAACAATGAGTAGAGGTCGCCGAAATCCCGGCCCTGATCCAGGGGAATCCGGAAGCGATTGCGCAGGTCGCGAATGGAGCTGCTCATAGTGAGATAGAAGTGTATCCCGAGTCACCCATGGCGCGCCCGGGCCGAGAATGACGATTTCGCTGGCCTTCTGAAGCCCTCGCACCGAGGTCGCGCCCAGAGCGCCGGATGGGCGGGCGAGGGCATTGGATTTGAATTCCTCCCCACTGCCCCAGATCAAGCCCTGCTAGGATGCCGTCGCTGTCCGATCAAGAATAAAAACAATGACCCGGCCGCACTCACCCGCCGAAGCGTCCGCGAATGCCTCGGAAATCAACCAAAGAATAGGATTTAAGTTGTTGTAAAATAACCAATTATTGGTTCCCGGGAGAGGCATTGAACGTGGAGCAAAGGGCCCTTAAGAATAAAGACTTGGGCAGTGCCGCCCGGCGAATTACCCAGAAAGCTACCCAGCGCATCCCGAGGGCAGCTTCCCCCGATGGAATTCGCTCCGGCCGGTGGGTATGGTATCCTTACTTCAAAGTAAGGAGATCACTATGGCAACGGCCACGCTCACTGGCAAAGGTCAGATCACCATTCCCATCGAAGTGCGTCAGGCGCTACGGCTAGATGCCGGCGATCGAGTGGAATTCGTCGAGGTGGAGCAGGGTCGCTTTGAGATTGTGCCCGCGACGCGCTCGGTGACGGTGCTGAAGGGCATGTTCGGCAAGCCGAAGCGAACGGTTTCCATTGACGAGATGAACGCCGCCATTGCTAAGCGCGGCGCTGCGGCGCGTTGAGGTCTTTCGAAGCGATCCGATTGATCGGACTCGATACCAACGTTCTCGTCCGGTACGTGATGCAGGACGATCCGAAGCAGTCTCAGAAGGCGTCGAGACTCATCGAGTCGTTAACATCGGAGACTCCCGGTTTTGTGCCTCTGGTTGCCCTCATTGAGCTGGTCTGGGTACTCATCTCTTGCTACGACCTCACTCGCGAAGAGGTCTCTCAGGCGCTCGATGGGCTCCTGAGAGCAAAGGAGATCGTCCTCGAGCGCGCTGAACAGGTCTCGCAGGCGCTGCGAACCTTCCGGACAAGCAGTGCGGATTTCGCCGACTGTCTTATTGAGCGTACATCGGCCGCGACGGGCTGCGGAAAAACGATGACCTTCGATACTGGCGCGGCAAAGTTCGCCGGCATGACGCTGATAACCTAACTGCCCGGGCGGCGCGCCGTAGATAACCGCTGGTATCGACATCAACCTCCGTGTAGCTCCCGTGACGCGGCGGCTAAGGTCCACCCCCAATGGGTGAGACACTGAGACTCGAAGCGATGAGCAGCTCGATCAGGAAACTAACGGACTGCAAGAGCGGCATGTAGATGAGTCTTCAAAGAGTGCCTCGAGCTTGGTTTACCTTGGAACTCTCTCCTGCGCGCCTAAAAGCGGAGCCAGAACTCAGGATGACGAAGGCGGAGTGAAGGCCGATGCCGCCGATTTGAATTTCCCCCACGTCGCCCCGATCAAGCCCTGC
>JAKBBE010000208.1 GCA_021826035.1 Pseudomonadota bacterium | reverse complement strand
GCCGTGAGCGTCGTGCCGGTGGGGGCGTGAATGACCCGGGTGGTGTCGAGGCGGGTCCGGGGCTTGCGATCTGCGCTCATCAGGCGACTCCCGTTGCAGAGTGGGCGAAATCCAGACAGGCACTGAGGGCCCGCTGCAGCACGTGGCTCAACGGCGCGGCGCGCGCCGGTTCGAACGGCGGCGGCCAGTTGCCGGTGCCGGGGACGGCCGGCTCGCTGAGGTAGCTGCGGCAGGCGAGCTCCATCTGCACGGCGTGTACGTCGCGCTGCGGGCAGCCGTAGTGCCGCGTGGTCCAGCCGCCGACGAAGCGGCCGTCGGTGACGAGCGTAAAGCTCGGACTCTCGCACGCCTGCTCGAGGGCCCGCCGCAGCGCCGGTGCGCAGCTCGTGCCGCGGTTCGTGCCGAGGTTCAGGTGCGCCAGCTCCCCGTCGAACAGTCGCGGCACGCGCGAGCGAATCGAGTGCGCGTCGTACAGCACGACCCGGCCGTGCTCGGCGCGCAGCCGTTCGAGTTCAGCCGCGAGTGCCGCGTGATACGGCTCGAAGTACTGCGCGCGCCGTGCGAGGATGTCGGCCGCCTCCGGCGCCTCGCCCTCGCGGTAGAGCGGCTCCCCGTCAAAGGTATGGGTCGGACACAGCTCGGTGGTGTTCTGACCCGGGTAGAGCGAGGCGCCCGATGGGTCCCGGTTCACGTCGATCACCGTGCGGCTGATGGCCGTGCGCACCGTGGTGGCCCCGAGCGCGAGCGCCATCGCGTAGAGCCGATCGACATACCAGTCCGTGTCTTTGCGGGCGAGCCAGGGCGAGATGAGCCGGTCGGCGATCGGCGCCGGAAGCTGCGTACCCGTGTGCGGAAAGGTGACCACGAGCGGCGCGTCGCCGCGCTCGACTTCCAGCCACTCGGTCATGTCGGCTCCAGTGCGGGCAGTGACACGTCGGCGGCCGCCCGCGGCAGCGCCCGCTCACGAACCAGCTCCGCGGCGACCTCGAGATCGGTATGCAGATAGCGGTCCTCGCCGAGCGGCGGGATACGCGTGCGCACCGCGCTGCGCACCGCTTCGAGCACCTTGCTCGAGCGCAGACCGCGGTGAAAGTCGCAGCCCTGCGCTGCGGTAATCAGCTCGATGCCGACGATCGCCGCGGCGTTGCGGGTCATCTGGTGCAGGCGGCGCGCCGCGTGCGCGGCCATCGACACATGGTCTTCCTGGTTGGCCGAGGTTGGAATCGAGTCGACGCTGGCCGGATGCGCGCACTGCTTGTTCTCGGACACCAGTGCCGCGGCGGTCACCTGCGGCATCATCAGCCCGGAGTTCAGGCCCGGACTCGGGGTGAGAAAGGCCGGCAGCCCGGAGAGCGCCGGGTCGACCAGCATGGCGATGCGCCGCTCGCAGAGCGAGCCGATCTCGCACAGCGCCAGCGCCATGACGTCGGCCGCGAACGCCACCGGCTCGGCGTGGAAATTACCGCCGGAGAGCGCCTCATCGGCCTCGGGGAAGATCAGCGGGTTGTCCGACACGCCATTGGCTTCGCACGCGAGCGTGCCGGCGGCGTGGCGCAACAGATCGAGCGCCGCGCCCATCACCTGCGGCTGGCAACGCAAGCAGTACGGGTCCTGGACTCTCGGGTCGGCCGTGCGATGCGAATCGCGGATCGCCGAGCCGGCCATGAGCGCGCGCAGCGCGGCGGCGGTTTCGATCTGACCGCGATGACCGCGCAGCGCGTGGATGCGCGCATCGAAGGGGGTATCGGAGCCCTTGGCGGCCTCCGTCGACAGCGCGCCGGTGACCAGTGCGGATTGAAACACCGTCTCGATGTCGAACAAGGCGGCGAGCGCGTTGGCCGTCGAGAACTGCGTGCCGTTCAGGAGCGCCAGACCCTCTTTGGGCGCGAGCGTCAGCGGCGCCAGTCCCGCCTCGTGCAGCGCCTGCGTGGCCGGCGCGCGCGTTCCGTCCGGTCGGCGGATTTCCCCGACGCCGATCAGCACGGCGGCCAGGTGCGCCAGCGGCGCCAGATCGCCCGAGGCGCCCACGGAGCCCTGGGCCGGGACGATCGGCAGCAGGTCACGCTCGAGCAGCGCACAGAGGTGTCGAACCGTTTCCGGGCGCACCCCCGAGGCGCCCTGCGCGACGTTGGCGATCTTCAGCGCCAACATCAGCCGCGTGACGGATGCGGGCATGGTCTCGCCCACCCCGACACAGTGTGACAGCACGATATTGCGCTGCAGACGAGCCAGATCGGCCGCCTCGATGCGCACGCTGGCGAGCTTGCCGAATCCGGTGTTGATCCCGTAGACGGGCTCCCCGCGCGCCACGATGCGCGTGACGGCCTCTGCGCCGCGCGCGATCGAGGCATAGCAGCGCTCATCGAGGGCAACGGGACGGCCGCGGTAAATGGCGGCCCAATCGGCCAGCGGAACCCGGCCGGGTGTCATCACGATGGAAGTCAATGGCCCCTCCAAATGCGGGCATACAGGGGATTGCGGCCGATCCAGTACACGAGTTCGGCCGCTCGGGTGGCGTTCCAGATCGCCAGGTCAGCGGTCTTGCCGGGCTCGAGCGTCCCGAGGTCGCTCTGGCGCCCGAGGGCGCAGGCCGCCTCGCGAGTCACCGCCGCCAGTGTCTCCTCGACGGTCAGACCCAATTGAATCGCACCGAGGTTCATCGCCATGAGCATCGAGAGCAGCGGCGAGGTCCCGGGATTGCAGTCGGTGGCGAGCGCGATGCGCACGCCATGTCGGCGCAGCGCCTGAAGGGGCGGACGCTGCCGCTCGCGCAGACAATAGAACGCGCCCGGCAGCAGCACCGCAACGGTGCCGGCCTGCGCCATCGCCGCGACGCCCGCCTCGCTCGTCCATTCCAGGTGATCGGCCGACAGGGCCTGAAATTCCGCCGCGAGCGATGCACCGCCGCCGTCGGAGAGTTGGTCTGCGTGCAGCTTCACCGGCAGACCGTGATGGCGCGCCGCCGTGAACACTTCCCGCAGCTCCGCGGCGCTGAAGGCGATGCCCTCGCAGAAGCCGTCGACGGCGTCGGCCAAGCCCTCGGCCGCCGCCCGCGGAATCATGTCCTCGCGGATACTGCGCAGGTACGCGCCGCGGTCCATCTCCGGCGGCACGGCGTGCGCAGCGAGCAGCGTCGTGACCACCCCGAGCGGCAATTCGCGTCCGAGCGCCCGCGCCACGCGCAGCATGCGTAACTCCTGCTGCGCCTCTAGACCGTAGCCAGACTTGATCTCGACCGTGGTGACGCCCTCACCCATCAGCACGCGCAACCGCTCCGCGGCCGTGCTGAGCAACGTCTGCTCCGGGGCGGCGCGTGTGGCGCGTACGGTGGAGAGAATGCCGCCGCCGGCACGGGAGATACTCTGGTAGTCGGCTCCCGCGAGACGCATCTCGAATTCCGCGCTGCGCTCGCCGCCAAAGACGATGTGGGTGTGGCAGTCGATCAAACCCGGGGTTACCAGGCGCCCGTCGAGATCGACGTCCTCGCGCGCATGAGCGCCTGCGGGCAGTTCGTTGGCCGGACCGGCGAACACGATCCGTCCGGCCGTGACGCCGAGCGCGCCACGCTCGATCAGACCGATGCCCGGCAGCCGCGGCGAGAGTGTTGCCAGGGTCGCACCGCGCCACAAACGATCGAATTGCACTGCCAGGGCCTTCTCATTTGCCTAGCCAAATCATAATATGCCTAGACATATTGCGGAACCCCCCCGGGGGCGCGACCGGACCGAGCGCAACATGAACCGGACATTCTTCTTCGACACCGCACGGCTGTCCGCGGGGTGGCGGCGCAACGTGCGCGTGACGGTACGCGCCGGACTGATCTGCGAGGTGGCCTGCGGCGCGGCCGCCACCCCTGAGGACCTGCGTCTGGCACTCGCGCTGCCGGGCGTGCCGAACCTGCACAGTCATGCCTTCCAGCGCGCCATGGCGGGCCTCGCGGAGCGGCGCGGACCGAGGGGTACGGACGACTTCTGGTCCTGGCGCGAGCTCATGTACCGCTTTCTCGAGCGCCTCGACCCCGACGATCTTCAGGTCATCGCCACCTACACCTATGCCGATCTGCTCGAGGCCGGGTTCACCTCGGTCGGGGAGTTCCACTACCTGCACCGCGATCC
>JAKBBE010000207.1 GCA_021826035.1 Pseudomonadota bacterium | reverse complement strand
GCGCGCGCAGGTGCGTACGGCGGCGGCCGAGACCGCCGCCGTGAAACTGCTCGATGTCCTGGATCTGCGTCTGAAGGGCGGCGATGCGCAGCATGCGGCGATCGCGCGACTCTACGCCTCGGCGCGCACCATCTCCGGGGAGTGGCCGTTCCCGCAGCACCGGCCGGCGTTCGGTGGTGGTCCGCCGCGCAACGTGAAGAGCTTGGTGCTGCTGTCGCAGGATCTGACCCACCTCGAACAGGCGGTCGATGACGCTGATGCCGCGCCCAGCCCGGACGCGCGCGCGGCCTTCCGCATCCTGTCTCGCCAGCTGGACGCGACGCTGCGCGAGTGGCGGCATCTGCAGCAGACGCAGGTGCCGAAGCTCAATCAGCAGCTGAAGGCGGCCGGCGAAGCGCCGCTCGCCGACTGACTCGTCCGTGCGCCCCGCGCCGCCGGATGCGGCCGGCGCGGGGCGCACGCAGACTCAACGCGCCGCGATCGCCGCGTACGGCAGTTCAGCCGGCAGCGCTCCCTCGAGGGCAAGTAGCGCCCGCTTGATCGGCACACCGCCGCCGAAGCCGGTGAGCGCGCCGTCGGCACCGATGACTCGATGGCAGGGCACCACCACCGGCAGGGGATTGGCGCCGTTGGCCAACCCGACCGCACGGGAGGCGCGCGGATGACCGATGCGGCTCGCCAGTTCACCGTAGCTGAGGGTCGTCCCATACGGGATGGCGCACAGCGCCTGCCATACGCGCTGCTGAAACTCGGTGCCGATCGGCGCGAGGGGCAGATCGAAATTGCGGCGCCGGCCGGCGAAGTACTGCGCGAGTTGCTCGATCGCCGCGGCAAACGGCGTGGCCGAGCGCTGCCAGTGCGCGGCCGGCCGCAGCGGGCGCGGGCCGTCCTGGAAGTCGATCCGCGTCAAGCGCTCGCCGTCCCCGCCGAGCAGCAGCGGCCCGACGGGGCTCTCGAGGGTATGCCAGTACCGGGTGTGATCCGTCGTGTTCATCTCGTCTCCCGTCGGGGCGCCGCGTCGCTCGCGGCGCACCAGAGTTGAAAGGTGGCGTAGCCGCGCCAGGGGCGCCACGACTCGGCCCGGTGGCGCAGTGCGCGCGCTGAGAGTGGCGCCGCCGCGGCCGCGGCCATGCGGCGCAAGATCAGATCGCCCTCCGGCAGCGCATCGGGTTCGCCCAGCGCGCGCAGCACGACGTACTCGGCCGTCCACGCGCCGAAGCCGCGCAGCGCCGTCAGTTGTCCGATGAGCGTGTCGGCATCCGCCGAAAAATCCACCTCACCGGCCAAAACGGCGCGAGCGAGTGTGCGCAGCGCATCGGTGCGTGCGCCGGTGATTCCGAGCCCGCGCAAATCGCCAGCGGCGAGTGATTGCGGCGTAGGGAACAACCGCGTCAGTCCGGGGACGCCGCTCACGACGGGTTGGCCGAAGCGCTCGGCCAATCGTTGCGCGAGCGTGCGCGCCGCAGAGACGCTGACCTGTTGTCCGAGGACGGCGCGGACTGCACACTCAAATGGATCCCAGGCCCCCGGAATGCGCAGCCCCGGATGGCGGCCGAGCAGCGTGCGCAGGTGGCGATCGGTGCCCAGATCGCGCGCGATTTGGCTTGGGTCGGCGGCGACGTCGAACATGCGCCGGGCGGTGGTGCTGATCGGCAGCAGCTCGCCGGGCGCCGCCCCACTCACCCGCAGCTCGAGCGCATCTCGGCCCGGGAGGGGCCGCACCCGGATCAGCGCGTGTCCTGCGCCTGCGCGGATCAGCCGCGCGTATTCGCCGTCCTCGACACGCTCGACTTCGGGGACGGCCCGCAGCTGCAGGAAGGCGGACAGATGCGCCCAGTCGTACGGAGGACGATAGGCGAGCGTCAGGCTGACCTCGCCCGCCGGCGGCTGCGCGCCGGCGGCGCGCAGCCGCCGCCTGAGCTCGCGCGGCGGGCGGTCATAGGCGCTGCGCAGCGCATCATTGAAACGCCGCACGCTGCCGTAGCCGGAGGCGAGCGCGATGCTCGTCAGGGGCAGGTCGCTGCCGTCGATCAGGTGTTTGGCGAAATGCAGCCGGCGCGTCTGGGCCAGCGCCAGTGGCGAGGCACCGACGTGACGGGCGAACAGGCGGTCGAGCTGGCGCGCCCCGAGCCCGAGCCGTGCGGCGAACTCGGTGACGCTGAGCTCATCCAGCGCGCCGTCCTGGATGAGCCGCAGGGCCCGGCGCACCACCGCCGAGGTGCCGAGCCAGGCCGGCGTGCCGGGGGCGCTCTCGGGTCGGCAGCGCAGACAGGGCCGCAAGCCCGCCTCGTGGGCGGCGGCGGCGGTGGCGAAATACCGGACGTGACGGCTATGAGCCGCGGGGGCCGGGCAGATCGGTCGGCAGTAAATGCCGGTGGAGAGAACACCGATGTAGAACCGCCCGTCAAAGCGTGCGTCGCGGCTGCGGCGGGCGCGCTCCAGGATGGCTCGGTCGAAGGGCAGGGCGTCGTCCATGGCCGTGACCATACTCTACGGCGCGGCTCCGAACTGGCCGTTTTCGGACATGTCCCGCGCCGGGGTCACCGGCGCGCAATGCCGGGGTCGCTAGCCGGCCCGGGCCGCGTTGAAGCCTTCCATCATCAGCCCCGTGCCGCCGTGCGAGACGTGCGCGACCACCGCGGTGCGCCGGTGCAGCTTCGTGACGGTGCCGAGATTGATGGCGAACGACAGCGTGACCTGTTGCCCCTTGCGCAGCCCCAGATCCGTCGTCTCGATGAACACGCCGGTGGCGCTCAGATTGACCGCCTTGCAGAGTTTTCGGCAGCCGCCGGGAACGCTGACAAAGACGATGGTGCGCGCTCGATGCCGGGTATGCAGCCGTCGTTCCACGTTGTGCCTCGCGAGGTGCTCTCGCCCTGGCGACCTGTGACGCGCGACATTATGCCCATATCGTCACGCTTGGGCACGCGATTGAACTTAGTGTGCGTCCGGAGCCTCAGCCGGCCAGGAAGCCCCCGATCACCCGCCCGAAGTGCTCGGTGTCGACGAGAAATGCATCATGTCCCTCGATGCACGGCAGTGGTGCGAAGCGCGTGGGCGTGCCGCTCGCCTCGAACGCTCGGGCCAGCGACTGTTGCTCGCCAATCGGGAAGAGCATGTCGGACTCCACGCCGACCACCAGCGCGTGGGCGAGGTCGGCACGGCGCAGCACCGCGTGCGGCTCGCCGTGCGCGGCCAGATCGAATCGGTCCATGGCGCGCGAGAGGTACAGGTAGCAGTTCGCGTCGAATGCGTTGACCCAGCGGGCCGCCTGGACCTCCAGGTAGCCCTCGACGGCGAACTGTGCGCCGAAGGGCGTGCTGCCGCTGAGGTCCGGCCGGATCGGCTGACGGTCGAAGCGCTGGGCCCACTCGGCGGCCGAACGGTAGGTCACGGTGCCGAGCTTGCGCGCCAGGCGCAGACCGGTCACCGGCGGCGCCTCCGGGCTGTACTCGCCGTTGCGCCAGGCGGGATCGGAGGTGATCGCCTCGCGCTGGATCGAGCGCAAGGCGATCGTGAACGGCGAGGCGGCTGCCGTGCCGGAGATGCTCACCAGGCGGCGCGCCGCGCCGGGGAACAGCGCCGCGTACGCGAGCACCACCATACCGCCGAGCGATGGCCCCATCACCGTGTCGAGCCGCAGGATCCCGAGCGTGCGCACCAGTTCGTGGCCGGCACGGGCGATGTCCTCGATCGACAGATCGGGAAAGGCGAGCCGGTACGGGTGGCCCGTCGCAGGATTGATCGAGGCGGCACCCGTGGAGCCGAAGCAGCTGCCGAGGGAGTTGACGCAGATGATGAACTGGCGGTCTGTATCGAGCGCCAGACCCGGACCGATCATGCGCTGCCACCACCCCTCCTGCGGGTCCTGCGCCGAGGCGGCCGCATGGGCCGTCGGCGACAGTCCCGTGAACAGCAGCACCGCATTGTCGCGCGCGCGGTTCAGCCGTCCCCAGGTCTCGTACGCCAGTTGCCCATCGTGCAGCACGTCGCCGCGCCACATCGGGAAGTGCTCCGGCAGCGGCGCAAAGCGCCGCGCATCGGACTCAGAGCGGTCGGATCTCGGTGCGGACATGGCGGTCACGGCAGCCCTCACAGGTCGGTATCTCCGCCTTCCGGAATCCCTTCGAACAGCGGCGTGGACAGGTAGCGCTCGCCCGTATCGGGCAACATGGCGAGCACGACCGCGCCGGGAGCGGCCTGCGCGGCCACCTTCAGGGCCGCGGCGAAGGTGCCGCCGGAGGAAATGCC
>JAKBBE010000206.1 GCA_021826035.1 Pseudomonadota bacterium | reverse complement strand
ACTCAAGCGATCGCGCGCACCACACCTCCATCTACGCGCAACGCAGCGCCGGTTGTGGCGGAGGCCTGCGTGCTGCAGGTGTAGGCGATCAGCGCGGCCACTTCGTCGGCGGTGGCAAAGCGCTGCAGGATCGAGGACGGGCGGGCGGCGGCGAAGAACTCCCGTTCGACGCTCGCGGCATCCTTGCCGGACGCACGCGCCAGCTCTTGAACGAATCGTCCGACGCCCTCGGAGGCCGTTGGGCCCGGCAGCACGCTGTTGACCGTCACGTCGGTGCCGACAAGTGTCTCGGCCAGTCCGCGCGCGACGGCAATCTGGGCCGTTTTGGTGACGCCGTAATGGATCATTTCGGTGGGGATCTGCAGGCCGGATTCGCTCGAGACGAACACGATGCGTCCCCAGTTTCGCGCGCGCATACCTTGGACGTAGTGCCGCGCCAAGCGCACTCCGCTGAGGACGTTCGCTTCGAAGAAGCGCAACCAACAATCCTGGTCCGAGATCTCCGCGAACGGCTTCGGCTCGAAGATTCCCATGTTGTTGATCAGCAGATCGACGTCGGCGATGGCCTCGATGAGGTGTTGACAACCCGCGGCGGTGCTGACGTCGGCCGCGACACCGTGGACGTGGCTGCCGGGAATGGCAGCTCGAATCTGCGCCACGGCCGCGTCGACGCGCGCGGCGGTGCGTCCGTTGACGATTACGCTCGCGCCTTCGCGTGCCAGCGTCTGCGCAGCGGCGAAACCAATGCCGGCGGTGGAGCCGGTGACCAGTGCTCGCTTCAAGCGTAGTCCGAGGTCCATGTCAGTCTCCCGTGAACGATGCGCTGGGCACACGTTAATGTCGCGGCGACGCACGCACCATCCGCAAAAGGGAGGAGGCGGGTGCGTAGGTTGCGCCCCCGGAAGGGGCCGCGTAGACTCCGATGCGTCTCAGGTGTCCCAGGGATCGTCTGACCCCCTGGGGTGAAACGGGAAGCCGGTGCGCATCCACGCGGATGCAATTCCGGCGCTGCCCACGCAACGGTAAGCGAGCGTCAGTCCGCAATGACCACTGTGCCGCCGGCACGGGAAGGTGCGGTCTGCAGGATGCGTTCCACTCGCGAGTCCGGAGACCGGCCGAGACAGACAGGGCGGCTCGCGTTGGGCGAAGCCAGACCGTTCGCGATGTCCTGGCATCGCGGCCTTCTGACTTCCCTGCACTCCTGCCGCTCCTCAGCAACCGCAATGCGCGTGGAGCGCGTGTCGGAGTGAACGGGTGAGCATCATGGTTCCCAAGGCGCCTGCGCGGCGCCTGCATTGTCCGTCGCACCGGTCGCGTACCCCGCAGGGCGATTCCCCCACTCGATGTCATGTGCCGATTGAGCACGCGCGACAGAGCGCGCCCGGAGGTATGCGATGCAGTCCGTGAAGTTTTCCAAATGGGGCGCGTTGCTCGCGCTGGTGGCGGCCATGGGCGCAACGCGCTTCGGGCACCTCGGAACGCTTTGGGCACCGCCAGATGCCTCCTGGGCGGTGTTCTTCCTCGCCGGTTTCTATCTGCGGGAGGACCGCTGGGTGTTGGCCGTGCTGCTGTGCGAAGCGATCGTGATCGACTTCGTGGCGATCCGGGTGTACGGCGTCAGCAGCTACTGTGTGACGGGCGCGTACTGGTTCATCGTTCCTGGCTACTCGATGCTCTGGCTCGGAGGCGCATGGCTGCGACGTCATGTGGTGCAGCGACCGAGCGATGCGGTGCGGCTCGCGGGCAGCCTGCTTGCGAGCTTCACGGCGTGCTTTGTGCTGACCGAAGGCAGCTTCTATTGGCTGGGCGGTCGTATCGGTCAGCCCAGCGTCGCGGGCTGGTGGGCGGATTTCGCGAGTTGGTACGGTCCGTTCCTGCTGGTCACCGGTACCTACGTGGGGCTGGTCGCGGTGGCACATCTGGCCGTCACCCGGTGGTCGCCGGCGCGTACCGGTCTGCGCGTGCGCTGAGCGGGCCGATGAGCCAGAGCGGGGAGGGATCGCAGCCGCCGGACTCGACTGACGAGGCGGCGACACGCCATCGGGTGCGCATGCAGCGGCGCAAAGTCGCCGTCGATGCACGCATCGCGGCGGCCTCCGGAAAGCGCGGCGTGCTGGTGGTGCTGACGGGCAACGGCAAGGGCAAGAGTTCCTCGGCATTCGGCATGGTGGCCCGCGCGCTCGGGCATGACCTGAGGGTCGGCGTGGTGCAGTTCATCAAGGGCCGCTATGCCACCGGCGAGGAGGCGTTCTTCCGCCGTGTGCCGCAGGTGAGCTTTCATGTCGCGGGTGAAGGGTTCACCTGGGAGACGCAGGATCGAACCCGGGACGTGCGTGCGGCCGAGGCGGGCTGGGAGTCCGCCGCGGCGTTGCTGCGCGATCCGGCCATCGCGCTGGTCGTGCTCGATGAGCTGAACATCGTGCTGCGCTACCGCTATCTCGCACTCGATGTGGTGCTCGCGGCCCTGCGCGGACGCCCCACCACGCAGCACGTCGTGGTCACGGGGCGCGGTGCGCCCGCCGAATTGCTCGAGCTGGCCGATACCGTGACCGACATGCACGCGGTCAAGCATGCGTTCGACGCGGGGATCGGCGCGCAGCCCGGCGTCGAACTCTAAGGCGAACCATGAGCGCGAGCGTTCCGGCACTGCTGATCTCCGCAGGCGCCTCGGGTCAGGGCAAGACCACCGTGACGGCGGCGTTGGCTCGACACGCGGTCCGCAGCGGCCGGCGCGTGCGGGTCTTCAAGACGGGTCCGGATTTCATCGATCCGATGATTCTCGAGCGGGCCGCCGGCAGTCCGGTCGGCCAGCTCGATCTGTGGATGGGCGGGCCGGAGCACTGTCGCGCGCAACTCTCGCAGGCGGCGTACGAGGCGGACCTGATCCTGGTCGAGGGGGTGATGGGGCTGTACGACGGAGATCCGTCAAGCGCGGACCTCGCGCAGCAGTTCGGGCTGCCGGTGCTGCTGGTTCTCGACGCCTCTGCCATGGCGCGCACCTTCGGTGCGCTTGCGCTGGGCCTACAGGCGTACCGCCCGGAGCTGATGCTGCACGGCGTGCTCGCCAACCGAGTGGGCGGCGCCGGACACGCGGCGATGCTGGCTCACAGTCTGAGCGGTCCGGCCGCTGCGATCCGCTTTCTCGGGGCGCTCGAGCGCGACGCGGCGCTGGCGCTGCCGGAGCGGCATCTCGGCCTGGTCCAGGCCGTCGAGCTCGAAGATCTGGAGTGCCGACTCGAGCGGGCGGCTGACGCCGTCGGTGCGGCGCTGTCCCTGGAGGACATACCCGCCGTGACCTTTGCCGACGCGGCGCTCGAGCCACCGCCGCGGTTGCTCGCCGGAGTGCGCATCGCGGTCGCGCACGATGCGGCCTTCTCGTTCCTCTATGCGGCCAATCTGCAGCTGCTGCGGGCGATGGGGGCGGAACTGGTGCATTTCTCGCCGCTGCAGGATGCCGGGGTGCCACCGGCCGATGCGCTCTATCTGCCCGGGGGCTATCCGGAATTGCACGCCGCGCGGCTCGCGGACAACCGCACTCTGCTCAAGAGCGTGCGCTCGCACGTCGAGCGTGGCGCCCCGCTGCTCGCGGAATGCGGCGGAATGATGCTGCTGTTTGACCACCTGACCGACTTGGAGGGGCGACGACATGCGATGGCGGGCGTGCTGCCGGGGCAGACGGTGATGTGCTCGCGCCTGCAGGCGCTGGCCCTGCAGAGCGTTGCGTTTGCGCACGGGGAGCTGCGTGGTCACAGCTTCCACCATTCGCGGCTCGAGACGCCGCTCGCGCCGAGCGGGCAGGGCCGCACGCAGCATGGCGGGCGCGGCGAGGCCGTGTACCGTCGCGGCGCGTTGACCGCGAGCTACATTCACTTCTACTGGCCGTCGAATCCCGCCGCGGCCGCTGCTTTGTTCCTGCCATGAGCGCGCCCAGCCAGGTCGGTCCGCGGCGCATCGTATGTCTGACCGAGGAGACCACCGAGTGGCTGTATCTCCTCGGTGAGCAGGAGCGCATCGTGGGCATCTCGGGGTTCACGGTGCGTCCGCCGCAAGCGCGCCGCGAGAAGCCGCGCGTCTCGGCATTCACCAGCGCCAAAATCGAGCGCATCGTGGCGCTCAAGCCGGACCTGGTGCTCGGGTTTTCCGACCTGCAGGCCGGAATTGCCGCCGAGCTGATTCGCGCCGGACTCGAAGTCCACATATTCAACCAACGCAGCGTCGAGGAAATCTTCCAATTTCTGGCACTGCTCGGCCGGATGATTGGCGCGCAGCGCCGTGCGGGGGTGTTGA
>JAKBBE010000205.1 GCA_021826035.1 Pseudomonadota bacterium | reverse complement strand
GCCGCCGAGCTGATTCGCGCCGGACTCGAAGTCCACATATTCAACCAACGCAGCGTCGAGGAAATCTTCCAATTTCTGGCACTGCTCGGCCGGATGATTGGCGCGCAGCGCCGTGCGGGGGTGTTGATCGGGCGGCTGCGCCGCGCCCTGGAGCGTGCGCGGCGCGATGCGGCCGCGTTGCCGTGTCGGCCGCGGGTGTACTTCGAAGAATGGGACGATCCGTTGATCAGCGCGATTGCCTGGGTAGCCGAGCTGATCACGATCGCCGGCGGCGAGTTGTGTTTCCCTGAGTTTACCGGCCGTGCGCATGCCAAGGATCGCATCATCGCTGACCCGCTCGAAGTCGTGCGTCGCGCCCCCGACGTGATGATCGCTTCCTGGTGCGGCAAGAAATTCAATCCCCGGCGCGTGCGCGAGCGGCCCGGTTGGGAGGCGATGCCAGCGGTACGTCACGGGCGCCTGTTCGAGATTCACTCGAGCGAGATCCTCCAGCCCGGTCCGGCGGCCCTCACGGACGGGCTGGCGCGCCTGCGCACCATCATCGCCGAGTGCGCAGGCGCCATGGCCTCTGAGGCTCAGAGCGGCGCGCGATGACGGCACGCACGCTGATGATCCAGGGCACCAGCTCCGATGCCGGCAAGAGCACCCTGGTGGCGGGCCTGTGTCGGGTGCTGCGGCGCCGCGGCGTACGCGTGGTTCCGTTCAAGCCGCAGAACATGTCGCTGAACAGTGCCGTGGGCGCCGACGGCGGGGAGCTCGGTCGGGCACAGGCGCTGCAGGCACAGGCGGCCGGTCTTGCCCCGACCAGCGACATGAATCCGGTGCTGCTGAAGCCCGACAGCGACTGCAGTGCGCAGGTCATCATCCTGGGCCGCCCGGTGGGGACGCTCTCGGCGGCCCGGTACCACGATTACAAACGCATCGCGCGCGAAGCGGTGCTCAGCGCCTACGGGCGGCTGTCCGCGGCCTACGAGTTCGTACTGGTGGAGGGGGCCGGATCGCCCGCGGAGATCAACCTGCGCGACAACGATATCGCCAACATGGGCTTTGCCGAGGCGGTCGATTGTCCGGTGGCGCTCGTGGCGGACATCGATCGCGGCGGGGTGTTTGCCCAGCTCGTCGGCACCCTCGATCTGCTGAGTGAGCGGGAGCGGGCGCGCATCACCGGCTTCGTGATCAACCGCTTCCGCGGCGAGCGGGCCCTGCTCGATCCCGGGCTACGGTGGCTCGAGGCGCACACCGGCAAGCCCGTCTTCGGCGTGCTGCCGTACCTGCGCGGGCTGCACCTGGACGCCGAGGACGGCATCAGCCGCGAACCGATCGAGGGCACGTCCGCCGCAGCCGTGATCCGTGTCGTCGTGCCGGTCCCGCCGCGCATCTCGAATCACACCGACTTCGATCCGCTGCGCCAGCACCCGCAGGTCGCATTCCAGTACGCCGAGGAGGCTCGTGAGTGCGGCGCGGCGGACCTGGTCATCCTGCCGGGCTCCAAGGCGGTGCGCGCCGACCTCGCGGCCCTGCGCGAGCGGGGATGGGCGGCGTACCTCGAGCGGCACTTGCGCTACGGCGGCAAGGTGCTCGGCATCTGCGGCGGACTGCAGATGCTCGGTGAGTCCATCGAGGATCCGGCCGGCATCGAGGGGCCCGCCGGCCGCAGCGCGGGGTTCGGGTGGCTCGCGTTGCGGACCGAGCTCGCCCGGGACAAGCAACTGCGCAACGTCCGCGGTCGGCTCGCATTCGGCGGGGCGGAAGTGCGCGGCTACGAGATTCACATGGGGACGAGCTGTGGTTCGGCCCTCGACCGTCCGCTCGTGATGCTCGATGACGGGCGCCGAGACGGAGCGGTGTCGGACGACGGGCAGGTGGCCGGAACCTACGTGCACGGGCTGTTCGAGTCCCCGGCGGCCTGCGTGGCGCTGCTGCGCTGGGCGGGGTTGGCCGAACCGCTCGAGCGAGACTTTGCGGCGCTGCGCGAAGCGGCGCTGGATCGTCTGGCGGATATGCTCGAGGCATCGGTGGCGCTCGAGCCGCTCCTGAGCGCCGGCTGACGCTTCGGCGCGGACCGCTGGCGCAAACGCCGCGAGCCGCGCCGCGGGCCGGTGGGTCTACACTGGTGCCATGACGGCACGAGCGGCGGATACCGAGCAGGCTCCCTTTTCCATTGTGGGGATCGATCACATCGTACTGCGCGCGCATGATCCGCAGCGATTGGTGGCCTTCTACCGCGACGTACTCGGATGTCCGATCGAGCGCGAGCAGCCGCAGATCGGTCTGACACAGCTGCGGGCCGGTGCGGCACTCCTGGATGTAGTGCCGCAGCGAGCGCTGGCCGGGGCGCCGGCCGCACCGTCTGGCGGCAGCCCGAATCTCGATCACGTCTGCCTGCGAGTCACACCGTTCGATGCGGCACGCCTTCGTGCTTATCTCCTCAGCAAGGGTGTGGCGAGCGGCGAGCCGGCGCTGCGCTATGGGGCCGAAGGCGAGGGCCTCTCGGTGTATCTGCAGGATCCCGAAGGCAATGGCGTCGAGCTGAAGTCGCCCGCCGCGCCGCCCGCCGTCCCGGAGTGAGCCGCGAAAGTGCTCGCCCCCGCTTCTGGACCGCGTCGCCGGAGTGCCCTGCTGCGCCTCGTTCCGCCGCGGGTTGCGGCCGCTCCCCCTGAAGGGTCTGCGCCGCGCTGAGGGCCGGCGCGCCGGGTTACCGCCTGGCCGCAGGGTTCGCGCTCACTCGGTGTGATGGAGTTTGCCTGCGGCGGCAGCCGTGCTAGGATGCGCGCCCTCGCCGTTTGGGGGCTGCCGTCAGGCGGTCCCGGCCGATGCGGCCGAGACGGTGCGCCCGTAGCTCAGTTGGATAGAGCGCATGGCTACGAACCATGAGGTCGGGAGTTCGAATCTCTCCGGGCGCGCCAATAAATCAATCAGTTACGAGTCGCCACGAAATCAATCATCCAGCGGCGCGGCCATCGCGACCGCTCATACGCTTCGGCCCGGCAGGCCTGAGCCACCCTCCGGGCCTGGGGTCCCGCCGGATCGCGCGCGTTCTCCGCATCAACCTTATCGTAGTCCCCGTGCGACCCCAAAAACCGGATCATCAATACGTCATGGTCGTACTGCACGACGGCAATCAGCCGATAGTCATTGCCCTGGATGTTGATACCGCCGGGCTGCCCTTGAGAACGCTCGCCTTCGGGTGAGCCTTCATCCCGTCCTCCGGCCTTCTCCATGGCGCCGTCTCTACGATGGCCGCCCAAGCATCGTACTGTGCTCGTGCAGCCTTGATCCCACGGTGGCTGGTCCGAGCCGCGACATAGCGTTCCACGACGTCGGTGCCGATGCCTGATTCCGGCTGGGGGGGTGCTCTATAGTCGATTCGCTATAGTGAAAAATATAGCCGATCGGTTATAATCGAGAATATCGTCGATCGGCCATAGAGCCTTGCGGGGGCGAGACCTTCATGTGGGCACAGTCAGCGATCGAGGTCGGCAGAATCATCGCTGCCGCGCGGCGGCACCACAAGCTTACGCAAGGTGAGCTTGCCCGCGCGATTGGCGCCAGCCAGGCCTGGGTTTCCGAGGTCGAGCGCGGCAAGGACAACGCGCAGATTGGGAAGGTGCTGCGGACACTCGCCTATCTGGGTGTGAAGCTGCAGACCGGAGTGACGCCGTGGGTGGAGGGAAGGCCGTCCAAAGGTGGGCTGCCCACACCCAACATCTCACTTGAATCCGTTCTCGAATCACTCGCTGCCCCCCGCGGCCAGGGTAAACGATGATCCTTTTCGTGTGCCTGGAAGGACGGGTCGTCGCGAGACTCGAGGCACGGGGCTCCCGCGTTACGCTCGAATACCTGGAGCCGTGGCTTTCGATGCCCGGCGCCTACCCGATTTCTCACAGCCTGCCTCTTCGGCCGGTGCCCTTTGCTGGCGCCGCCGTACTCAACTATCTCTGGGGCTTGCTTCCTGACAACGCCCGCACTCTCGATTCCTGGGGAAGGCTGTTTCAGGTCTCTCCTCGAAACCCCGCCTCGCTCCTTGCGCATGTCGGGGAGGATTGCGCCGGCGCCGTGCAGTTCGTGCGCGAGGAGCGCCTGGAGGCGGTACTCGAGTCCGCCCGCGGGGCAGCGACTGTGCAATGGCTGGATGAAGCAGAACTCGCGCGGCGCATCCGCCATCTTGCCGCGGATGCCGGTGCCATGCGCGAGAGTTCCGCGGAGGGGCAGTTCTCTCTCTCCGGCGCGCAGGCGAAAACCGCTTTCATTTACGATTCCAGCCGTGATCGCTATGGAATCCCGCAGGGACGTACACCGACGACTCACATC
>JAKBBE010000204.1 GCA_021826035.1 Pseudomonadota bacterium | reverse complement strand
GCGCCTGTCCGCGCACGAGCTTCAGGACCGCGTGGCTGACGATGCCAAAGGCGAGGCCGTTGGCGATCGAGTAACTCAACGGCACCATGATGACGGTGAGAAAGGCGGGGATCCCGTCGCTCGGCTCCTGCCAATCGATCTCCGCGAGTGCACCCATCATCATCGCACCCACCAGGACCAGAGCCGGTGCGGTCGCCACCGCGGGAATGGCCTGCACCAGCGGCGCGACGAACAAGGTGGCCAGAAAGAGCAGACCGACCGTGACGCTGGTGAGCCCGGTGCGTCCGCCGACCGCAACTCCCGAAGTGCTCTCGATGTAGCTGGTGACCGGGCTGGTGCCGGCGAGCGCACCGAGCAGCATCGCGATCGAATCGGCGAGCAGAATCCGCTTCATGCGCGGGACGGTGCCGTCGGCGTCGACGAGCCCTGCGCGCCGGGTGACGGCCATCAGGGTGCCGACGTTGTCGAACAGATCGACGAACAGGAAAACGAAGACGATCTCGATGAGCGACAGTCCGAGACCGCCGCCGATGTTCAGTGCGGCCGGAATATTCAGCCGCAATGCGGTCGATGACAGGTCGCTCAGGCGATAGGCCATCGGCGTGAAGTGCGTCAGTCCGAAGATCCACGCGACGGCCGCGGTGCCGAGAATGCCGAACAGCATGGCGCCCTTGACGGCCCGGGCCTGCAAGGTCGCGATCACCAGCAGTCCGAGCAGGGCGAGCGCCGGTGTTGCGGCAGTGAGCTTGCCGAGTCCGACCGTCGTGCCGGGATGGTAGGTCACGATTCCGGCGTCCTTCAGACCGATGAACGCGATGAACAGGCCGATGCCGCCGCTGACGGCGGCGAACAGCGAGCGCGGTACCGCGTTCATGATGAGCTGTCGCACCCCGGAGAGCGTGAGCAACAGGAAGGCGACGGCGGAGAGAAATACGCATCCGAGGGCGACCTGCCACGGGACGCCCATGGTCTTCACTACGGTGTAGGTGAAATAGGCGTTCAGGCCCATGCCCGGCGCGAGCGCGAGCGGATAATTCGAGAGCACGCCCATCAGGATGCTGCCGAGTCCGGCGGAAATACACGTGGCGGCGGCGACGCCGGCGATCGGCATGCCCGCCATGCCGAGCACCACCGGGTTGACCACCACGATGTAGGCCATCGTGAGAAATGTGGTCAGTCCCGCGAACAATTCCGTCCGCAGGGTCGTTCCGTGACGTTCAAGATCGAAGAATCGTGCCAGCATGAGTGTCAATCTTCGGGGTGAGACGCAGATGGCGGAGACTCGAACGTAGCGCGGAAATGTACGGCAAACTCCGGCGCATGAGTAGCGGGTCTTCCGTGAACGCGGTCGAGGCGCTCGTCAGGGCAGCGCCGAGGGCGGCGCTGTGCCGGCATCGCGACGACATGCGCACCGCGGAGGGCGATGCGCGGGGTCGCGAAGGGCGGCAGGGGTATCGCCGCTTGCGCGCGTGAAGACTTGCGTGCCGCGTACGATGTTTGGGATCAGCAGGAGTGCCTGAACCTCGATGCGAGCACGAGCGCGCGAAGCCGCGTCGGTTCGAGACATTCGTGCAGGATGCCGGTGGGACCTCGGCGATGACGTTCTGTTGGTGCGCGCAAGATGCCTGATGACCGTCGTCACACGGTAGGTCAGTCCCGTTCATTCTGGCCGGCGGGGCATTCGAGATGACGCGGCTCTATGTCGTGTCATTTGCGTGGCGGACCCGGCGGACCCGGCGGACCCGGCGGGTCGGTGCGGATGCTGTCGCCTCCGCGGGCCGTGCGCGGGAGAAGCCGCGAGATTCCCGGCGCCGTGCCCTCGGGTGTCAAGAGCGGCGGCCGGGTCGGTCATGCGTTGCGGCCGTGCGGGGCGCGCTCGCACGGTGTCGGGCCACCCCACCAGGCCTCTGACCCGCGGCCCGGAACACCGGTCGCGTGGTCAGGATGCGACGCCGGCCGAGGTTCCACGCGCGACGTTCCTGGTCAGAGCGACGCGCCTCACGGAGCGGCTCCTTCAGTGCGCCCAAGGGTGAGCATGGCCCGGATGTGAGGTCACCCGGGACCGGCACAGCGGCGCCTCTCCGCTCGCCGCCCGGGCCGAGCGTGCGGCCCGCAATCCGGCGGCCCGCGCCGCTTTCCCGGATCTGGGTCTGCGCCGCTTCACGCCGCCGCTCGCTTCCGATACCATATCAAATTATATATCGTGTTATGGAACTGTCATGCCAGCGGACATCTTGCGCGATCTGGGGCCGATTTTTCTCGGCAGCCGCCTGAAGAGGTTGGCGGAACGCATGCAGGCCGGAGCGGCGCGAGTGCTCACGGATGCCGGACTGACGGTGCAGCCCTCTCACCTGCCACTGCTGAGCGCGCTCGATCGCAGCTCGTTGACGGTAGGACAGCTGGCCGAAGCGGTGGGCACGAGTCAACCGGGGGTCACGCGCGCCGCCCGCCAGCTCGTGAGCCTCGGGCTCATCGAGGCCTCGCCGGGGGCGGATCAGCGCCAGCGCACCCTCTCGCTCACCGCGGCCGGGCGGGCGGTGATGGCGCGGGTCAAGATGCTCGTCTGGCCGCGCGTCACGGCGGCCGTCAACGAGATGTGCGCGGGGCTCTGCGGACCCTTGCTCGAGCAGATCGAGGCGCTCGAGACCGCCCTGGCCTGCAGGCCGCTGCACGAGCGTGTCGCCGGCGTCGCGTCCGAACGACTCCTCATCCGCGAGTTCAGCGATGATCTTGCCGCCACCTTCCATGAGATCAATGCCGAATGGATCACTTCCATGTTCAAACTGGAGGGGAGTGACCTGGAGGTTCTGCAAGACCCGCGCGGGCGCATCGTCGACTCCGGCGGCACGATCCTGTTCGTAGAAGCGCCCGGACTCGGGATCGTCGGTACCTGCGCGTTGCGCAAGACGGGCGATGAGAGCTTCGAGTTGACGAAGATGGGCGTGCGCGCCAGCGCGCGCGGTCTGAAGGCGGGCGAGTTCCTCCTGGCCGCGACCATCGAGCGGGCCGCGACGCTGCATGCGAAGACGCTCTACCTGTTGACCAACAGACGGTGCGAGGCGGCGATTCATCTCTACGAGAAGCTGGGCTTCCGTCACGATGCCGAGATTATGGAAAAGTACGGCTCGCGATATGAGCGCTGCGACGTCGCCATGCGGTATTGTGGACAGCCGAACGAATGACCTCCAGCGCGCCATCGCGGGCGCGGTGCGCGATGTTGCGGAGGCGATCAGGAAGGCTGGCGGGGAACTCATCGCGCGCCCGGAAGAAGATGCCCAGGCAGTGAGTGGCAACGTCATTGAACGTCTGCGGCCGTGATGCCGCCGATCTCACCACATCAGGTCATCAGGCACGTCATCAGAGGCCGTTGCATCGTGGGTGAGGCCGCATCCGATCACCGCACCTTCATCGCGCTCGCGAATCCGCACTGCGATCTCTGCTGGCACGAGCTCGTAGCCTGCGCTGCGGCGCACGATCGCGATTTCCCCACGGCTGAGCCGCTCACGTAGCACGTGATCGGCGGGGATGCTGCGAATCTTGTTGCCGTCGACAAAATTGTATCGTTCATCAGTCCGAGATCGCGGCAGGCAATTCTGTTCGATCAGTTGCTCGATCTGCGCGTGGCGGGCTCTTTTGTCCGCCTGCTCCTTGAGTTGACGGCTCAGCTCCTGGTCGCGAGTGGCTTTGGCAAGCTGCGCCCGCTGTGCGGCGAGTTCCGCCTCGGTCGGCGTCGCGCGCTGATCCTTCGGGAGTTGCCGCCGACCCCGCTGTTGTTTCTCGAGTTGCCGTTCGGCTTCCTTGGCCTGCTTTTCGTTGGCCAAGCCCCCCTGCAATAATTGATCGCGCAATGACATGCTCATGAAAATCACTCGGTATCAGGAGAGTCGTACATCAACCGCATCGATGCAGCCGCTGCATTTCGCCGCCGATTATGCCGGATTTATCAGCGCCGATCGTGCCAAGTGCTTGCCTCTGGGTGGGGGTGAGGATTCGGACCCGCCGGCCGTTGCGAAGGGCAGATCGGGAATCATTCTCATCCGCTCTCCGGCATGCCTTTTCTGAGGATGGCGCCGTAGTGGTAGGGCGCGAGGTCGACGATGTGCTCAAGTCGCAGTGCGCAGGGCGCGAGCGCCGCGGCGAGCGCCGCCGGCTCCATGCGCATTTCGGTCTTCGGCCCGCGTGGCTTGCCGAGCACCCGTGTCTCCTCGCGCGGGCGGCGCTGCCAGTTGACGACGACGAATCGGCCGTTCGGCTTCAAGATCCCCGCCACGGCGCGCGCGAGGCGCTGCGGATCGGGCACTCCATGGAAGGTGTTCGCCATGAAAACGAGATCCACCGGC
>JAKBBE010000203.1 GCA_021826035.1 Pseudomonadota bacterium | reverse complement strand
ACCGCGTACCAACATGGGGTCGATGCCGCCAGAGGTCCGCAGATCGGCATGGAGGCTTACCATACCGACGCTGCGCCCTACTGCATGGTCGCCGCGCGGACGTTCTTCGCACAGTACGCACACTGATTCGAGGGCGCACCGCGCCCGGCACGCATGTCGGCTGCCCTGCCTGCGCCGGCGAGCGGCCGTGCCCGGCGCCGCAGCTCTGGCGTCCCCGCGCCGCCACAAGTGACGCCGTAACCACCCAGGAGTCCCGCTCAGACGCCCCTTCACGGCAGCGATCAAGTCTCCGCCTTACACTCCAACTCAACACCCAGCGCTGCCGCATTCGGGACCGCGCCAACACTGCAGCCCGGTCTCTGAATGCCAAAACATGACGCCCGCTGCAGGCACGTCGCAGGCACCGGCCCTGAGCGACACGCAAAGATCCGCCATTCGTCCGATACGAATTGACTGACACCCGAATTGAGCGTGTGATCCGCGTACCACGGCCTCGGGCGCGGCGGGGGCCCGCCCGCCCCGGGGCCCGCACAACAGGGGATAACAATCCATGAAGAACCCGACCCGAAGCTCAAAATACATCCGATTGACTGCCGCACTTGCGGCGCTCTGCGCCTGCGCAGCAGGCGGGCAGGCCGCGGCGGCGCCAACGCCGATCACGCACGTCTACCTCATCCAGGTCAGCGCACCGAACAACCACGCATTCCGCGAGGGAATGAAGGCCTGGCACAAGTGCCTCTGGGCGAACGGCAACCGCGCGCCCTCGCTCGTTTACGATGCGGTCAGCGGGGATCTCAGCCGCTACGCCATTCTGAACCCGCACCATACCTGGGGCGGCATGGACCGCACGATGACGGGCGGCAAAGCCTGTCACGCCCTTTTCAACACCGCTGTGCTGCCATACGTCGAATCGGCGTACAGCGAGATCACGCAGCTCAACCCGAAGACCACCTACATGCCCACCCAAGACCCGAGGCCCGAGCCGATGCTGTGGGTCATCGCCTTTCGCCTTAAGGCCGGCGGATTCGACCGCTTTAACGCGGGGCTCGAGCAATTCGCCGCCGCGGCGGCGAAGACGCACTGGGCGGGAACATTCTCCGGCTACGATGTCATCGGCGCCGGCCAGGGCGGAGCGGACTTCCTGCTCGTGTGGCCGAACAAGAACTGGGCCGATGTGGGCTCGGAACCCTCACCCACGGCAAAGCAGATGATGCAGTCCGTGTACGGCAAGTCGCGCGCGCAGGCCATGCACCGGCGCTGGGCCAGCAGCATCGCCGAGACCTGGTCCGATGGCTGGAGCTATGACGAAAAGTTGAGTTACCCGTCGCACAAGTGACGCCGGTATCCCGGAGTTCTCGCGACGCAGGACACGCCGCGAGAACTCCGGGTCCGCCATGACCGGACGCGCCGCGAGCGCAGTGCCCGCGCTGCGGAGTCAGCCGCCCTCAGCCTCGGTGCGCCCGCCGACATCCATCCCGCGGCGCGATGCCTTGGCGTGAACGTACGCAGCGGCAGCCAGGTCCTGCACGATGTGCCCGAGAGACTTGTAGAGCGTCACCTCCTGCGCCGCGGTGCGCCCCGGGGCCGTCGCGTTGAGCACCTCGCCGATCTCCGCGGCGATGGCGCTCTCCTCGATCAGGCCGGCCGCCCGGGCCGCAAGGAATTCCGCGGCCGCCGCCAGCGCCGAGCGGCGGCTGTCCACGATATAGCGGCTGCGCAGCAGCAGCTCCGTGTCGATCTCCACGGGGCCGGCGTGGCTCGAGCCGACAGCGTTCACGTGCGTGCCCGCCCGCACCCAGCGGCCGAGCAGCACCGGCGTCGGTGAGGAGGTGACGGTGCAGATGATGTCGGCGGCCTCGGCAGCGTGCTGCGCATCGAGACACACCTGCAGCGAGGCACCGACCCGCCCCTGCAGATTCGCGACCAATCGCTCCGCCCGCTCCGGGGAGCGCCCCCACACGAGGATGGTCTCGAGTGCGCGCACCCGGCTCAGGGCAAGCACGTGCGCTTCGGCCTGCACCCCGCAGCCGAAGATGGTCAGGGTCTTCGATTCGGGCCGCGCCAGCGCTTCCGTTGCAACGGCGGAGGCGGCCGCGGTACGGATCCGGGTCACCTCCTCGGCGTCTGCGATGCAGCGCACGGCGCCACTGTCGCGATCGAACAGCACGACGACGCCCTGGTGGCGCGAGCGACCCGTGTCAGCCCGATCGGCGTAGACCGAGAGGATCTTGGCACCGAACCCCTGCGGGCTGACGAGCGCGCCCGGCATGAGTCCAAACAGCCGATTGGCTCCCAGGGTAATGATCTCGCGCAGCGGCTGCGGCGTACCGTCGGCGGAGAACGCGCGCATGGCCGCGCGCACGACATCGATGCATCCGTCGTAATCGAGAAGCTCGCGAACCTCGTCCGCGCGGTAGACCGCGTACGCAGATGTCACCGACATGGACACTCCCCCGTGCGCTGCGCTGACCGCCACGATGGCCCGGTGCGCGCTGCAGGGATACCCCGATCCGCGGCGCCACGCAAGGCAATCCCGACGTCGTGCGCTGCGCCCTCGGGCACAGGCGGCTCAGGGCTGGACGAGCATCACCGAGTACTGCGTGCGGCTGGCCTCGGGCGCGGCCGTGCGCACCTCGAAGCGGTACAGACCGGCTCGCAACGCCGATGCCGGCAGCGTGATCTGTACGAATGGCGTCGCATTGAAGTGGCGCACCGCAAGACCGTCGAAGCGCATCGATCCGGCCGGCGTGCTCACGCGAACCTCAGCCGAGCCGGCGCCCGCGCCCGCGCCGAGCACGATCTGCACCCGTAGCGCACTCAGGTCGGGCGGCAGTCGCACCGCGCGCACGCCCTCAGCCGCGCGCAGGTGCTGCGGGGTCAGCAACAGAGTAAACGGAGCCGCCGCGAGCGACGGTACGGCGCGCCCGGCCGGCGGCGCCTGGCGGTACCACCACGTTCCGACTCCGAGAAGCACACACGCCGCCAGCGGCAGCGCCCAGCGCGCGATGCGCCAGCCGCGGCGCTCGCGCCGGCCGCGGTCACGGCGCTGCGAGTCCGCCAGAGCGGTGTGCAGCGCACGGGCGAAGGCGACCGATGGGTCGGACCGCTCCGGCAGATGCAACGCCTGCCGGATACGCTCACGGCGCTCGCCTGGCTGCACGCCGTGGGCATACTCATCCAGCAGATCGGTGCGCGCGGCCTCCACGGCCTCGGCGAAAGCCTCCTCGCGCAGCAGCCGCTCGTCGAGCGCCGCCAGCTCCCCGGCCGGCAATTCCGCGAGCAGGTAGGCGATCAACCGCTCGCGGGAAATCTCTGTCCCGTCTGCGGGCATCTATTGATCCTCCTCGCTACTGGTGTGCGGACGGGCGGAAATGTCACGGGCATCCTCGCCGCAGCGCGCGCGCACCGCTTTCTCCAGACGCTGGCGCAGCCGTAGCACCCGGTTGCGCAGCGAATTGGCGGACAGCCCGAGCTCGCGGGCGATCCGCTCCCGTGCACGCATGCGTTCGAGGCCACGGCCGACGTAGTAGTGCGTGAGCAGCAAGCGCGATGCCTCGGGCAACTCGGCCAGGCAGGCCTCGAGCGTGACGAGCAGCCGGTCGTCCTCCTCCGTGTGGGACTCCGGCGTGACCAGGCGCAGCAGCACCTGGCGCTCACGGTTGAGCTTCTGATGCTCCTCGAGCATCACCAGGCGCGCGATCCCGGCCAGGTAGGCCTCGATGTTGAGCACCGGCTCGCCCTCGCTGAGCCGCTTGGCGAGGCGGTTGAATGCCTCATCGGCCGCATCGAGCGGGCGGGGCACTCCGTGCAGCGCGAAGTAGCGCGTCAAGCGCTGGCGCAGGCGCTCGTATTCGCCGGCCGCACGCGCAGGCTCCGGGTCCAGCGCGCGCAGCAATGCGCGAAACGCCGGCTCATCGAGCTGCCAGCGAGAGGACTCGGGCTCGCGATGCAAATCGCTCACCGCGGCGAGTCACCGGCAAACGGCCTGCGCCCGCCCGCCCCGGCGCCAAGGACAACCCGCACGGGCGTGGTGCGTCCTGCGCGGGCTGGCTGTGCGTGCCCCGAGCGTGCTTTTCGCATGAGTTTCAGCTCTCCCTGCGACTCCATGCAGCGTATACAGGGGCCGCGCCGGGCGTCAATCACGCCCGCCGCGCGCGCAGCGGCGCCCCTCCCCCAAGGTACCGGCGCCGACCGGCCCGCTCAGCGCCGACTACATCGCCCGGCCGTCGTAGGTCTGCCTCTGCAGGGTCATGAGAAAAGCCCGCAATTGCGCGACGCGCCGCTTGCCGATGCGGCGCGCGGCCGGAGTGATCAGCCGCGGCGGAATCGACCGCAGGAACCCCCGCAGCGTCTTCACCGCGGGGGCGAAGCTCGGCGC
>JAKBBE010000202.1 GCA_021826035.1 Pseudomonadota bacterium | reverse complement strand
AACTTGGGATCGACGAACTGTGGCAGAAAGGCGATGTAAAAAACGAGTGCCTTGGGGTTGGTGATCGCCACCAGGAATCCTTGCAGGAACGCGCTATGCCACGACCGTTCCGCGGCCATTGCGAATGTCGCTTCCTGGGCGCCGTGGGACCGCCACGCTTTGATTCCGAGCCAAATGAGATAGAGCGCGCCAGCCCAGCGCACGACCTCGAAGATGTGGCTCAACAGTGTGAAGAACGCGACCAGTCCGATCGCAGTCGCGGTCAACAGCAGGGCATTGCCGATTCCCGCGCCCGCGACAGTCACCAGGCCCGTCCGGCTGCCGTGGCGCAACGCATTGGCGACGACGAGTGTGACGACCGGCCCCGGTATCAGGACGAGAATCGTAACTGCGAGGCAATAGGCAAAATAAAGATGGAGGTTCATGTGCGGGCCAACGGCACTGGCGCAGGTAAGTCTGGAGAGTACCGCGTCGCGCAAGAGACCGATAGTCTCCGTGCAGTCAGATACGGAGGATCGCCCACGACTCGGCCGGAACCCTGGCGCCGGATACTCTCGCGACCGTCGCATGCAGCATATGAATCACGATCCTGTCGCGATTACCGGCGCGGCGCGTGATTGAGATCGGGTCCTGCACTGAAGTCCGTCCCCGCAGCGATGGAACCCTTGTCTGTTGGCGCCATGCGCCCCGTCACGATGGCGTAAGGCGCGAGCGTTGCGGTGAAGGTCTTGCGGGTAGAGTCGATCTCGAGCGATGTATGCGCCGTGACTGGGCTGTGAGAACGCAACGACGCCACGCCGTCATCAAACATCCGCGACCGTCCATCAATGACGACGCCGACGGCTATGTCGGGAATCCCACCCATTTTTTCATGAACGGGTGTGTGATGCCATCGATCACCGCTCGGACGTTGTCGTGCGATACGCCGATGGCGGGATAAGTCGCCAGAATCGCCGACAAGAACAGCAGGTACGCCCTCAACTTAGCGCTTCCGTTGCTTTTGACGACCTCATGAATGCCCGAGCACCACGGGGCGGAGGTAGAGTCGATATTCGTCGATAAGACCAGCCTCGCTCAGGCTTTGCGCCAGGACCGGTCCGGCAACGTGAATTTCGTCGATCCGCTCAGCTTTCAGCCTGCGTACCATCGTCTCGAGATCCCCTGTGGCCAACGTAGCGTTGAGACCGACGGACGTGAGAGATCGCGACACGACCCACTTCGGCGGAGTCCGCCATGCCGCGGCGAAACCTCGGTCGCCCGCGTCCCAATCCGGTCAGTCTTCGTCCCAATAACGCATGATCTCGTATGTGCGTCGTCCGTAGATGAGGCCCGTGAGACCGCATGCCTGTTCGGTGAAGTGACGGGAAACCGCGGGCGCAGGCGGTCCAAGCTTCATGCGGTCGACGTAGCCATCGAGGGACTGCATCAGTGCGTAGACAAGTTTCGCCATGGTGCAAATCTCCACACGAAGACGCTACCGCGCGCGGCAGCAATGCACGCCGCTCGCAATACGGGAAATCACGTTCGACGAATGGAGCTACGAATCTCGCATGAGCTCGGCGATGACTCGGGCCAACTTGTCGAGGATCTGACGCATGCCCTCGGCGGCGCCTTCCTGCTCGTCCGGGGTGGCGGTGGGGTCGTTGCGCTTGAAGGTGAGCCGAGTCTGGTTGGTGCCGATGTCTTCAAAGAGGATCTCGTCGATATTGCCTTCGCGATCCTCGGGTGGGAAGCCGTAGTGTGACGGGTTGACGCGGTTGCCGTCGGCGTCGGCGAAATACCAAAGCCAGACGATCTTCTCGAGGGGAACGATTTCGAGGAATTCTCCCCCATTGTAGAAGTCACGGCCGTCGGGCGTGCGCATGCAATAGGTGAAGCGACCACCGACGCGCAGATCGATCCGACAGAGGGGGGAGGTGCAGCCGTTTGGGCCCCACCACCTCGTGACGTATGCGGGGTCGGTCCAGGCTTTCCAGACGAGCGCGCGCGGCGCGTCGAAAATACGCGTGATGATTTGGGTTTCATTGGCGGCGACGCCGGGTGTGGGGTGGGTTTGCGCGCCGGGGCTTGGCGTGGTGTGTTCGGCCATGGCGGGTCTCCTCGGTTTTCATCTGCTGTAAGACTGCGGCGAACTTATCCAGGCTCTCCTCCCAGAGGCGCTGGAAGTCGATCGCCCAATCGGCAACCGACTTTATGGCAGCAGGGCTGAGAGTGCAGACGCTCTCGCGTCCGCGCTTGTGCTTGACGACGATGTGTGCGCGCACGAGGCAGGCCACGTGCTTTGAGATCATCTGCTGGGAGAGATTGAAGGGCTGGGTGAGGGCGTGGATGGTGGCTGGACCCAGCGTGAGCCGTTGCACCATGGCGCGGCGCGTTGGGTCGGACAAGGCTGCGAAGGTCATGCCGAGTTCATCCACAACCAAAAGGTAGTGAAAAGACGCTGTGGTGTCAAGATGAATCTGGAGATTTGCGCGCGGTCCGGGGCGAGACGCGCTGGCGCTCGGCCGGTCGGTGAGGTCGACGGGCCCCGAGCGCGGAGTCCTGCACTTTGCGAGGCGCGAATGCCTCTCGCGTAATCGACGGTGCAGATCGGCGGGACGGGCGCACCAGACTCAGGTCGCGCTCAGTGAGCGCGACCTGGAGGCGGCTCAGCCAATGCATGAGAAGGCCGCAGTCAGGTGCGGCGGGGCGGAGTGCGCTTTCGCCAGGGTGCTTTCGGGCGAGCACCCGGGGCCGATCTTAGAATTGGAGCGCTACGTGTGGCGCAGTGCGCTCAATCTCGCCCCGGACCGGCTGCGCCGCCAGGCGGTACCCATGGAGTATGCGCGCTACCGGTTGGTCGAACGCGCGCGGCGCGGACCGCCCGCAGAGTAAAGGGAACTCGAGGCTCGGGAGTGCATGGAGGTCCTGGCGCATGTGTTTGAATCGGTGTCGACGCGATGCCAGGGGGCCTACTGACAGCGTGTGC
Organism: Pseudomonadota bacterium; assembly: GCA_021826035.1. The sequence goes on along the minus strand of JAKBBE010000202.1, from coordinate 1,430 downwards.
GGCAGAAGCGCCCGTTCAATGCCGTTGGGCAGGCTATGGGAATGAGCGATCGGATGGTCAAGATCTACGTGGCGCGGGCGGGGCCGTCGATGCGGGTCAGCGCCGGCCCGTAGTCCTGGGCGATCTGCGTGTACCGAGAATCGGAATCGAGGGATTCCGGTCCACCGGGCGCTTGCGCGATGCTGGGGATCTGAAGTGCGTTGGCCACGATCCAGGTCGTCTTCAGCGGGCTTGAGATTCTTACACCGTCGATGCCAAATTGCGGTGCGATTTCTCAATTGGGGCCCGCTCATGCAGACGCGTCAGCTTGTCGGGACGTCCAGGCGGAATGGCCGCATGACCGCCCTTGGTTTGAGTGACTGCGTGACCGGTCGTGGCCGACAAGCGCCACGGCAGTACTGAAAGGCGAGTTGGGCAGCTTCGCCTGCCGGTCGTTCCCGTGTTACTTGGAACCGTACAGACTGTACACTTTCCGCATTGTGGAGAGCGCTGTGACGAATCCATTGCGAAAGGGCGCCGAGGCAGCGCGCAATGAGCTGCCGTAGTTGTTGATCGCTGCTCAGCAAGGCCGGGAGACGATCATCACCCGACACGGTCGGCCGGTGGCGATATTGACGCCGATCTCAGAACACCCCGAAGCCAGCATGCAGCGCTCACTGCTGCCGCTGGCCGGCAGCGGTCGCGGCCATTATGGGCGCGATAGTCGGGCGACGCTGCGTCGCCTGAGAGATGAATGGAACCGGTAAGCCTCAAGGGACTGCCACAGAACCCGCTCCTCCTGATCGACTCGCGCCGATCATCTACGTGCTCGAGGATCATCCCGAACTCGCCCCCGTCTTCAGGCCGGTGTTCGAAGCCCACGCCAAGGGCCGTGCGCGCATCGCGGTCACAACCGTGACGCTGGCAGAGGTCCTTACCGGACCGTCGGCTGAGCGCAAGGAAGTGCTGGCGGAGCGCTACCGGAGCACGGTCAGGTCCTGGTTTGTCGTGGATCTCGATGCTGAGATCGCCGAAAGCGCCGCGCGGCTCAGCGCCACATGCAAACTGAAACTCGCGGACGCGGTGCAGGCGGCGAGTGCGCTGACGATTGGCGCGGATGCGCTGATCACTCACGACCGCGACTTTTCCGCGCTGCTGGATCTGCGCGTTCTCGGGGTCTGACGCAGACTCAGGGCGCCCCTGCGGACCGGCATATCGGCCAATGGTCCCGCAGTGGGAGGGCACGTCTCACCGCGGCCGGTGCTGGAGAGGGCCCGGCAAGGACAGGATTCCCCGGGAAAGAAAGCGGCAAGAACGCGAGGAGCGGAAAGTTAGAGGTTCTTCTCGCGCCGCACGCGCTAACATATTGATTTATTGGCTCCCCGGGTTGGACTCGAACCAACGACCAACGGATTAACAGTCCGACGCTCTACCAACTGAGCTACCGGGGA
>JAKBBE010000201.1 GCA_021826035.1 Pseudomonadota bacterium | reverse complement strand
GCTCCTGCAGCGTGCGCAGCTGGGCATCATCGAGGCCGCCGGTGGCCTCCTTGCGGTAGCGGGCGACGAACGGGACGGTGGCGCCGCCGTCGAGCAGCGCTACGGCCGCGAGGACCTGCGGCGGACGGACCGCGAGCTCCGCGGCGATACGGGATTCGATGGACAGCATCAGCGGTGGGGAGGAATCGGCCGAAGGAGGCCGCACTATGCGCAATCGGCCGCCCCACAACAAGTCTTGCGCCGGCGGCCGCAAATGTCCTAGTCAGACCGGCGCGCACAGGCCCACGCAGGCAGCGGGGACTGGGATTTGTACGTATGCGGACCGCCCCCATCTGTGACAAATCGCAAAAAAACTTCGGTGAATGAACGAGTTAGGCCGCCACGCGGACGCCGCGGCAGCGCCACGCTGCCTGCGCACAGCTGCGACGCGAGTCACGTCGCACCGGCAGGCCGTCGTTAGGATGCGCGCATGAAATCGGTTGCCATGCACCCCACGTTCGACGGCTGGCTGGTCGCGCTGTCGATCGCGATCGCCGTTTTCGTCTCGTATACCGCGTTTCGACTCGCCGCGCGCGTGGCGGATGAGGGGCGGCCGCTGCGCCGATTCTGGACGTTCGGCGGCGCCATCGTGCTCGGCATCGGCATCTGGTCGATGCACTTCATCGGCATGCTCGCCATCGCGATGCCGATTCAGCTGCACTACAGCGTCGCCGTGACGCTGCTGTCGCTGCTGGTGGCCATCCTGACCTCCTGGGGCGCGATCCGCATCACGGCCACCGGGCAGCTGAATCCCCGCCGGCTCAGCTTCGGCGCTCTGGTGATGGGCGGTGGCATCGGCGCGATGCACTACCTCGGCATGGCCGCCATCGACATCACCCCGGCGATTCACTACCGGCCCGTGCTCGTCGTCGCGTCGATCGTCTTCGGTGTTCTTGCCTCGGGTCTCGCGCTGCGCCTGACATTCCCGCTGCGGCGGGAGCAGAGCGCACATCCACTGGCGCGCCTCGGCGGGGCCGTGTTGATGGGTCTGGGCATCAGCGGTACACATTACCTCGGCATGGCCGCCGCCCACTTCGCCCCCGGTGCCGTCAGCCACGGTGGACTGGTCCTCAATAGCTTCTGGTGCGCCGCCACGATCGCGCTGGCCGCCGGCAGCGTCCTCGCCTGCACGCTGATCAGCGACCTGTACACCACGGAGCTGGCGTCGCGGGCTCGGGCGCACGCGGGTCGGCTGCGCCAGATCAATGCGCAACTGCGCCACCAGGCACTGCACGATGCGCTGACCGGGCTGCCGAACCGCACCGCCTTCCTCGAGCGCCTCGGCGCGGCCTTGACGGATGCGCGCGCCGGCTTCGGGCCGTTCGCCGTTCTCGCCCTCGACCTCGACCGCTTCAAACTGATCAACGATTCGCTCGGCCACAGCGTCGGCGACGAACTGCTGCGCGAGGTGGCCCGCCGGCTGCGCGCTGCGGTTCGCTCGGATGACACGGTCGCCCGTATGAGCGGGGATGAATTTCTGGTCCTCGCCCGCCACGTTCGCAGCCCCGCCGAGGCCGGCCAGGTCGCCGAGAGCATCATCGCGGCGCTCAGCAAGCCGCTGCGCCTCGAGACGCTCGAAGTCCTGGTCTCCACCAGCATCGGCATCAGTCTGCACCCCGGCGACGCCGATGCGCAGGAGACGTTGCTGGCGCATGCGGACGAGGCGATGTACAGCGCGAAACGGCGAGGCGGGCGGACCTGGCAGTGCTTCGCCGCGGACATGAACGGTTTCACGCAGGAGCGTCTGCGCCTGGAGAGCGACCTGCACCGTGCGCTCGAGCGCGGCCAGTTCGAGCTGCACTACCAGCCGCGCGTCGACGTCGCCAGCGGGCGCGTGAGCAGCGTCGAGGCGCTGCTGCGCTGGCGGCACCCGGAACGCGGTTACATCCCGCCCCTCACCTTCATTCCGATCGCCGAGGAAACCGGCCTCATTCTGCCCATCGGCGCCTGGGTCCTGCAGGAGGCCTGCCGGCAGGCTCGCCGGTGGCAGAACGACGGGCTGACGGTGTGCGTGGCGGTGAATCTCTCGGCGCTGCAGTTTCGAGAGAGCGGTCTGCAGCAAACCATCGCCGCAGCGCTCGATGCACACCACCTGGCGCCGAGGCTGCTCGAGCTGGAAATCACCGAGAGCGCGGTCATGACCGACGCGCAGTCCTCCGTGGCGATCCTCGAGCAGCTGAGCCACATGGGGGTGCTGGTGTCGGTGGATGACTTCGGCACCGGCTACTCGAACATGAGTTATTTGCGCCGCTTCCCGATCGACCGGCTCAAGATCGATGCCAGCTTCGTGCGCGAGATGAACGACGACCCGCAAACCGGACTGATTGTGCACGCCATCATCTCCCTCTCGCACAGCCTGCACATGAAGGTCATTGCCGAAGGGGTCGAGACACCGCTGCAGCTGGCCCGTCTCGCCGCGCTCGGCTGCGATCAATATCAAGGCTATCTGTTCGCCCGGCCGGCGAGTGCCGCCGAGATCGAGCCGAAGCTGCGTGCCCACGCCGCCCTCAGCGCCGTCGACTGCACCGCCACCAGCGCCCGACTGCGCCGCCCGGCCTGGGGCGGGCTGCTGCTCGCCTCGAACGACGACTGACCGTAGTCCGAAAGGGGTGGCTCGCCACCGCGGTCGAACCCGACGGGCGGGCGGGTGGTCTAACCGCTGGGCACCGGTCACTGCTCCAGTCGTCGGTCTGCGGCAACACTGTCGTGCATGCCGGTGCCTTTGCTGGCATCCTGCGAGTGTCTGGCACGAGGATTCCTCCCATGCGCGAATCGGCCACGGTGAGATGAAGAGCGCGGCGGTTCCGGACAACGAGGTCGAGCGTCTCAAGTCGCTGCGATTCCTGGAAATTCTCGACTCCGTCCCCGAGCAGGCGTTCGACGATCTGACGCTGCTCGCGGCGACTCTGTGCGATGCGCCGCTGTCGTTCATCAGCCTGATCGACGCCGACCGGCAGTGGTTCAAGTCGCACTTCGGTACGGTGCTCGAGCAGACGGCGCGCGGGCTGGCGTTCTGTGCGCATGCCATTCTCGTCCCTGACCAGATCATGGAAGTGCCGGACACGGCCGCGGATGAACGCTTTGCCGACAACCCCCTCGTGCTCGAGGGGCCGCGGATCCGCTTCTATGCCGGCGCCCCGCTCGTCACCGACGAGGGCCATGCGCTCGGCACACTGTGCGTTCTGGATCAGCGACCGCGGCAGCTCGAGCCGCGCCAGCGCGCGGCTCTGCAGGCCCTCGCCCGCCAGACCGCCGTCCAGCTGAAGCTGCGCTCGATGCACCGGGCGCTGCAGGAGGCACTGGAGTCCGCCCGGACCTATCAGCACGAGCTCGAGGAGCACCAGAGCCGGCTGCGCCACCTGAACATGCAATTGCACACCCAGGCCATCACCGATCCGCTCACCGGCCTCTACAACCGTCTCGCCCTCTCCCAGCAGCTGAACCAGGCGGTCGCCCGCAGCCAGCGCACACAGGAAGGGTTGTCACTGCTGCTCATCGATGCCGATCACTTCAAATCGTTCAACGACAATTTCGGGCACCAGGTGGGTGATGATGCACTGCGCCAGCTGGCGCAGATCATCCGGGCTGCGGTCCGGGAGTCGGACATCGTCGCGCGCTATGGCGGGGAGGAGTTCGTGGTCATCCTGCCCGCGACGGACGGTGAGGGCGCGCATGCACTTGCGGAGCGTGTGCGGGCAGAGGTTCAAGCCGCCCGCTGGGGCCGTCGCGACCTGACGATCAGCATCGGCATCGCCACCCGCTCGGCATCGCATCCGCGCTGCACGGCGGAACTGCTCATCCAGGACGCCGACTTCGCCCTGTATCGCGCCAAGGACGCCGGCCGCAACCGGGTCATCGCGGCGGAACCCGCCGCGCGCTGAGTCCCCCGAGGGCCGCCCGCAGCGCAATCGCGGCACCAGAACGGCCCTGCTGTGCTCGGCGCGCACCCGGGCACTGCGGCGTGCGCACCGTTTCGAGGTCATGCCCCGAGTATTTTTGTCAGTCGCTATAGGTCGCACCCAACGTGAAGGAGCGTCCCACGGCGCCACCCTGGTCGTAGGCCGGGTCGTACGGGTAGAAGTACGTTCCGCCGCCGTAGGTCTGCATGTCGACCGGCGGGACCTTGTTGAACAGGTTGGTCACCGCCGCATGCACTTGCAGGTGCGAGCTCATCTGGTAGGCCCCGTCGATATCCGTCTGCAGGTAGTACCCGACCGAGCAGAACTGCGAGTTCTGCGGGGTCACCCCGTTCAGGAAGCGGGCGTCGGATCCGATCGCGGTATTGCAGGTCGGGATGCCCGACGACGGGTCGGTGAGGTCGAAGTGACCGACGAAGTTCACGCTCGGGGAGATGGTGAGCGC
>JAKBBE010000040.1 GCA_021826035.1 Pseudomonadota bacterium | reverse complement strand
TGTTGGTCTGTACGCAGGCGTCCCTCGATGCGCTGAACGAGCGACTCGGCGCCGTGTTACCGATGGACCGCTTCCGTCCGAATCTGGTGCTGAGCGGACTCGAGCCGTTCGCCGAGGACCGCATCGAGGCGATCCGCATCGGCGCGGTGACCCTGCGCCTGATCAAGCCGTGCACCCGCTGCATCATCCCCTCGCTGGATCAGAGCACCGGTCTGCCCGACATCGATCCGCTGCCGGAGCTGAAGCGGTTCCGCTTCGATCGGCTGCTGCGCGGGGTCACCTTCGGGGTGAACGCCGTGATCAGCAGCGGCGCGGGCCACTCCCTTGAACGCGGGAACCTCTGCGAGATCACCTACCGAGGCCCGTAACGCGAGGGCGCCTCGGTACGCCTAAGATCACGTTCCGCCCTGCGCCTCGGGCGCGTGGATCGTGATGCCACGCTTTTGCAACTGTGCCACAATCAGACGCGCGCCGGGGTCACCGGCATCCGCCAGCCGCTGAGTATCACCCGCGAGCGCGCTCAGCGCGCGACTCACGCGGCGCGCCTGCATCACCTGTGGGTGTTGAGCACGCAGCGTTTGCACCAGGCTTGTGTGTGCGGTGCGCAGTGCGGACATTTGGAACACCTCCCACCCAAGCACCGCCAGCGTCACGAGCAGCAGTGGCACGAAGACGCCGCGGGTGCCCGAGGCGACCCCGGGTGCCTCCGCGCGTGCGGCACTGCCGCTTGCTTGCGCTGCCGGACCCACCGGATGCCCGGGCATCGGCGGGACCGGCGCTCCCAGGCCCAGCCCATGCCCTCGAGAGCCCAACGGCGACGACGACGTCGCGCTGTGTGATTCAGCCATGATGCCCTCCGGGGCGGCGTGCCAGGGACGGTATCGCCGCGGAACGCTGCGTACTTCCCGGGGTTGCCGCCGAACGTACCGTCACGTGCAGGCCCTGGCGAGCCAACACCGCGTTCAGACGAGGATCCTGGTTGCGCACCGACAGCTGCGCGAGTGCCTGAACGATCTGCCGATACACTACGGCCGCCGTTGCGCCGCGACCGATCAATTGCGCCCGCTCGCTCATCCGCAGCCGCAATCCTTGATTGCTCGAAACGAGCAGCATATTGAGCACCGCCGCCGCGAGGCAGCTCGCCGCGAGCACACTCAGAACCCAAAATTGAAGATTCTTCAGCATCACTTGGTCTCCCCGCGTCCCGGCACACTCCGCCGGCGTCGCGCCAGCACGAGCAGCAACGCAGCACCGGCTGCGAACAGCGGCAACGTCCCGGGCTCCGGAACACTCCCTCCCCCGCCCGCCACGATATTCCCCTCCACGGTGAGGCTTAAGTTCTGCTGGTACGGACTGTAGCTCGCCCCCTGATAGAAGCCCATGCCGTTCAACGCAATCGTGTCGCTAAACGCTCCGAGACCTCCGGTATCGACGTTGATACCGAGTCCCCCGAGCACCCCCTGGGCACCCAGGCAGAACGCATAACCACTCTGGCTGCAGCTGTCCGCGCTCCAATTCGCGCCGTTCAACGAGATATCTGTCAGCGAGCCGTAGGAGAACGTACCGCCGAAGTTATCCGCCGGCCCACTCACGCTGTTGAGCACACTCAGTAGCGAACTGTCCGAACTGTTCTGGGTCAGATTGCCCAGATCGAGCGTATACAGTGAACCGTTTCGACTGAGCGTCCCGCCGCCCGAAGCGAGCTGAAAGACCGCATTCGCATAGTTGTTCACCTGAGCGCTCACTGCAATCCCGAGAGTCGCTAACTGCAGATCCGTCAGCTGCGCATCGTGACTGGCTCCGGTGAACTGCGCAGTGCCCGAATAGACCCCGGCAGTGCCGGTATTCAACCCCACCGACAAGCCGCTCGAGTCGGTCTGTCCCGCAGCGATGCCCGCGCCGAGCGATCCGCTGGTACTGAAGGCCGACGCGCTTCCGCTTTGCATCCCGAGCTGTCCCAGCAGCGAATCGTTCAGAGCACTCTGCGCCGCGGTGTTGCTCACCGAGACGGACTGATGAGTGACAGCCTGTCCTACATGCACCACGCCGAAGTTCACCGCAGCGGTTCCGACGTGCTCCACGGCGGTGGTGTAAACGTCCCCCTGCAGCTGAACCGATGCGCTGCCGACCCCTACGGCCTGAGCATTATCGATGAGCCCGTTCGAGACGAAGTTGACCGATTCGTTTCCTTTGAATACTCCGGCTGTCGCCGTCGACAGACCCACCTGTAACGAACTCGCATCGGTCGCACCCGCCGCGAGGTTGCTGATCGACCCGCTTCGAGTCCATCCCCCGGGCGCCGTCCCGAGCGTCGCGGCGAGTCCTTCCGTATATTGATCGGGCGACACGTTGCTCACACTGATCGCCGCCGTCGGCGCGCTATCTCCCACGCGCGCCGCCAGGACTACGGCAGTAGTGTTCGCAATCGGATCCGCCAACCGATAGACGTTCCCGCTGACCGCCACCTGCTGCGCCGGCAGATTCATCGTGCAGTGCGTCCCGCATCCCCCAATGTTGCTGGCATCGGAGATAAGATTTAACGTTGCCAATCCGCTGACGTGCCCGGCGTTGGAGGTGTTGAGCCCCACCTGCAACGCCGTGTCATTGGTGCTCCCCGGACTCAAACCTGAGAAATTCCCCGCGGCGCTCACGGCCGAATCCCCACTAATGCTCGCATCGAGCGCAGCTTGTGGCGTTTCGGTCGACTGATTCGTCACACTCACGTCAGCGGTCGGCGACGTGGCGTTCTGGCGCACATTGCCGAGCGTGATCGGCGCGTTGTTCACGACCGGATCGGCCGAATTGACCACGTTGACGCTCGCCTGAATCGTGCCGTCGACCGGCACGTTGGCGGCACCGACTAATGCCGAGCCGAGCCCATCGCTTTGTCCATCGACGGTGCCCGCGGTGTAGAAATTCACCCCGATGCCACTCTGCACGGTGCCCGCCTGGGTGCCGGTGACCGACACGCTCATCGCCGAGGTATTGGTCGCGCCGGCCAGAAGTCCACTGATCGATCCATTGCCGACAATGCTCGCCCCTCCCGTGCCGCCGTTGGACGCCACCGTCCCGAAGCTCGCGTTGAGATCCTCAACGTAGCCGCTCGCACCGGTCGCGGCATTGCTGATGCTGAGCGCGTTGCTCGTGACGGTCTGACCGACCTGGATGGTGCCGAAGCTGAACGTATCCGGATGGGCCGCGGTATTGTTCAGTTGTCCGCTTGCGGCCTGATAGGCCGCTCCCAGGATGCTGATGTTCTGGCTGTTCGTATTGCCGAAGTCATTCAACACGTGGAGCGTCTGTCCGCTGAGCGCACCGGCGCTGCTCGCATCGAACGTCACTGCGTAGTTCTGCGTCTCGCCTCCGGCCGGCACCGGCCCCCAATTCTGGGCCGTAACCCCGCCGCCGCTCAGCCTCGAGTCGGTGATACTAGCGCCGTTCGCCGCAGTCTGAATGGCCCCGGAAAGCTGCGGCCCCCCGCTGTTGTCATTTCCGATCACATAGGTCTGTGAAGCGCTCTCGCCCACACGCACGTTACCGAAATTGATCACCGCGTTGCCGGCGGTGGGCGTCCCCCCGTTGACCGCAATCGTCTCAGCGGTCGATGCCGAGGCGCCGGCGGCGACAATCTGTCCCGTCCCGCTCACCCCAGCGCGGCTGTCAAAGGCATTGCCCACCCCGGCAGAGCCATTCTGATACGAGCTGGTGACCGTGATACTGTGCTCGTTCAGCGCCAGGGCCCCGTCGTTCACCAGCATCCCAGCCGTGCTATTGGCCCCAAGCGACAGCGTGCCGCCGGCGGCGGTCTGCACGGTACCGGCACCGGTGAACCCGCCATTTACGTTCAAGGTTCCGCCACTTGCCGTCAGCGTCCCACTGTTGTCGATCGCGGGGGTGATCGTTCCGTGGCCGCTCGTGGTGCCGGCATTGACGTACCCATGGGTTGCGACCGTGCCCCCCAGCAGCGCGACTGTGGCGCCGGCGGCATTCGAAAGCGCGCCAGTGCTCAGCACCGTTCCGCCCACGTCCAGCACACCGGTATTGTTGATCGCGGTGCCCGCGCCGCCGAAGTCCATGACTTGCACCACGCTGCCGGTCCCCGTGCTCAGGGTGCCGGCGTTCGAGATCGTCCCGCCAGCGGTCATGCGATCACCGCTGGCACCCAGCGCGAGTACGCCCGCGGAACTGACCACAACGTTCTGCCCAATGGTGAGCGCCGCCGGCGCGCCGGCTTGAAACTGGAGGTCGTTGCCGCCTTGAACCGCCAGACTGTTAATGGTGGCATCCTGATTCAGGACCACGCTGCTAGCAGTTGACGATCCGAGTGACACATCTGAATAGGAGAGCGGCGCCGCTCCGCTGCTCCAATCGCTCCCCGTGCTCCAAGTCCCGGCCCCGCCGTTCCACGCCTCGGCAGTATTGGTCGGCGTCGCCACCGTCGTGAGTTCGACGTTCCCTGAGTTGACGTTGTAATTGACGTCGAGCGTTGTACCGTTACCGAGATCCAGATAGGTCGGGTGCGTGCTCTGCGCGCCACCCGCGTTTTGCAGGTACTCAAACATGCCGCTCATCGCACCGGGCGTGAAGGTCGCGACCGTCGCGGCCTGCCCGGGCGCGAACGTCAAGCCATTGACCGCATTCGCCTGCAAGGTGCCGCCCTGCAGAGCGAGGCTCCCGGTGATCGCAATCTCGGTTGCGGTCGCCGGCGAGGCGCTCTCATATGACGCCATCATGCCCGAGGCCGTATTGGTCAACGAACCGTCGATGTTCAGAGGTGATAATTGCCCGTTGACGCCGCCACTGATCGTCGCGGCATTGGTGACCGCGCCGATGATGGTACCGGTGCCATTGATGCTGCCGCCCTGGTTGTTCACGGCCGCCGCCGTCAGGGTACCGTTGACGCTCGTAAAGCCCGCGCTCTGGGTGTAGGGATTACCGTCCGCGACCGTCAGTTCCCCGCCGCCATTGATCAGGACGGTCGCGGCATTACTCGCCGCGCCGTTCACCAGCACCTTCCCTGTTGCATTGGCGCCCGTGTTACCCTGCACCACGAGCGTGGCGCCACTTGCGTTGGTCAGTTCGCCATCAATGGTGAGCAGATCCGATTGTGTCATCCCGCCATTGCCCACATCGACGCCGCCATTGCCGTTGACGCCGTTCGACTGGTTGATGAGATTTCCGCCGACCGTCACCTGGCTGCCGCCCGCCCCGCCGTAGTAATCGACTTTCAGTCCGCCCGCGTTACCGCCACCGACCACCGTCAGAGGTCCGCTGGTACTCACCACCGCCCCATCGCGCAGATCCAGCTGTCCGTTCGAGGCGATGCTCGTCAGTCCCGTCAGCGCGCTGTTGCTGTTCGTCGCGCCCACCTCGGCATAAGCGTTCGCACCATCAATGTACAGATTGCCGGAGTTCGCACCGCCATCGCCGATTTGCGTAATCCCGCCGCTGCCCCAGGTGACACTCGCCCCACCGGCATTGCCCACCAGATCGTACTGACCGGTGAGCGTCCCGGGGGCCGCACCGGCTACCGTCACGCGCGCCGTGGCGCCCGCAACCGCCCCGCCTGTGACATTGAGAACCGCCCCGGTATTCGTCAGGCTCCCGTGCACGGCGAGGGAGTCGGCATTTGACATCTGGCCGCTGCCGACATCGACGCCGCCATTGCCGTTGAAGCCGTTCGACTGGTTGATGAGATTTCCGCCGACCGTCACCTGGCTGCCGCCCGCTCCGCCGTTGTAATCGACTTTCAATCCACCCGCGTTACCGCCACCGACCACCGTCAGAGGTCCGCTGGTACTCACCACCGCCCCATCGCGCAGATCCAGCTGTCCGTTCGAGGCGATGCTCGTCAGTCCCGTCAGCGCGCTGTTGCTGTTCGTCGCGCCCACCTCGGCATAAGCGTTCGCACCATCAATGTACAGATTGCCGGAGTTCGCACCGCCATCGCCGATTTGCGTAATCCCGCCGCTGCCCCAGGTGACACTCGCCCCACCGGCATTGCCCACCAGATCGTACTGACCGGTGAGCGTCCCGGGGGCCGCACCGGCTACCGTCACGCGCGCCGTGGCGCCCGCAACCGCCCCGCCTGTGACATTGAGAACCGCCCCGGTATTCGTCAGGCTCCCGTGCACGGCGAGGGAGTCGGCATTTGACATCTGGCCGCTGCCGACATCGACGCCGCCATTGCCGTTGAAGCCGTTCGACTGGTTGATGAGATTTCCGCCGACCGTCACCTGGCTGCCGCCCGCTCCGCCGTTGTAATCGACTTTCAATCCACCCGCGTTACCGCCACCGACCACCGTCAGAGGTCCGCTGGTGCTCACCACCGCCCCATCGCGCAGATCCAGCTGTCCGTTCGAGGCGATGCTCGTCAGTCCCGTCAGCGCGCTGTTGCTGTTCGTCACGCCCACCTCGGCGTAAGCGTTCGCACCATTGATGTACAGATTGCCGGAGTTCGCACTGCCATCGCCGATTTGCGTGATCCCGCCGCTGCCCCAGGTGAGACTCGCCCCACCGGCATTGCCCACCAGGTCGTACTGACCGGTGAGCGTGCCGGGGGCCGCACCGGCTACCGTCATGCGCGCCGTCGCGCCCGCAACCGCCCCGCCAGTGACATTGAGAATCCCCCCGGTATTCGTCAAGCTCCCCTGCACGGCGAGGGAGTCGGCATTCGACATCTGGCCCTCCCCGAGACTCACCCCACCGTCACTGTTAAAGCCCGTCGATTGGTTGATGAGATTGCCGCCAATGGTCATGGCGCTGCCGCCGTTGCTGCAGCAGCCGCCGTAGCCGTCCACCTTCAGCCGCCCCGACCCTCCGCCCATGACGGTGAGCGTTCCGGCGACGTTGACCGTCTCGCCATCGCGAAGGTCGAGCAGCCCGTTCGAGGCGATGCTCGTCAGTCCCGTCAGCGCGCTGTTGCTGTTCGTCGGACCGACTTCGAGGTAGGCGTTTGCCCCATGCAAAAAAACTGTGCCGGCGTTCGCACCGCCATCGCCGATGTGCGTAATGCCGCCGCTGCCCCACTGCAGCACGGCGCCGCCTTTGTTTCCCGTCAGGTTGTACGTTCCAGTCACCGTCGAGGGCGCGGCACCGCCCACCGTCATTCGCGCCGTGTCGCCCGCACCGACCCCGCCAGTGACGTTGAGAATGGCACCGGTATTCGTCAAGCTCCCCTGCACGGCGAGGGAGTCGGCATGCGTCATCTGGCCCTCCCCGAGACTCACCCCACCGTCGTTGTTAAGACCCGTCGATTGGTTGATGAGATTGCCGCCAATGGTCATGGCGCTGCCCCCGTAGCTGCAGCAGCCCCCATAGCCGTCCACCTTCAGCCGCCCTGACCCTCCGCCCATGACGGTGAGCGTTCCGGCGACGTTGACCGTCTCGCCATCGCGAAGGTCGAGCAGCCCGTTCGAGGCGATGCTCGTCAGTCCCGTCAGCGCGCTGTTGCTGTTCGTCGGACCGACCTCGAGGTAGGCGTTTGCCCCATGCAACACCACTGCACCTGCGTTCGCACCGCCGTCGCCGATTTGGGTCATGCCGCCGCTGCCCCACTGCAGCACGGCGCCGCCTGCATTGCCCGTGAGGTTGTACGTTCCGGTCACCGTCGAGGGCGCGGCACCGCCGACCGTCATGCGCGCGGTCGCGCCCACAATCGACCCACCGGTCAGGTCCGTAATGCCACCCGTATTGGTGAACCCGCCGGTCACCGAGAGCGCATCGGCAAGCGTCATGTTCGCGTTACCGACGCTCACGCCCCCGTCGTACGTTGCTCCGCTCGATTGATTGACGAGATTTCCGCCAATGCTCACCTGGCTGCCGCCCGAACCGCCATAGGCATCGACTTTCAGGCGACTGGCACCGGCCGCCGCCAGCGTCACACTGTCTGCAATGTGCAGCGCGGACTGATTCTGCAGTTCGATCAACCCCGAACCGGAGACGTTGAGTGCCCCGGTGAGGGATGCCGTTGCGCCGTTATAGATCTGCCAGTTGCCGCTGCCACCGACGCTGGCGTTACCGAATGTGACGTCCGACTGTAGCGTCGCAACTCCGCTCTCGATGATGGCATCGAAGGTGCTGCCGCCAGCATTGTTCGGGTAGCCTGCCCCGCCGTTGCAGCCGCTCCAGTTTGCCGCGGATGCCCAGTTACCACTCTGTGTCAACGTGCAGGTGAAATTTGCCGCGTGCCCGACACCGGCCCCAGCTGCACAGGCGAGCAGCGCAAGGGCGACCGCCCGATCAATGGCCGAGTGAGATGCTTTGCGAATTTGCCGCGACATTTGGAGCGCTCCAGTATTGACGATGAGGTGCCTGGCACAAGAGTCACGGCCCGGGATGACCTCCCGCCTCGACCGGAAACCGTCGCACCCAGCATTCACGCAGAAGCAATTCGCGTGCCAACAGAAAATTATTCTAGCGCCGCCAACAGGTTATTGGATATTTTGAATTACAACAGTTGTCAGTCGCGTGTTGAACGTAAAATTATTCGACACAACACTAACTTCATCACGGTGTCGTGATGACAACACGCCCGCTCTCTGTGCTGTTAGTTTCATTGAATTGTTGGTATCCACGCCCGAGAACACGAGCGCGGCGAAATGGTCGCGGCATCGAAAGACCGATCTCGACGATTCATCCACCCGATTGCGCAACGCGCTCGAGCAGAACATGACTCCGCGGTCATAGCCAGAGTCAGGCACACCAGAGTTGTTCGATGCGAAGGTCCTGCGGCGCCACGCCTTTTTGAATGGTCTTCTGAGTGTAGTGCGCATCAGGCGCGAAACATCACGCCGCGCGACCTCGACTGCGCGGTTAATTCAGGGCCTGATGGAGGCCGGGAGTGTAAATTGCGCCGACACCTGCGCGATCAGGCGATGCCACCGAGGCGACAGTTCGGCGCGGAAAAATGACACCACTAAGGATGTGGTCAAATGCTCCGAAACATCACGCGATACATCATCGCAAGACGCGCAGGCCGCAGACGCCTGCGGCGCTGCGCGGAGCGTCCCGCCCGTGCAGAACCCGCGGCGATCAGCGCGACGCGATCTCGAACCAGTAGCGCTCAGTGGCGGATTCACCGCGAGGCAGCGAGCGCACCGTGATCCGATAGGCGCCCGGGGACAGTCGGTGGCTCGGCAGCTCAAATTGCACGAACGGCCGACCGGAGAGCGCGCGCGCAGCCAGACGCTCCTCGCGCATGCGGCCGGTGGCATCGTGAACCGTCACTTGGGCGCCGCTCACACCTCTGGGCAGCAGGATCTGCACCCGCAGCCATCGCACCGCCGGGGGAAGGTGTATCACCTGCACTGCGCGAGCACTGCGCAGCCGATCGGTGCGCAGCAGCAGCGTATAGCGTGCACTTGCCTGCGAGGGGCGCAGGCGCGCGTGCGGCCGCCACGGATGAAAGTGCCACAGACCCACCGCCAGTCCGACACACGCGGTGAGCGTCAGCGCCCAGCGCAACCCGGCACGCGGGGCAGCCAAGGGCTGCGCTACCGGCTGCGCCTGGCTCGCTCGCGCAAGCTGCTGTCCCAGAGCGCGTGCAAAGCGCACCGACTCGTCGCGACCGCCGCGGAGATTCAGCGCTCGCTCGATGCGCTCGTGTCGCTTGCGCGGACCATCGCCGCGCGCATACTCGTCGAGCAGATCATCGCGGGCCGCCTCGAGCGACGCCGCAAAGGATTCGTCACGCATCAGACGGGTGTCGAGCTCGGCCAATTCGCCCGCCGGCAGCTCCCCGAGCAGGTACGCCAGCAACCGCTCGCGAGTCTCATCTACCCGCTCATTGCCCATCTTTAGGGAACCTCCTCGTCCACTGTGGACGCAGATGCCGGGGCATCACGCTCGCCCTCGCCGAGACGAATCCGTACCGCCTGCTCCAGGCTGCGACGCAGACGCAGCACCCGGTTACGCAACGTATTGGCTGACAGACCGAGTTCGCGGGCGATGGCCTCCCGGGCGCGCATTCGCTCACGGCCCCGCCCCAGGTAGTAGCGGGCCATCATCACGCGGGCCGCCTCGGGCAACTCCGAGAGCGCCGCCTCGAGCGCCTGCAGCAGCGGCTCGTCCTCCGCCGCCTCATCGCTCGGCACCAGCCGCACCAGCATCTGGTGCTCGCGCTGGGCCTTCTGGCGCTCCTCGAGCATCACCAGACGCCCGATTCCGGCCAGATATGCCTCGATGTTCACGATCGACTCGCCCTCGCTCACGCGCTTGGCGAGACGATTGAACGCCTCATCGCTGGCATCCAGCGGGCGCGCCACCCCATGCAATGTGAAATAGCGCGCAAGCCGCGTCCGCAGCCGTTCGTACTCGAACGCGGCGCGCTGCGGATCAGCGTCTAGCGCCCGCAGCAGCGCATGGAATGCTGCGGTATCGAGCTCCCAACGTCCCGTCGTGTGCCGCGACTTTGCCCCCGTCATGTAATCGGCGCCCCGAGTCCCTGCAGGGAAAAACCCGCCCAGTAGTAGGGAGCACCGTAGCGCTTCGAGTGCATCAGCGCCCGCTGCGCAGCCCGCAGAGCATCGCCAGGGCTCATGCGGTGCTGCAGCAGATTGGTGTAGAAGAGGCGCATCAGTCGAGCGGTGGGACGGTCCTGGACCCGCCAGAGCGTTCCGAGTACCGCATGGGCCCCGGCGAGCAGAAAGGCGCGGAACAACCCCACCAAGCCCTCACCCGGCACATCCCGCCCGCCGAGGGTGCGGCAGCTGCTCAGCACCACCAAGTCGACCGGCATGTGCATCGCATAGATATTGCGCAACCAGAGCACCCCGCGCGCCGGGCGTCCATTGCGATGATAGAGCGAGAGCACCAGCCCGGAGAGGTGGGGATGATCCGCATCGAGCAGCGTATGCACCGCAAAATGTGCCACGGCCGCGTGGCTCCAGGTGATGTGCTCGACCGTCGCGACCGAGGCGTCGAAGCCCAGATGTACCGCGGCACGCCCGCCACTGAGGCGTGCGATCGCGAGGACCTCGCGGCGCGACTGCGGCAAGCGCGCCAGGTGGGCCAGATCCGCTTGCGCGGACCACCGCCGGTGGCGCACGGCGTGCCCCGAAGCGTCCCGATGCACCCCGGCCGTCAGGCGCGGATCATCGCGTTGGTAGACCGGATCGCCAAACAGCTCGATTCGTCCGTGCGCGTCCATCCACGGATGCCCCGCCAGCCAGTGCAGGACCGACGCGGACGGCTCATCGAGCACCGCAGTCGAGTCGAGCAGCGTGTGGGTGCCCCCTAAGGGGCGCAGCGCGCCGATCGGCACGCCGAACAGCGGGCCATCGAGCACGACGTACAGAGTATGCACTCCGCGCAGACGGGCCGCTGACGGCAGCAACTGCGCACCGAGCAGACGCTCGAGAGTGAGCGAGCGAGCATCTGCACCGGCCACCCGGCTGAGACGCTCGCGCAGACTCTCCCCGATCACGGTACGTGAGCGCGCCGTCAGCGCACCTCGCAGCGCGCGCACCTCAGAGTCGAGCTG
This sequence comes from Pseudomonadota bacterium, assembly GCA_021826035.1. Next base: position 11,376 of record JAKBBE010000040.1, on the reverse strand, counting down.
CACGGCACCGGGCACCCGCAGCGTGCGGACCGAATCGTGACGCACGAACCAGGCGTCTCCCTGGTGACGCCCGATCCAAAACTCCAGAAGAGCGGCATGGTGACCGAGCAGACTCTCCTGCAGCGCCCGCACATGCACCGGATGAGCGTCGGCGAGCGCCGCATAGCGTCCGCCGCGTGCCGCGGCGAGCGCGCGCAGCGTAGCGGCGCGCCTGCGCAGCGCCCTGATGCTGTGGCGCAGCACCGTGAAGCGTCGCCGTGTGGCGGTCGGATCCGTCAACGCGTCACGCCAGTCGGCGTAGACCACATCGAGCTGACCGGTGGTGCGTTGCAGCTGCGCGCGCAGGCTCGCCGGAAGCAGTGCCGGAACCCCCTGGCCCGTCCCCTGCAACGCATCGAGCAACGAGCGGGCGCGCGCCTGTTCGACCCAGCGCAGCGCTTCGCGCCCGTACCCTTGATCGGGATGCTTCGCGCGCAGCGTCATCAGAATCGACACCCCGAGGTCATAGTAACCATGCTCGGATGCGAAATACTGTGTACGCAGGTGTCTCGTCGTCAGCGTCGAGCGGACCGACCCGATCACGCGCAGGGATTGCTCGATGCGACTGCGCGCGCGCAGCAGGGCGCCCTCCCGCCAGTCCAGGCGCGCCAGACTCCCCTCGGCGCTCGCCTCGATGAGCGGGCTGTAGAGCCGGCGACTCAGCGCGAGGGCCGCGAGGTAATTGGTCCGCGCCGCGGCGAGCTGGGCCGCGGCGAACTGGGCATCGGCGAGGGCAAGGCGCGCACTCGCCTCGATCTGCAGCTGGCCGATCTTTCGTGCCAGCACGATCGCTTGCCGAGCGATCGCCTGCGCGCGCGCACGCTCACCGAGGGCCGCATAATCGCGGCCGAGGTCCAGCAGCAGCGTTGCGCGCTGGCGCGGCAGGCCGAGCGCGGTCGCCTCGGTCGCGTCCTTGAGGTCCGCCGCGAGCGCCGCATGCCAATGCCCCTGCTTGCGGGTCATTTCCGCCAGATCGATCGACACTCGGAACCGCGCGGTCGAATCATGCGCGGCGGTGGCGATTTGGCGCGCTCGCAGCAGTGCCAAGCGTGCCTGCTGCGGCTGGTTCAGCGCATCATAGAGCTCCCCGAGACCGATCCAGCAGCGCGCCTCACTGTCCGGATACGGGTACCGATGGATTGCGCGCAGCGCGCGTTGAAAATAGGCCAATGCGCGGTTGAAATCGCCACGATCGCTGTGCAGCTCGGCGATCAGCTCCAGGTTGTAATCCACACCCTTGCCGTCACCGACCTGCCGAGCAATGGCGAGCGAGCGGTGCGCGCTGCGCAAAGCGTGCGCGGTACGCCCGATCTGCTCATAGACGCCCGCAAGGTTCCCCTCGATGACATCCTCGCCCTGCAACTCCCCGAGCCGCCGCGCCATGCGCACCGCCTGCTGCTCGGCACGGATCGCCGCCCCGTAGCGGGCGCGGTACTGACACACCAGACCGTAAGCGAACAAGGCGAATTCGTGGTCAGCCAGATCAGCGCCGTAGTGCAACTGGAGCGCAGCACGGGCGAGCCGCAACGCGCTGTGGTAGTGAGCGAGTTGATACGTGTCGAGCCGCGCCTCATCCGGCAGGGCGATGCGCAATACCCATGGATCATCGATCCGGCGGGCGATGGCGATAGCCGCGCGATAGTTCTGCCGCGCCTCGGGCCAGGCCTTGCTCGGTCCATTGAGCTGCACCCACTCGGCCCGAGCGAGCTCGCGCTCCGCCTGGGCCCGCCACCGATCGGCCGATCGGGCCGGGCGCGAACTCGACACCCACACGGTGCCGTCGGCCGAGCGCGCATTGCAGCAGTGCCTGAAGAGCCTCAGCGTGAGCTGAAAGACACCGCCCTGCGCGCTCCACAACGTCACGGGCAGAACACAGCTCACCCCACTCTGGCAGTAGCGCGGGGTCAACGGTCGTCCGTGCGGCCCGCGCACGATCAGCAGCATCGATCCGCGTCGCTGTCGAATGCGCACCTCGCGCACCGCGCCAGGAGGAACACGCACAGTGACTTTGAATGGATGATGGGTCGTGACGTGATAGTCCACCGCGCGCCCGGCCCGCAGACCGAGCGGCAGCGGCGCCGGGTTCGCACCCGCCATCAGCCAAGCGCAGCACAAAAGAAGAAGCACCCAAACCCTGCGGTCGTGACTGCCGTGCCCACTGCGCGCCCAGAGCATAATTGTGCCTTCCCGGTGCCGGACGAGGAAGCGTATCCGTTAGCTGAAGTGCGAGTCAATGTCCGTCGCGGACGCCCCCACGGGCCTGACCGCAGCGCCGCGCCGGCGGCGACGCAACCGATTGCCCGGCCGCATCGCTGCGCAGGCCCTCACCTATCTTCAGGGATTGCCGTGACAATCCCGGCACCATCACTATTGCCAATCGGCTATTCTCAAGCGGGTGAGATCAACGAATGTCGCGCAGCGCTCCGAGCAGGATGGCATCACAGCGTGCGTGCGCCAGTCGGTGGTCGTCTCGATGTTCCCGTCGCGCAGAGGTGGGGCGTGATTCGCCGTCGATGGCGCGCCCGGCACTTTGGAGCGTGGAGCCGGTTCGGCGCGGCAATGGCGCTGAGTAGCCTCGCGTGCGCGGCCGCCGCCGCGACGCTCGCACCCGCGAGCCGGACCGCGCGCGCGCTGACACACGCGAGCCACCCGCTGCCCTCGGACATGGAGTTGGAGCGCCGCGGCGCGGTGATCGGCCGGATCATCATCCGCAACAGAAACATCTTCAACCTGCACAACCCCAAGGACAACCATGCGCTCTTCAGGCTCGCCAACCGCCTGCATCGGCGCACCCGCCGCAGCCTGATCCGCAAACAACTGCTCTTCCACAGCGGCGAGCGCTTCTCGGCCCACCTGATCGACGAGTCGGCCCGGCTGCTGCGCGCCGATCCGTACTTCTACGACGCCTCGATCCGCCCGGTCCGCTACCACGACGGCAAGGTCGACATCCTGGTCAGCACGCGGGACGTGTGGACCCTCAATCCCGGCTTCGACTTCTCGCGCAGCGGCGGCAAGAGCCGCACCGGGGTGCAGTTGGAGGATCTGAACGTGCTCGGCACGGGCACGGATCTGATCGTGCAACATCTGAATTCGGTGGACCGCAGCGAGTCGGACATCTCGGTCTCGAACGGACATCTGCTGGACGGCTGGACCACCGTGTCGGCCACCTACGGCAACCTCAGCGACGGACGCATGCGTCAGCTGATCGTCAACCGGCCGTTCTATGCGCTCGAGACCCGCCACGCCGGCGGGCTCTCGCTCACCGACACCACCTTCGACCAACCGCTCTACGATCTCGGCCAGATCGTGGACCGGTTCTCCGAGCATGCCCGGCAACTGCAAGGCTACGTCGGCTGGTCGCATGGGCTGGTGCGCGGCTGGAGCCGGCGCTTCAGCGTGGGCTGGACCGACGATGAGCACCACTTCGCACCGAGCTCGCTGTGGAGCGGCCCGACGCTGCTGCCGGTGAACCGCACCTTCATCTATCCGTGGTTCGAGTTCGATCTCGTCCAGGACGAGTACGCGAAGCTGCACAACCACAACCAGATCCACCGCACCGAGGATTTCGATCTGGGTGCGTATTTCACCGGCCGGGTGGGCTGGGCCGCACGGACCTTCGGCTCAAGCCGCACGGAAGTGCCGTTCACGTTCACCACCGGGGATGGTTACGTGCTGCCGCACGGGGACACGCTCCTGGTCTCGAGCAGCTTCTCCGGACGGCTGCTGCACGGCACGCTCGAGAACGGCGTGCTCAGCGCGAAGGTGGTGAACTACACCGAACAGGGCGCGCAATGGTTGCTCTACAGCGCGGTGAGTGCCACCGCCGGGCGACGGCTCACGCTCGACAACCAGATCCTGCTCGGCGGAGACAGCGGTCTGCGCGGCTACCCGCTGCGCTACCAGGACGGCACGGCGCGCGCGCTGTTCACCCTCGAGGAGCGCTGGTTCAGTAACTGGTATCCGCTGCGGCTGTTTCGGGTCGGCGCGGCCGTCTTCTTCGACATGGGCCGCACCTGGGGCCGAGCGCCCCTGGGGCAGCCGAGCCTCGGGCTCTTGAAGGACGCGGGGTTTGGCCTGCGGCTCGGCAATGCACGCACCGCCTTCGGCAACGTCATCCACATCGATCTCGCCTTCCCGCTCGACGGGGGCTCGAACATCAAGCGGGTGCAGTTTCTGGTGCAGACCGAGCGGCAGTTCTAACGCCGCGGTTTCATCCCGGGCGGCATCAGCACCGTGCCGTCCGACAGCCGCCGGCCGGTGAGCGGCGGCGCGGCCGTCTCCGGCACGACGGCGAGTACGGCGGGCTCGCTCTTCGGCGCGGCCGGCTCCGCAATGCGCGTGGGCAGCACGTCCACGGCGAGTGCGACCGTGCAGTGCTCGCCACTGGAGAGCGCCCCGACCGCCACGAGCTGCCGGGCGATCTGCTGACCCTGTGCGTTTCGCACCGTGACCACGATGCTGTATTCGCACGGGTCCTCCCCGGCGGGGTGGCAGACCGTGCCTTCCACCTCGAGCGCCCGGATCGCCGCCTCCTGACGCTGCGCCGCCTCGGCATCGAAGCGCAGGTGATGCCGGCAGCCCGGGCAGACGCTCAAGCTCTCGAGCACGACCGCCTTGCAGTGCGGACAGACGCGCGTCTTGCCCGCGCTCACCGGTCGTGCCGGGGCATTCATACCGTACCGGTGATCACCGACTCGCTGAGCGTATCGACGTCGGCACCGGTGTGCCAGCCGAACTCCACCTTGCCGCGCATCCGTGCGCCGGAGGCCACGGTGAAGGAGCCGGCCTTGATGTCGCCCTCGATCCGCCCGCCCTCGCGCAGATCGACCTGTTCAGCCTCGACAATGTTGCCGATCAGCTCTCCGGCCACGATCACGGTGGCGGCCTTGACGTGTCCTTCGATGCGCGCACCGGAATCGAGCGTGAGCGTGCCGTCGATGTGCACATCGCCCTTGAAGCGCCCGGCGATGCGCACGTGCCCGGTGCCGTTGACCTTGCCCTCGAGGGTCAGTCCGGCGGCGAGCACCGATTCCTTCGCCTCGCCGCGCTCGCGCCCGGGGCGCCGCGGGGCATCCGGCATCGGCGCGACGCTCGGTGCGCTCTCACGCGCCGCCGGTGCTGCCGGAGCTGCGCCGCCGGCAAAGCCTGAGCCAGGAGAGTTTGAATCTTTCCACAACGCCATGAGAACCCCCAGATGTTCGGGTAGCTGAAGTCAGTTACCCGCACGGTACCGCGATCAGGGCGCGAGAACCAGTGTCTTTAAGCGACGACACCGTCACTGTGACGCCGCTCACATCCACTCCTCACGCATCGATCAGCGTCAGCAGCTCCTCGGTCTTCTCGCGCATCAACGCCTCGCTGCCGCGGCTCTCGACATTCAACCGCACCAGCGGCTCGGTGTTGGATCCACGCAGGTTGAAGCGCCACTCGGCGAACTCTATCGACAATCCATCGGTGTGATCGACGGCGAGCGCGCCGGGCGCATACTGGCGCTGCACGCGCTCGAGGATCGATTTCGCATCGCAGGTAAGCTTGCGGTTGATTTCCCCGCTCGCCGGAAAACGTCGCATGCGCTCCCCGACCAACCCCGAGAGCGGCCCGCGCTCGGCGATCACCTGCAGCGCCACCAGCCAGGGGATCATGCCGCTGTCACAGTAGGAGAAGGCGCGAAAGTAATGGTGCGCGCTCATCTCCCCGCCGTAGATGCCATCCACCTCGCGCATCTTCTGCTTGATGAACGCATGTCCCGAGCGACACAACACCGGCTCGCCGCCGTGTTCGCGCACGATGTCGATGGTGTTCCAGGTCAGGCGCGGATCGTGCACGATGCGCCCGCCGCGCTCGCGCTTCAAGAACACCTCGGCGAGCAGACCGACCAGGTAGTACCCCTCGATGAAAGTCCCGTGCTCGTCGAAGAAGAAGCAGCGGTCGTAATCGCCGTCCCAGGCGAGCCCGACGTCCGCCCCGCTGGTGCGCACGAGCTCGGCGGTGGCCGCGCGGTTCTCCTCGAGCATCGGGTTGGGAATGCCGTTCGGAAAGGTGCCATCGGGCGTGTGGTTGATCTTCACGAACTCGAACGGCAGATGGGGCTCGAGCGCATCGATCGCGAGCCCCGCGCCGCCATTGCCGGGGTTCACCACCACCTTGAGCTTGCGCAATTTGCGCTGATCGACGTAACCGAGCAGGTGCTCGATGTAGCGCTCGCGGATCTCCAGCGCGCGCTCACGACCGGGCGTGGCCGCCTTGCCCGGCAGATCGCCGGCGGCAATCCTGTCGCGCATCTCGTTCAGTCCGGTGTCGGAGCTCACCGGGCGCGCCTCGCCGCGCACGAACTTCATGCCGTTGTAATCGGACGGGTTGTGGCTGGCGGTGACCATGATGCCGCCGTCCAACTGGTAGGCGAAGGTCGAGAAGTACGCCGCCTCGGTTCCCCAGAGTCCGATGTCGAGCGCATCGGCGCCGCAGTCGGTGAGCCCGCGCCGCACCGCGGCGGCGAGCGCAGGGCTGGTGAGGCGGATGTCGTAGCCGACGGCCACCTGCTGCGGCTTGACCAGCGCGCAGTATGCCCGGGCGATGTCGTACGCCAGGGACTCGTTGATTTCATCGGGAATGCGGCCGCGGATGTCGTAGGCCTTGAAGGCGTTGAGATTCGGCATGCGTACTCCTGCGCGAGAGTCGCCAAGGATTGCAGGAGCCGGCAGCAAGGGCAACCCCCGTGGTGAACCGCAGTGGACCGCGGTGAAGCGAAATGCGCTCCGCGCGTGCTCCGCGTAGACTGGCCTTTGGTTCGCGTCTTGCCCGGTGAGGTCCGCCATGAGCGAAGAATCGAGCAGCCGCAGCGATGCGCGGCCCCAGCGCCACCGCATCAGCATCGCGGACTACCACCGCATGGGCGAGCTCGGCCTGCTCGGCGCCGATGCCCCGCTCGAGCTGATCGAGGGGGCGATTTTCGACCTCGCCCCGGCAAGCCACGCGCACCGCTCGACGGTGCGACGGCTCGAGGAGCGGCTGCGCGTCGCGGTGCACGGCCAGGCGAGCGTACTGTGCCACGCGCCGATGCGCTTCGGTGCCGATTCGGAGCCCGCCCCGGACCTCGCGGTGCTGCGAGCGGGCCGCGACGGCGTGCATCCCCGGCAGCCCTCGGCGGCGGACGCACTGCTGGTGATCGAGATCAGCGAGGCCACCTGGCATTACGACCACGACACCAAGGTGCCCTGCTACGGCCGGCACGGCATCCCGGAGGTCTGGCTGCTCGACCTGACGAGCGCGACCGTGCATTTCTTCCGCGCACTCACCGCCGGGCGCTACGCCGAGGAGTCGGTCACCGAGCATCCGGGCGTGACCTTCCTGCCGGGCCTGACGGATGCGGCGGTGGACCTCGCCGGGCTCTTCCCGGGCGCCTGAGGCCCCCGGCGCCGGGCGTGACCGGCGCTGGAACCGGCCGGCGCGGGGCGCATCGGGTATCCTGGGCGCCCCCGAATCCGGACCCGAGACCGCAATGCTCAAGACTCTGCTTCAGGCCAAGCTCCATCGCGTATGCGTGACCGAGGCGGACCTCCACTACGAGGGTTCCTGCGGGATCGACGAGGCGCTGCTCGAGGCCTCGGGCATCCTCGAGTTCCAGTACCTGGAGCTCTACAACGTCAACAACGGGGAGCGGTTCTCGACCTATGCGCTCCGTGCCCCGCGCGGCAGCGGCATCATCAGCTTGAACGGAGCCGCCGCACGGCGGGCCATGGTGGGCGATCTGCTGATCATCTGCGCGTATGCGCAGTACGCGGAGGCCGAACTCGCCGCCTACCGCCCGGTGGTGGTGCTGGTCGATGAGCACAATCGGCCCAGGCCGGCGGGGCTGAAGGCGCATTCGACGGCGGCCTGAGCGGACGGCGAACGCCTGAGCCGGAGTCTCGGGCGGCGAGCCGTGCGAAGGACGGGCGAGAGTCGCTCGCCGTCTGCGCTGTGCCGCGAGGGAGATGCAGGTCATAGCGCTCGCTTCGCCGCCCTCGTGCAGATCCGGTGCCGGGGACCGCGCCGAGCGTCCGCGCCCGGTTTAAGGTCACGAGGCTCAGAGCGAAGATCGGTCCTGCTGTGCACAGAGTGGCCGCGGACATACGGATCTGCCGTACCGCTCGCACGACGCCGTGGCGGACGACGGCATAACGCAAGTCCGCCATGGCCCTTGCACTCCAGCACCGGGAGGCGATTCGCGCCACGGTGCACCCGAACATCCCACCGAGCCGCAACCGCTGCAGCTCGCAGACCCGATCCCTCGCCGCATCAACGCAGGCCAGACTGAACACTCGCAGCCGTCGGCTGAGCGAGTCAGAACCCCTGGAGCAGCAGATCGACGGCGGCAACCACCTCATCCCGTCGATCATTCACGTTCAGAACAGGTCTTTTCAGCATCTGCACGGATACCGCGGCCATCTGTTGGGTGAGCATCAGATAGGTCGCCTCCTCAAGCTTAAAAATCGGGTTCAGCGCCTTGATGTGGGTCGGCGCGATGTCAGATCGTACCAGCGGAATCACCAGACGGCTGTTCATGTGGCTCATCAGGTCTGCTTGAACATCGAGCAGAAACCCGTTCCCGTCGGGGTTCCTGTACACGTCAAACCGCGCCATCAGAACAGCCGATGGTTATCGAGCACCATACCGTGTGTTTCGATGAACTCGTTGTAACTCTGGATCGCCGCGGCGTTCTCTTGCAGCCACTGCTCGCGCCGACGGCGTGCCACCGCTACCGCGACTCCCTCCTCGGCCGCCTGCGAGACGTTGATCCCCAGAGCCTTAGCTTGCGTCAGGAGAGGCTCGGCCAGCGACACGCTGGTGGTCTTCTTGGGCGCAGCGGAGTAGGTACTCATGGGCAGATCTTCCGTTCATTCTTCGGACACGGCCGATCATACCCACCACCCTTAATTCATCACAAAATGTATGACAACATTTTTTTCATTATTGTGAATGTCATGGTCACGCCACCGAATCCATCCTGCGCTCGGGGAAAGGTGCCGATCCGCGCAGGATAAGCCTTCCTCCACGCGATGCCGCCGACCGAGATGGCGCACTCTTGGACAGCCGGGGACTTGCAAGTCGGTCCAGACCGGGAGGGTGAGGGCCTCGCGAACGCCTTTTGCCCACTCGCAGCAGCCTCGTCCTATGCGCCCGTCAGGTAGCGGTACTGCGCCTCATTCAGCGGCACCACGCTCAAGCGGCCCTGGCGGACCAGAGGGGAGTCGCGAAAGAGCGCGCTCGCCTTGATCTGCGCGAGCGACACGGCCCGCGGCAACCGTCGCGTCATTTTGATCGTGACGATCGGCGCCTCATCCGCCGAGCCTTCAACCGATCGAACAGTCGCGGTGCCGACCGCGCTGCGCACATCCGCCGTCTCGTAGATCACGAGCCGATCTGCGGGCTTCATCGCGCGCAGAACCTTCAGCGCCGCCGGATTGGCAACGCCATCCCAGATCGTTTCCTGCTCGCGCTCCAGATCGGCGAGGGAATAGTCCGAAGGCTCTGTCTTCAGCAGATAATGCGCGTACACGGGCTCTCCTCTGGCCACGCGGCGAACCCACCGCGGGCCTGCGCGTTCGTTCACCATCGTACACCGGGGCGGTTCCTGCGAACCGAGTGGGTCACGCCGCGGCGCTTGCCGCGACCGCGCCGCACAGCGGGGCGCATGGGGCCTGCGCAGCTCTGGACCGCGCAGAGGTTCTCACCCGCGCTCGTTCTGGCACCCGGCCCCCGTTCCTCGCCAGTACGCCCGCTCCGTCACATGGACTCGGCCCTTCGCGTACGGTTCGGCTCCACGGTCTTGACCCTCTCGCGCGCAGCGACTCACCGCACCCCCTGGCGTGGGCGAGTGTGACCCGTTCCGGGCTGAGACACCCATCGACCCGGAACGTCATCCGCCCGGTCTGCCGCGAGGCACGCGTCGATCAGCCCCCCTGCAGGCGCCCCTCGGGGCTCCCCGGGGTTCTGCGGGCGGCCAGAATTTGCGCGGCGGTATCCATCATTCAGGCCGGTCAGAACCTCTACCGCCGAGCCGCCGAACCGTGTCCCGTGGAGCGGATTCGAGACGGCGCTGCGTTCGTGCGCGCGAGGCCCCGCCGAGCGGTGGGACGCGCGAACCGGAGGGACGATCCTCAGGGACCGAGGCTCCGTGCAGTCCGAAACCGCGCCGCACGGAACCGAGTCCGGGTGCTGAAACTCCTCGGAGCGCAGAGGAGCGCGAACCGCCGAGCGGGTTCTGCGGGACCCCGGTCACGCGCGTGGCGTCAGGCGCCGCGTCGCACCGCACTGGGGGACCCGCCGCTCAGCGTTTGGCGTTTCCCTTGCCACGAGATCCGCCCACTTTGCGTTTCACGGTGCCGGAGCGCGGGGTGGGTTTGGGCGCCGAGCGGCGCTTCGCGGGCAGCTTCGCGTCCGCGGCAGCTCGAGGCTTGCGCGCGGGGCGCGCGCGCGGCGCCTCGGCCAGCTCGATGCCGAACACGCCGGAGAGATCTTCCGCGGCAATCCTCTTGCGTCGACTCTTCGCAGGCGCCGCCCCGAGATCGGCCGCGGCGGCAATCAGCTCGCCGTGCTCGAGATTGCGCAGCGTGAAGAGCAGTTCCGGCTGCGTATCGAGCCGCGCCCCGACCCCGTACAACACCGCCGCGACATGCTTGCACATCGTGGCCCAGTCCGGGCAGGAGCAGCTCATCCCGATGTCCCCGGGCTTCGGAAACAGCCCCTGCGCAGAGTCGGTCACGATGCTCATCACCCGATCGGACAGCCGCCCCTCGAGCAGCTCGATCAGCGAGCCGATCTCCCCGGCGCAGTGGGTCTTCAGGCGCGACCAATGCGCCGCCGCCAGCGGCTTGATCTTGATCTCGACCTCGTACGGTTGCGCTCGGGAGCCGGCCACCACCGCCGCGATCCGTCCCGGCTCGATCTGCAAATCGAGCACCGCGCCGCTGCGCACGTAGCTGCGCCCGCGCGGCAGGCGGTATTCGTAATCCCGATAGGATTCCAGGTTCGCGCACCAGGCCTTGCCCCAGAAGCTGCGCGAGATGACGCGACCGTCGAGCCTCACCGGCGACGGCGCGCGGCCCCGCTGACCCAGGCTCCTCGCCAAGCGTTCACCTGCCCGCGCAGCGCGCTGACGGCGCTCCGGGACGCTCGCAGTGCGCGTGTGTCGCCACCAGTTCATCGGCACCGCTCTCGTCTGAATGTTCGAATCATCATGCATCGCGCGCCTTGTGAATGTCGAGCGCGACGGCCGCGAGCAGTTCCGCATCGCTCATCTCGGTGAGCAGCCGCTCCCCGCCCTCCGAGAGCAGCTCCTCGGCGAGCCCACGCTTC
>JAKBBE010000200.1 GCA_021826035.1 Pseudomonadota bacterium | reverse complement strand
TGAACCTGATGTCGGCGCGCTCCTATGGGGAGTTCGAGTTCTGGTTCGCCTCGATCAAGGTGGCCGCGATCGTGGTGTTCATCGCGCTCGCCGGGGCGTTCGTGCTCGGTTGGAGCGACCCGCACGGGGCGAACCTGCACAACCTCGTCGCCCATGGCGGGTTCATGCCGCGCGGCCCGGTGTCGGTGCTGGCCGGGGCGGTGACGGTGTTCTTCTCCCTCACCGGGGCGGAAATCGTCGCGGTCGCGGCGGCCGAGTCCACCGATCCGTCGCGCGCGATCTCCCGGCTCACCAGTTCAATCATTCTGCGCATCCTCACGTTCTACGTCGGCTCGGTGTTCCTGATCATGGCGGTCGTGCCGTGGAACCGCATCCGCATCGGCCAGTCGCCGTTCACGCTCGCGCTGATGCACATGCATTTCTGGTGGGCGGGGATCGCGATGGACGCGATCATCCTCACGGCGGTGCTCTCGTGCCTGAACTCCGCGTTCTACGTGTGCTCGCGGGTGCTGTTCGTGCTCGCCGAGCGCGGCGATGCGCCGCAGGGTCTGATCAAACTCAACGCGCGGCGCGTGCCGGTGCGCTCGGTGCTGCTGTGCAGCGGCGCCGGCGTGATCGGCATTCTCGCGGCGATCAAGGCGCCGCAGAGCGTGTTCGCCTTCCTGGTGGATGCCTCGGGAGCGCTCATGGTGTTCGTCTACGGGCTGATTGCCCTGGCGCACCTGCGCGTGCGGCGCCGGCGCGAACGGGCCGGGGAGCCGGCGCCGGCGCTCACCATGTGGTTCTTTCCGTGGTCGAGTTATCTGGCGATCGCCGCGATGCTGGCGATCCTCATCGCCATGCAGTTCACGCCGGGACTGGGCGCGGATCTGCACGTGAGCCTGATTTCCCTCGCGGTGGTGAGCATCGTCTACCTGGGGCTGCGCGCCTGGCGAGCCCGGCGCGCGGGCCCGGACCGGCCCGAGGGTGATGCCGCGCAGCGCCTGGAGTCGGCCGAGGGCCGCAGCGATGCGTGAGAGGATGCACGGCGGCGGATGCGCCGAGCCGAGCCTGCGGCACGGTCGGCATCGCTACTATCCCTGGTAGTACTCCCGGGCGGCGCCCGTAGAATCCCGGGCAAATCGCAGTCGGCACCCGCGACGGACCCTTGGGGGGGGGGTGCGGTGTGCCAGGCCGCGCGCCCCCGGCATCCCCAGAATGAGGTCTCCGTGAAGTCATCGCCGCATGCGCGGGCCGCAGCACTGGCCGTAGCACTGGCCGTAGCACTGGCCGTGGCCTGCTCCGTCGCGCAGGCGCAGCCTGCGCCGGATGCGGCCGCGCCCGCCGGCCCCCACACATCGTCGGTCACGGGCCCGAGCGCCCCCGGCGCCTCGGCGACGGTACGTCAGGTTCTGATTCGCGCGCCGTGGCTGTTCAACCATCGCACCCGCTACGCGCACTCCATGCCCGAGATCTCCGCCACCCAGATCACCGTGACGCGCAAGACCACGGTGGTGCACCTGGATGCGCTGCCGCCGATCGTCAACAATCAACCGCGCCAGCTGTTCGATCAGATGCCGGGCCTCGTGCTCGCCGAGCAGCAGAACCCGGTGAATCTCAATCTCTCCTACCGCGGTCTCGGCAATCCCCAGGAGAGTGAGTACATCCTGGTGATGCAGGATGGCATCCCGATGGAGATGGACTGGATCGGCTACCCGACGCTCTATGACCTGCCGAACTTCCAGTCGATCGAACAGGTGCAGATGATCCGCGGCGGGTCGGGGCTGCTCTACGGCCCGGAACCTGAGCCGGTGATCAACTTCGTCTCGCGCCCGCCGGGCAAGAAGACCGAGGCGAGCACCGAGCAGGTCTTCGGCAGCGACGGGCTGTACTCGACCTACAGCGCTCTCTCGGGGCCGGCGGGGCGGTGGGATTACCTCGTCGACTTCTCGCACCGCCAGAGCCGCGGACAGCGCGCCAATGGGGACTACACGGTCAATCAGGGCGATCTGGCGCTCGGCTATCATTTCAGCCGTGGGCATCGGCTCTCGCTCGCCGTACATGCCTACGCGCTGCAGAGCGGCATGGCGGGACTGATGAGCGGGGCGCAGTTTCGAGCCAACCCGGATCAGACGAGCACGCCGGATGATCGGGATTGGGCGCACCGCTATACCGCGGTGCTGACCTATCACGATCAGATCGATCCGAGCAGCCTCTTCGTGCAGAAGGTGTGGAGCGGCTATCAGGACCTCGTGACCCGCGCCGACACCTACGCCGGCACCGGCCCTGCTGTCGCCACCGGCGCGACGCTCGCCCGCCAGAGGTTCCATTACACCGGCATCGACGGTCGATTCCTGCACCACTGGGGGCAGGGCAGTGCCGTCACGGTGGGCTACACCGCCTACACCTCGAACAGCCCGTATACGCAGCTGAAGAGCCCCGATGCGCTCATCGCTCCGTACGGATCGAGCGGTTCGCTCTTCTACAACGACCAGCGCCGTACGCGCTATGCGGCGATCTTCGCCGAGAATCTCTATCGCCTCGGGCGGTTTCACGTGGTCACCTCGGCGCGCCTCGAGCACGAACAGTTGGGCACCCGCGAGACGGCCGCGCCGCACCCGAATCTGGTCAACGCGACGGATCGGCACACCGTGCCGTTGTTCGGGATCGGCATCGGCAATGACTTCGGCCGCGGCAACGAGACGTACCTGAACGTCGCGCAGGGGTATCGGCCGGTGCGCTACCTGGATATTGCCAGTCCGTTCAGCAACTTCTCCGCCGGCAACGATCCGGCGACGACGCACTATCTGACGTACGAGGCCGGGGTGCACGGCTGGCCCGTCGTCGGGTTCTATTACGACGCCAGCGTGTTTCAGATCAACGCCACGAACCAGATCGAATCCGAGCAAGTGACGCCGACCGAGACTCTCAACGTCAACAGCGGCGATCTGCGCAGCCGCGGTGTCGAAATCGCGAGCTCGTACGATCTGCTGCGTCTGTGGCCGGCCGAGTCGCGCGCACGGCATCTCACGCTGTTCGCCAACCTCAGCATCCTCAACGCCGAGTTCACCTCGAGTCGCATACCCGGGCAGACCGGGAAGGTTCCAGCCTACGCACCGCACTACGTGCTCAAGGGCGGGGTGACGCTCCGGGGCGTGCACGGGGTGAAGCTGAGCCTCTTGGTCGATGCCGTCGGGGCGCAGTACTTCCAGAGCAGCGATGCGGCGATCGGCACCACGGCAGCCCTCATCCCGGCCTACACCATCGCCGATCTCACTGGTCAATATGCCTGGGGTCCGCACTGGCGACTCGAGGGCGGGGTCACGAACCTCGGCAACCACCGGTACTACTCGCGTGTGTTTCTCTTCGGCGGTCAGCTCGAACCGGCATCGACGCGCCGGTATTACCTCGGCGTCGCCTACCACCTGTAGGCCGAAGTGTGCAACTGCTATCATGCGCAGCGCATCCCCGCCGCGCGGGAGTCTCCGGAGGCCTGCGATGATCACCGGCAGCTCGGTTCGCCAAAGCGCTCATCCGATTGACCGTCAGTTCCTCGACCGCTGGTCGCCACGGGCGATGAGCGGTGAGTCGCTGTCGCGCGAGGAATTGCTCAGCCTGTTCGAGGCGGCTCGCTGGGCGCCATCATCGGGGAACCAGCAGCCCTGGCGCATGCTGTTCGCCCGACGCGATACGCCCGAGTGGACCACGTTCTTCGGGTTGCTGGCCGGCGGTAATCAGGCCTGGTGTGAGCGCGCCGCGGCGCTCGTCGTGTTCGTGTCCAGAACGCTCAACAGCTACACCGGCCGCACGTCGGTGACGCACTCGTACGATACGGGTGCGGCGTGGGGTTATTTCGCGCTGCAGGGGTATCTGAACGGCTACGTGGTGCACGGCATGGAGGGGTTCGATTACGAGCGGGCACGGCGCGCACTCGGGATTCCGGAGGAGTTCCGGGTCGAAGCCATGGCCGCGGTGGGACGAGCGGCGCCATCGGAGGTGCTGAGTGCGCAGCTTCAGACTCGCGAGACTCCGAGCGATCGTCGGGTGCTCGAGCAGACCGTGTGCGAGGGGGCCTGGGCACTGCCCGGGTAGATCGCCGCGACGCGCCCGGTTGCGCGGAAGATGCTCTGTGCGCCCGAAGACCCAGGTTGTGCGGCTGCCGTGACGGCTTGCCTCAGGGTCCGCGGATGCGTCGATGGGGCCTTAATTTGCTAGAATCGGCACTGCCGCGAGAGTCCAGCGGAGAGGTGGCAGAGCGGTTGATTGCACCGGTCTTGAAAACCGGCGTCCCTTCACGGGGACCGTGGGTTCGAATCCCACCCTCTCCGCCAGATCTGTCCGACCCTGTCTGGTAGACATGACAGAGTCTGACAAATCGATGTGTTGCGCTATTGCCTGTCCCGCTGCATCCGGCCAAAACGCCATTTTCGGCCAGAAGCT
>JAKBBE010000199.1 GCA_021826035.1 Pseudomonadota bacterium | reverse complement strand
TTGCGGCTGATGCCGCTGTTCGGCAGTTCCAATGGGCTCGGCACCGGCAGGACGAGCAAGTTCACCAACGGCGGGGAGCAGAGCGCGGATCTGTTCGACTTGACCAACTCACGGGTGGTGATTCTCGTCAACGGACAACGCTGGATCGAGGGCTTTCAGGGCGACACGGACCTGTCGACCTTTCCCGTGGCGCTGATCCAGAAGATCGAAGTCTATCCCGCGCGCGGATCCGTCGCCTACGGCGACGGCGCGATCGCCGGTGTGCTCAACATCATCACCGTGCCTTCGTTCAACGGCGTCATGGCCTCGGCGGGCACCGGCATGTCGCAGGGCAGCGGACATTGGGACGGACAGCGCACCTGGGCCAGTGTCGCGCTCGGTCGGCGCGGCACATCCTCCGGCCTGATGGCACTGCTCAGCGAGTCGAACCAGAGCGGCGTCTCGAGCGCCGCACGGGCCCTCACCGGCGAACCTCTGGCCGGCAGCGGCACCACCCGCGAAAGCCCGATCACCCCGTATGGTCAATTCACGTTCGTGCCGACCGGCGGACCTTACGCGAACTCGAGTCTCTGCCCGCTGCAGAGCACGGGATCTCGACTGTGCAACCTCACCGCCTCCCCGGTCGCCGGCGGCGGCTTCGTGCCGCTCGGCACCGCGACGGCCTTCAACACCCTGCCCTACAACGATCTGATCATGCCCTTGCAGCAGTGGGGCCTCTACGTCAGCGGCTACCATGATCTGGGCGATGGCGTGCGGGCCGATGCCAGCGTGTTCGTCGGCCAGCGGACCGCGAGCCAGTCCGGAGCGCCGAGCACGATCACCCTCGGGACCTCCGGGCTGCCGATCTCCATCAGCGCCAACCAGCCCTACAACCCGTTCGGCGTGGCGCTCGAGGCGAGCGGCGCCAATGCCAACCTGATCGCACTGTCGCAGCGGCTGAGCGGACTCGGACCCGTGCTGTTCCACGACCGCTCCGACACCTACCGCGCCACGGTCTCGCTCACCGGCCGTCTCGAACGCGATGCGCGCTCACCGTGGCACTGGCATATTGAGTATCTCTGGTCGGCGAGCCGCGTCGAGGATCAGAATCAGGGGCGGGTCAACCTGAACAACCTCGCCTTGGCCCTCGGCAGCCCGCAGGCCTGCGCCTCGGTGCCGCAGTGCACGCCGGTGAACCTGTTCGCGGGACCGGGCGGCCTGACTGCCCCGATGCTTGCGTTCATCGGCCTGCCCGAGCACAACCAGATCGCCAATTCGCTCCAGACGCTCGACGTGCGGCTGGCGCAACACCGGCTGCTCAGCCTGCCGGCCGGTCCACTCGCGCTCGGTCTCGGCTACCAATACCTGGCGCGCCACGGCGACTTCACGCCCGACCCGGCGGCGAGCCAGGGGATCGACAGCGCCGTGCCGCTGCTGTCGGTGCCGGCCTACGTCGGCGGTTACAGCGGCAACGCCCTGTGGGCCGAGAGTATCGTGCCGATCATCGGCGGCGTTCATGCCCTGACGCTCGGTGCGGGTCTGCGCGTCTACCGTTATTCCGATACCGGCACCGGCCACGTCGCCGAGACCACCCTCAGCTTCGATGCCCGCACCGATCTGACGCTGCAGGCCGGCTGGACGCAAGGCTTTCGCACGCCGGATCTGCGTGAGCTCGGTCAGTCCATGCCGGGTGCCGCCGCCACCATCAGCGATCCGTGCAGCAACTACAGCGCAGCATCGGTGGCGCCCACTGTCGCGGCCGCATGCGCTGCGGCGAGCATCCCGGCGAGCTACCTGCAGACGAACAACCAGGTGCAGAATCTGAAGATCGGCAACTCCGCGCTGCAGGCCGAGCGTAGCGAGAATAGCTGGCTCAGCGCCCGGTGGACGCCACACGCGGTGGCGGGACTGGCCCTGAACATCGCGTACTACCGCATCAAGATCAATGCTGCGATCAGTCGCCTCAGCCCACAGCAGACTTTGATCGAATGCTACGATCTGGGCAACACGCCGTCCTGCGCAGGCATCGACCGCGCACCGGACGGGCAATTAACCGTCGTCTCCACCCAGGCGACGAACGGCCAGAGCCTCTTCACCGACTGGCTGATCGGCGGCTTCCAATACGCCTGGCGCACGACGGTCGGCCGCCTCAGCGTGCGCAGCGACATCGCCTGGACACACCACTACACCGTGGCCACCGCGACGAACCAGGGCATGCAGGTGCAGGAGCTGGCCGGCGTGGAGCTCGGCTCCGGCTCCCCCAGCGGCATTCCGATCTGGGACGGCACCGCACTGCTCGAATGGACGCAGGGCCGGTGGGAGGCGGGCTGGCAGATCACCGCCATCGGCCCGATGAGCGAGGCCTGTAGCGACCGCTACGACGGCACCCCGTACAGCTACACGGCGCTCGGCCTGTGCTCGCAACCGAACCTCACCGACTCCAGCCAATCACGCAACCACCTCGGCACCACCCTGTATCACGACGTCTATCTCGACTATCGGTTCTCGCGCCGATTGACCGTGACCGCCGGGGTCGACAACCTGCTCGGCAAAGCCCCGCCGATCTCGGTCACACAGTCATCGAACTACGATCCGTCGATCTACCGCGCACCCGGCCGCACGGTCTATGCCAGCATGAATTACCACATTAGTTGAGACCCGGCGCTCGCCCTCGAGCGCTCCGCTCGCCGCAAGAGTCCTCGCAAGCAACTCAGGCGGCGCAATCGTGCGCGGGCCTCCGCATCATTTTCGCGCGCATCGCCACGGTGCGCCTCGCGCTCGGCAGCGTCGACTCGCCGCCGCTCGACACCACCGGTGCCGGTCCGGTCGCGCACTTGAGGTTCGAGGCCGCCGCTGGCACGCCGCGGGTATGCACCGGTCTGCTCGCGGCCGTCCGCCGGAGTCACGCAAAGTGCATACTATGGCGTTGCGCTGCGGTCTGCGCCGCGCGCCCCACCCGGAGTCACCATGACACGCGCTGTGCGCACGATGGCGGCACTCGCCCTGGTTTACGGCGCGCTCGGCGCATCCCCCGGCCATGCCGCGACGCCCCTGCGCGCGCCCATCGTGTCGACCCAGGAGGGACGGCTGCGCGGGCGGCCGCGACCGGGCGGAGGCGCGGAATTCCTCGGCATTCCCTATGCCGAACCGCCCGTCGGCCCATTGCGCTGGAAGCCCCCGGTGCCGGTCAAGCCCTGGCGCGGGGTGCGCAGCGCGGTGCACTTCGGCGCGCCCTGCCTGCAGCCGCCGCTCGGCCCATGGAATGCACGAGCGGCCGCCTCAGGGCGCGAGGACTGCCTGTACCTGAATGTCATCGTGCCGCGCGGGCCCCTGAAGCGGCCGCTGCCGGTCATGTTCTGGATCCACGGGGGGGCCAACATCGGCGGCACCGGCGGATCGGCGCTGTATAACTTCGGAACGCTGGTCGATCACGGCGTCGTTCTCGTCACGATCAACTACCGGCTCGGCCTGTTCGGCTTTCTCGCCGACCCCGCGCTCACCCGGGAGTCCCCGCATCATGCCTCGGGAAACTACGGGCTGATGGATCAGATTCTCGCCCTGCGCTGGGTGCGTGCAAACATTGCGCGCTTCGGCGGCGACCCACACAACATCACGATTTTCGGACAGTCCGCCGGGGGCACCGACACCGGACTGCTCATGGCCTCCACCGCGCGCGGACTGTTCCAGAGAGCCATCGAGGAAAGCGGCACGCCGTTCGTACCCCCGGTCGCGCCCCTGGCGCAGGCCGAGCGCGCCGGAGCGCAACTGGTGGCCGCCCTGGGCGCAATGCCGGGCGCCGCAGGCATCGCACAACTGCGCAGGATGTCGGGTCGAACGCTGCTCGAGAAGCTCTCGGCGTTACCGCGCGGTTCCGTGCGGTATCCGCTCCCGGACGTCGACGGCTGGGTGATCCGGCGCGTGCCGTTGCTCACCTATGCCGCCGGCCGCGAGGCCCCCGTACCGCTGCTGTTCGGCACGACGACTCGGGAGATGAACTTCCCGCTGCCGCTCAGTGTCGTTCGCGCGAGCATCCGCCACGCGGCCGGATCGCTGGCACCGCAGGTGCTCGCATCGTACGGATTCGCGCACGGGGCAGCGGGCACCCGCAACGCGAAGTACGGCAGTGCGCTCAACCAGCTGCTCGCCGATGACACGTTCCGCTGTCCAGCCGTGCTCGAGGCGCGCTGGCACGTCGCAGCGGCTCATCGTGTCTACGAGTACGAATTCGATCATCCGCTGCCCGGCCATGCCTTCGCGGTGCACTCCTCGGAGCTTCCGTACGTGTTCGGGACCTTTCCGAGCCACGGCTTCCTCGGCGCTCACTTCACCGCCTCGGACCGGCAGCTCTCGCGAATGATCGAACGCTACTGGACGAACTTCGCCAAGACCGGCAACCCGAACGGACCTGGGCTGCCCGCCTGGCCCGCGTTCGGCCGCCGCGAG
>JAKBBE010000198.1 GCA_021826035.1 Pseudomonadota bacterium | reverse complement strand
GCCGTTCGTCGCGATGCGATGGCCGTGCAGGATGATCTGCAGGGCGGCGTCCTTCTGGTCGAAGAAAATCGGGCTGTAGTTGTCGTTGTAGAGCATGAATCTCACGCCCGGCGCGCGCAGCTCGCCGCTGCGGGTGACCTTCGGTGTCGGCGGGGGCGCCGCAGCCCAGGCGCACCAGGGGGTGGCGAGCAGGGTGGCGGCCAGAAGGGTTCGCAATCGGCGGTGCATGGCGCGGCTCCAGAGAGTGAGGGGATGGCGCTCGGCGCGTCATGCTCACGAGCTCGGCCGTCACCCTACTATGATAGCGGTACCAATCGCAAGATCGGGCCGATCGGAGCGCGGCGAGCCGATGCCGAGAGGCGGCAGTTGGGGTCGGTGGGGTGCTCGAATTTTGCCGCTAAAATTGCAACCGCCAGCGTAAAAAAAGGGCTTGAACGTGATTTTGGGTGCCGTGTATCACGGGTGCGCCGCCTCGGTGATCGGCCGCGCGGAGCGGCTCGCGTGCGCCCTGACGGGAGGGAGCGCTATCAGAGTGACCCGCTGGGGCGCCGGATTGACAGCGGCGGGGCCGGCCGGTGAACTGCGCTTTGGCCTCACGCAAGGGTTCCAGCATGGCGCTTCTGATCTCGGGACCTGAGATTGCCGCGTACGGATTTCCGGGGAACCATCCGTTCGGGGTGGATCGGCACGATGCGTTCCTGCGCGAGCTCGAGCGCTCGGCCTGCTGGCCGAGCCTCACACACGCCGCGCCGCGTGCCGCGACGCGCGCGGAACTGGAGTATTTCCACACGGCGGACTATCTCGACCGGGTGGCCGACGCCTCCCGCAGCGGGCAGGGCTTCCTCGATGAGGGCGACACTCCGGCGTTCCCGGGGGTGTACTCAGCGGCCGCCCATGTGGTCGGCGCCGTTCTCGAGGCGCTTGCGCGCATCATGGCGGGCCCGACCAGGCAGGCCTTCGTGCCCATTGCCGGTTTGCATCATGCGGGGCGGGATCACGCCGCCGGCTTTTGCGTCTTCAACGATTGCGGGATTGCGATCGAGGCGGCGCGAGGTGTCCATGGTCTGTCTCGCGTCGCCTACGTCGACATCGATGCGCATCACGGCGATGGCGTGTTCTATGCGTTCGAGGAGGATCCGACCGTCGCCTTTGCCGATCTGCACGAGGACGGCCGGTTCCTGTATCCGGGGACCGGGGATCGCAGCGAAACGGGACGGGGTCGCGCTGCGGGCACCAAGCTCAACATCCCCATGCCGCCCGGCGCCACGGACGTGCAGTTCCGGGCCGCCTTCGAGGAAGTCGAGCGCTATCTTGATGCGTGTCGCCCGGAATTGATCGTGTTGCAATGCGGGGCGGACTCGCTCGGCGGAGATCCGATCACGCACCTGGCGTACACGGAAGAGGCGCATGCGCATGCGACGCAGCGGCTGCGCGCCCTCGCAGAGCGTCACTGCGGTGGGCGGCTGCTCGCAACCGGCGGCGGAGGCTATAACCGCCGTAATTTGGCGCGTGCCTGGACACGGGTCGTGGAGGCGTTGGCCTGACCGCAGCGGAGGTACAGCGGTCGCGAGTGTTGTAAACGCGGCGCCGCGTCGGCGCGCGGCTCACGGGGAGGCACTGAGCAGGTGCGCGTCGCCGTGCGCAAGCGCCTCACTGAGCGCGCATTCGCGCGCGCGAATCGTGTCGAGAAACGTCGGTTCGTGGCCGAGTCGGCCGAAGGCCCCGAACCCTCGCTCGAGGAATTCCTGCAGAGTGCCGAAGCCGGCGAGGTAGGCCGGTGCACGGGCGGCGCGCAGGGCCAAACCGACCAGGGGCTGTCGGACGGTCCGGGCGAGCCGCTCACCGATGCGCACAATGAGCTCGATCTGGCGACGTCGATCCTCGAAACGCCCGATGCGGCGGTAGGCTGCGGCGTAGGTCGCAGGTGAGATCGCACCGCCTTCGAGCACCTGCGCCATCTCGTGATCCAACTCAGCGGACAGAACGTTCAGCGCCAGCGCATCGAGCAGAACGCCCAGTGCGCTGGGCGGCAGCGTGCGCTCGAGGATGGCACCGGCTCGGGCGAGATCCTGGTCGCGGCGGCGGAAATCGTGCGGGCCGTAGAGGTCGGTCAGGAAGAACTCCAGCGCCGGCGCCTGGGTCGGGTCTGCGGTGAGGTCAGCGTAGGTGCGTGCCAGGCGCTCGGACTGCCAGGCGCGCAACTGATGCAGTCGCGAGGCCAGAGCCGCATCCCGGGCCTCGAGGTCCTGCAACTCGTGCATGCGTTCGATGAGGCGGCCGAGCGGTCCGGCGGATGGCGCGGCGACGCTCATCTCAATCGGTCTTGCGCAGCTCTGCGATCACCGCCTCGAGGGCGTGATCGCAAAACAGCAGGCTCAGATGCCCCAGGCCGTGTAAACGGATCGCGGTGGCCGGCGCAAACGTCCCGCTCGCGGCCGGAACAATCAGGTTGTCGTCCGCACTGTAGAGGCAGGAGAGGGGAACGCCGAGGCCGTCGGCCTGCGTGAAATTCAGCGTCTCGAGCCAGGCTGAGCCGGGGCGCATCTGGCGCACCGGGGTGAGCGACAGGTCATCGGCGAGCAGCGTTCCATGGTGCGGGGTGCCGAGCGTCACGATCTGGCGGAGCAGGCCCGGACGGACCGTGCGCAGCGCCGCGCGGGCGATGAGCCCGCCCATGCTGTGGGCGACGAGCGTGACGCGCTCGCCGGTTTCGGCGTAGAGCCCCTCGAGTGCGCGGGCGAGCGTGCGGGCGTGAACGTCCAGATCCGCCAGGAGCGGCTCGAGAGTGACCGCGAGCACCGGTGCAAAACCCGCAGCGGCCAACTTGCGCTCGAGCGCGCCCCAGATGCGGCCGTTGCAGAAGATGCCGTGCACCAGGATGACGGGGCGTGCGCTCGCATCGGGCGCGGGGACGCGGTGCGCCGGTGCGGCGCGGACACGACACATGGCGAGCGCGGCGCGCAGCAGCGCGGCACTCTCGCGGATCACGGTGCCTGCGCCCGGCTGCGAGACGAGCGCGTGCGACGTCCATCGACGGCGTCCGTAGGTGATCACCACAGGCAGCCCTTGCAGGAGCAGAAAGACGAACACGCCCGCGCCGAGTGCACCGAGCGCGCGCAGCGCCGAAGGCGCAGCCCAGCGCCCCGCGAGCGCCGCGGCGGCGGCGGCCGAACCGAGCAGTTCGCACAGCAGCACGGCTCGCCAGAGGAGCGTGGCCATGGACGTTCAGCGCCGGTGGCGCCGATGCGCCAGGACCCGCTCGAGGCGGCTGAGCGCTTCGGTCAGATGTCGCATCGTCGCGCGTGCCCGCGCGGTGCGCTCGAGAAACGCGCTCGAGAAGGTGCGCTGGCGATTCTGCAGACACCGACGATCCAGATCGAGCCCGTGACGATGCAGCAGGGCGGTGAACGCATCGGCCTGGGTGCGCAGGTCGCGCCGCGTGCGCTGGTAGGCATGCTCTGCCAGCGCATGCCGGCCGCTGTAGCGAAACACGTTGGTGAAGAACATCGTTTCATCGGTGGCGTCCGGCTCGAACAGGACGGTGTCGGCCTGCGGGAAGCGCTTGCGAAAGCTCGCCATGCCGACCTGCATGCGCGAGTGAATGAGCGTACGGAACGTCTGCCCGAGCAGCATGTCGAGCCCTTCCTCCGCCAGCCGGCGGCGCGGTTTGCCGCGCGAGGCATCGAAGGGCACGAGGGGATTGACGCAGATCACGAAGTCGCAGCCGGCCTCGAGCGCCAGAGAGGCATACATGGTGCGCACCAGTGCACCATCGACATAGTGCCGCCCGCCGATCTCGACCGGTGCGTACAGGCCCGGCAGTGCGGCACTGGCGACGACGGCGCGGGAAATCGCAACGCGCGCGTGGCGCGCATCGCCAAATACCACCGAGCGACCGGTGTCCAGATCCGTGGCGATGACCCGCAGCGGGGCGCGCAGCCGGCGAAAGTCATCCGTGTGATGCGCGGTGGCAAACAGCGTGCGGAGGTATTCCTCGAGCGGTCGGTTGTCGAGGACCGCCAGCGGGATGAGCGTGCTCAGCACCCCGAGCGCTGCGGGCCAGACGCCGCGCACCGGCTCGTCCGCCCATTGTTTCGCGCCATTCAACATCGCGCCGGGCAGGCGCGAGACTCTGCGCAGGTAGGTGCCGATCGCCGGCTGCAGCAACACTCGAGGCGAGAACGGCACCAGCGCCGATTCCCCTTCGATCAACACCGCACCCATCCGGGTGGTGTCGAATCCGTTGGCGAGACTCGCCGCGAGCAGTGACCCGGAGCTGACCCCGACATACATGTCGAAGTCCGTCAGGTCGCGACCGATGATCGCTTCCTGAATGGCGTGCAGCGCGCCGAGTTCGTAGAACGCCCCGAGCGGACCGCCGCCCGCGAGCGCGATCGCAAACTGACCTCGGCTCGAACGCGGGCGCAGTGCGGGCTCG
>JAKBBE010000197.1 GCA_021826035.1 Pseudomonadota bacterium | reverse complement strand
TGAAGGAGAAGATATACAAGAACATGTCGCAGCGCGCCGCGGAAATGCTCAAGGACGACATGGAGGCCAAGGGCCCGGTACGCGTCTCGGAAGTCGAGGGCGCACAGAAAGAAATTCTCAAGCTGGCGCGCAAGCTCGCCGAAGCCGGCACCATCGCGCTTGGCGGCAAGGGAGAGCAGTTTGTCTGAGTTGCGTGGAAGATTCACCGGCGCGGCCACGGTCGAGCGCTGGCAGTTGCCCGAGGTGAGCGGGCCGGTCATTGAGCTGGCCGATGCACGCCGGCGCGACGACCACGAACTGCGACATGCGCAGCAGCAGGCCGAGGCGCGTGGCTACCAGGCCGGCATGGAGCGGGCCGAGGCGGAGCTGCGTGTGCGCCTGGCGGCACTCGATGAGCGGGTGCAGCGGCTCGATTCGGTGCTTGCACTGATCGCCCGGCCGCTCGAGTCGCTCGATGCCGAGGTCGAGGGCGAACTGGTCGACCTGGCCCTCGCGATCGGCAAGCAGTTGGCGCGGCGGGAGCTGCGCACCGAGCCGGCGCAGATCATCGCGATCGTGCGCGAATCGCTCGCGCAACTGCCGCTGGCGGCGCGTGAGATTCGCGTGCAACTGCACCCTGAGGATGCCAAGACGGTGCGCGAGCGCCTGGGCGTCGGCGGTGGTGAGCGCGCCTGGAGCTTGATCGAGGATCCGACCCTGACGCGCGGGGGGTGCATCGTGCAGAGCGAGGCGTCGCGCATCGATGCACGCCTGGAGAGCCGCATCGCGGCCATCGCCGCGAGCGCCCTCGGCGATGAACGCATGGCCGACCGTTCGGCCGCAACGGACGCGCCATGAGCGACGTGCTGCAGTTGAAGCGTGCCGCGACCTGGAGCGCAGGATTGCGCCGCGCCCGCTGTGCCGTCGCGCAGACCGAGCCACCGCCGCTCGAGGGCTCCCTGACGCGCATGGTGGGCCTGACGCTCGAGGCGGCCGGCTGCCAGGCTGCGGTGGGTGACTATTGCGACGTGATCGCGGGCGACGGCTCACGCATCGAATCCGAGGTCGTCGGCTTCGCCGGCGACCGACTCTATCTGATGCCTGCCGGGGATGCCCACGGGCTCGGTCCGAATGCGCGCGTCATCCCGCGCCGGCACGCCGGCACGGTGCACGTCGGCGAACAGCTGCTCGGGCGCATCGTCGACGGCAGCGCCCAGCCTCTCGATGGGCTCGGTCCGCTCGGCTGCACCGACACGGTTCGGCTCACCGGGCGGCCGATCAACCCGCTGGCACGCCAGCCGATCAGCGCTCCGCTCGATGTCGGGGTACGCTCGATCAATTCACTGTTGACCATCGGTCGCGGGCAGCGCATCGGACTGTTCGCCGGGAGCGGCGTCGGCAAGAGCATGCTGCTCGGCATGATGGCCCGCTACACCAGCGCGCAAGTGATCGTCGTGGGATTGATCGGTGAGCGTGGTCGCGAGGTGAAGGAGTTCGTCGAGCGCATTCTCGGCCCGCAGGACCGTACGCGCGCGGTGGTGGTGGCCGCGCCGGCCGACGCCCCGCCGCTGACGCGTCTGCGCGGGGCATGGCTGGCCACGGCCAT
Organism: Pseudomonadota bacterium; assembly: GCA_021826035.1. The sequence goes on along the minus strand of JAKBBE010000197.1, from coordinate 2,884 downwards.
TGCCGAGTATTTCCGCGATCGCGGCGCGAACGTGTTGCTGCTGATGGATTCGCTGACGCGCTTCGCTCAGGCGCAGCGCGAGATTTCCCTCGCGATTGGCGAGGCGCCGGCCACCAAGGGCTATCCGCCCTCGGTATTCGCCCGTCTGCCGCAGCTGGTCGAGCGCGCCGGCAATGGCGCCGAAGGCAGCGGGTCGATCACCGCGTTCTACACCGTGCTCGCCGAAGGCGACGATCAGAACGATCCGATCGCCGACGCGGCGCGCGCGATTCTGGACGGACACATCGTACTGTCGCGGCGGATCGCGGAAAGTGGCCATTACCCGGCCATCGACATCGAGGCGTCGGTCAGCCGCGTCATGACTGAAATCGTCCCGCCGGCGCATGTCGCGAGCGCGCGGCAGTTCCGTCAGATCCTCTCCACCTACCAGCAGCATCGCGATCTGGTGGCGATCGGGGCCTACCAGCGCGGCAGCGATCCGCGCGTCGATCAGGCCATCAGCCGCTGGCCGCGGATGCAGCAGTTTCTCCAACAAGACGTGCACGAGCGCGTCGATCTCGGGGCGAGCTTGGGCGCCCTCGAGAGCGTGCTCACGGAAGGTAATTGATGAAAAAGACTCAACGGATCGACATGGTGCAGCGCGTGCTCGGCGACCATGAGCGGCGGCGCGCCGAGGCACTCGCGGTATGCGAGCGTCGAGTGAGCGAGGCGCAGGCGAAGCTGCAGGAGCTCGAGAGTTACCGAGGTGCGTACGTGCAGGAATTTGCCCGCCGCGCCCAGGCTGGCCTCAATGGCGCCGGTGTGCGCGAGTACCAGGTCTTCCTCTGCCGCCTCGATGAGGCGCTGCAACACCAGGCGCAGATCCTCGCGCAGGCCGAGACGACCCGCAGCGCGGAGCTGGAGAACTGGCGCATCGCGGCACGGCGTGCCGCTGCGGTCGACACCGTGGCCGAGCACTGGCGGGCCGACGAGCGGCGTGTTCAGGAGCGGCGCGAGCAGCATGAAACGGACGAGCGATCGCAGCAGTCGTGGAGCCGCCGGAGTTCATTACGTGTCACCTGAAGCCATCCTTTCGGTCGGAATATCGGCCACGAATGCCGCGACGGTCGCCGCCTCGCCGGGCCCGGCGGTGGGCAACGGCGGTATCGGTGCCGGCAGTGGTCTCGGCAGTGGCAATGGCGCAGGCAGCGGCTCCAGCGAGGCGTCCCGTGCATCGAGCCCCTCCGGTGCGCCCTCCCCGCAGCAGGGCGCACCGACGCCGAATGCACCGCAGAGCGGCTCGCCGCAGCGCAGTGGGCGCAGCAAGAGCGCTGCGGCGCCGCCTCGGGCGCGCAGCGGTTCGCAGGCGAAGAACAGTGCACCGTTGGGGAAGAATTTCTCCCAGGCGCTCGCGCAGTCGCTCGCAACGCCGGCGAAGGCGTCGGCCGCGGCCGTCGCCGTCAAGGTGATCAAACCCGCGGCGCAGCCTGTCGCCAAAGCGCATACACCTGATCCGGTCAGCGCGGCGTTGGCGATGATGGGTCAGGCGGTACCGATCTCCGCGCACCCGGTCGCAGCCGGCAAGACATCGGCATCGGCTGCGATGCAGGCCGACGGCGCGAACGGCATCAATGCGGCCGGTCTTGCCGCCGAGAGTACGGCGCACAAATTGGTTCAGACCAAGGCGCTGACGCAGATCTCGGGCGCCGAGCCGCATACGGCGCCGGCCCCCGCGGCGTCGAGCGGCAGCAACGCGCAGCTGGTCAGCGCCGGTCAGCTGGCCGCCGGAGTGCACTCGGCGGTGCGCCCAGCGGCTGCGGCGCCGAGCGCGGTGTTGAGTGCGCCGGTCGGCTCGAACAGCTGGAACGAGCAGCTCGGCACGCAGCTCACCTGGATGGTGAGCAAGGGCGTGCAGAACGCGTCGCTGCAAATGGCGCCGCAGCACTTGGGACCCGTGCAGGTGAGCATCTCGGTGCACCACGGGCAGGCGAGCGTGTGGTTCGGGGCGGCGCAGCCGGAAACCCGTCAGGCGCTCTCCCAGGCGCTGCCCCAGCTGCGCGCCATGTTTGCCAGTCAGGGGCTGGCCCTCACCGATTCGGGCGTGTCGCAGGATGCGCCGCGGGACTCACGCCGAGCGGCGCGTCCGGCGGTGAGCGCGGTGGGGGAGGCAGGCGCCGCGGACGGCAGTGCCGGGACGGCGAGCGTCGGACTGGCGGGCGCCGGTCTGATCGACACGTACGCCTGAGGCGCCCCGCGCCGCCGCGCCGCCGCGCTCAATCCTGGTGTTTGGGGCCGTGCCGGCCGGCAATCTGGCGCCGATGGCGGCGGAAGGCGATCTTGGCGAGGATGCCCGAGAGCGCATCATCGAGCGGCACGAAGCGCACGTGGACTTCGCTGGCGGGCGACACGGCGGTGACCTCGGCGGCGAGCCGCAACGGTTGCGCCACGCACTCGTGCAGGTAGATCTCCAGGTGGCCGCGCGTCCCGACGGGCGGTGGCGCCTCGGCGGCCCGCCAGAGCGCGCCGCGGGCGTTGAAACGCAGGGGCATCGGCCGCGGCCGCGGGCGATTCACCGCGAGCAGCTGCCCGACCAACCCCAGCAGCAGGGTCATCTTGCGGTCCAGGCGTTGGATATCCGCCGCCAGAGGCGCCGTCTCGTCGGGTTTCTCGACCAGACCGTGATCCTCCAACGCCTCCCAGGCCTGCAGCACCTGCAGGTTGTGCTCGGCGAGCGCAGAGGTCGCCTCCGGGTGAGGCGCCTGTCCGACCCAGCGCAGGGGCAGAACGTCCTCGACGGCGAGTTCTTCGTACAGAACGATGGTATCGGCGGTGTCGAACATGATCTGTCGGCGGGCCCGACCGCGCGCCGCTCAGCCGGCGTTCGGCAGCGAGCTGACCCGCGGCG
>JAKBBE010000196.1 GCA_021826035.1 Pseudomonadota bacterium | reverse complement strand
TGCAGGTGACTCTCAAGACCCTGACGCTGCGTGCGCCGGCCGATGGCGAGGTGTTGGCGGTTGACGCGGCGGACGGCGAGCAGGTGGCGGCGGGGCAGGCCATCCTGACATTGCAGACGGGCCGACCGCGACTCAAGGCGATCTACTACGGATCCGAGGCGCTCGCCATTCGCGTCGGGATGCGCGGGGAGTTTCTCCCCGACAGCGGCAAGCCGGTACCGGTGCGGGTGCTGACGGTCTCCCGGGCGCTGGCCGCCGATGGCGGTGAGCCGGTGTGGCTGGCTCCCCGTTCCACTCCGGCGCGCACGGCCAGGGAATCGATGGCCTGGCGCAGTGGCCAGTGGGGTACGGTGAGGCTGACGGGGTCAACCCGCTCGATGGTCGCAGTGCCCAGCCGCGCGTTGATCCTCGATCGGGCGCGATGGTGGGTGCTGGTGCGCACCCCGCAGGGTAATCGTCGTCAGCGCGTCGTGCCGGGTCCGTCCCGCGGCTGGACGACCTTCATCGCGCAGGGCGTGACGTCCGGCGAGCACGTCGTGGTGCAGAACGCCTACCTCGAGTTCTTCCACGGCATCGCCCGCCGGTACACGCCGCCGAACTGAGCGCCCGATGCCGCCGACAATCGATTCCGAGACCGGCTCTCCCCCCGACCGATCCTCAACACCCGCCGCGCCGCGCATGCCGCGCGCGCTGCTGCACCCGCTGTTGTGGCTGCTGGTGCTGATGGCGGTCATCGGTTGGGCGACGTATGGACTGGTGCACATTCCGGTCGAGGTGCTGCCGCAGTTCAACTTTCCGCAGGTGAGCGTGTTCGTGCACCTGCCGGGTGCCACGGCCACCGAACTGGAAAGCCTGGTGGTCAATCCGCTCGAGGGGGAGATCCTGGCGCTGCCGGATCTGCAGAGCGTCCGCTCGAGCATGGGCAACGGCACGGTCGAGGTCGACGTGCGCTTTCGGCCGGGCACCGCCTCGCAGCTCGACCTGCAGGCGGTGAACGGTGCCATCGATCGCGCCCGGCGTGCGTTGCCGCTCGCGGCCCATCCCTTCGCCCAGATCATGGGCAATGCCATCAACGAGGTGATCGACGACACGGTGCAGATTCCCGCCGGTATCGCGCCCGCTGCGGTGCAGCGCGCGGTGCTCGCCTACGTGGCGCCGGCGCTGCGCGCATTGCCCGGCGTGCAACGAGTCGAGGTCTACGGCGCAGGCCAGGAAGCGCTGTGGGTGCAGCCGGACCCGAACGCCATGCGCCGCTATGGCGTATCGGTCACAACCCTCGCTCAGGCGGTGCGGTCCCAGGTGCTGCTGAGGCCCGCCGGTTACGTGACCCAGGGGTTCGAGGACGTTCTGATCGAAGCGCGGCATCTGCCGGTCCACACCGCGCAGCTGTTGAATATCCCGGTTCCCTCGCGCACCGGACCGATCCCCTTACGAGCCCTGGCGCGAGTCGTGCGTGCGGCGATACCGACTCACAATGCAGTCTCGCTCGACGGCAAGCCCAGCGTCGCTCTGACCGTGCTGAAGCAACCGGGCGCTGCGACGACACCGGTCACGCGGGAGGTGGCGGCCACATTGGCCGCGACGGTGAACCAACTTCCACGCGGCGTGCGCTGGGTTCCGATCTACAACCAGGGGCACATCGTTCACGTGATCGGCGTGGATCTCGGGCGCAACCTGCTCATCGGCATGGTACTGGCCGTCGCGGTGCTGTTCTGGGTGCTGGGGGCTGGCCGGGGTATCTGGGTGCTGGCCGTGAGCATCCCGCTGTCGCTGCTCATTGGCATCGCGGCGCTGTATTACGCCGGTCAGAACCTCAACCTGATGACGCTCGGGGCGCTCACCGTGGCGGTGGGCTTTCTCGCCGATGACGCCATCATCGTGCTCGAGAGCATCTATCATCGCTGGGAGCAGGGTGACGGCCACTGGCAGGGCATCTGGCGCGGTGTGCGCCAGATCGTCGTGCCGGATATCACCGGCACGCTCACCAACGTGGCGATTTACCTGCCACTGCTGTTCGTCGGCGGGCTGGTGGGCATCTTCTTCATTCCGTTCTCGCTTGCGATGGCCTTCGCGCTGCTTGCCTCCCTTGGGGTCTCTGTGACTCTGATCCCGCTGGGGCTCGGCTTCGTGCGCGCCACTCCCGGCGGCGCCACCGCCGGTGGGGCACGGGCGCTGGAGAAGCTTAGGCACTGGAACGAGAGGCTCTTCGCACTCGTGATGCGCGGTCCGCGGCTCAGTCTCGCCATCACCTTCGCCGTGATGGTTCTGTCGGTCCTCGGCCTGGTGCTGATTCCGGTCGATTTCCTGCCCCTGCCGAACGAGGGGGTGCTGCTCGAGTCCTTCACCCTGCCGCCGGGCAGCTCGCTGCTGGAGACCCGAGCGGCGGTCGACCGCATGACCCGGCGTATGCTGGCCGATCCGGCTGTTGCCCACGTCTATGCGCGCATCGGCTCCTCGGGCAGCACGACGTACACCGAGCCGGCTTATGCGGGGGAGATGCAGGTCGCGCTGAAAAAGGGCGTCAGCGTCAATGCCTTGGATGCGATCGGTGAGCGGATTCAGAAGGAATCGCGACTGCCGGGGGTGCAGCTGTCGGTGGATACACCCACCATCGAGCGCCTCGGTGAGAGCCTCTCAGGGCTGCCGCAGCCGTTTGTCGTCCATGTCTTCGGCCGACGCGTGCGCGAGATGCGCACGCTGGCCGAGCAGATCACCGCTCGCTTGCGCAGCGTTCCGACGCTCTCCGGCCTGTTCGACAACGACGGCTATCCGGTCACGCAGCTGACGATCAGTCCGCGCTCGCTCGTCCTCGCCGGATACGGCATGACGCCGGCCTCGCTCTACGCGCAGCTCGATCCGCTGCTCAACGGCGAACTCCTCGCCCAGGTGCCCGAGGGTAACGTGCCGCTCGATCTGTACATGCGCCTGAAGGATGCGCCGCAGCGTTCGCTCGGCTCGCTCGCCCGGTTGCCCATCCGCACCACGGTCGGCTGGACGCCGCTCGGGGCGCTTGCCACCCTGCGCCTCGTCGAGACGCCCAACCAGATCGATCACATCGCCGGTGCACGGGCGCTGGACATCCTGGCGACGCCCACCGGCACGCTCGGCTCCACGGTGGCCGCGGCGCGCCGGGCGCTCGCGGGGCTGAAGCTGCCGAGCGGGTATCGCATCGAGTTCGGCGGGCTGTTTGCCCAGCTCGAGCGGGCCGCGCTCGGCCTAGCGGTGGCCTCGCTCGCCGCGCTGGTGTTGATGATCGGCATCCTGATCCTGCAGTTCGATGGCTTGCTGGTGCCCGGCATCCTGTTGCTTGAAATCCCGCTCGCGGTCACCGGCGGGATGGTCGCGCTGCTGGTGAGCGGTGTGGGTCTCAATGCCACCGGCATCATCGGCTTTCTGACTCTGATCGGCATCGGACTGCGCCACAGCATCGTGCTGCTCGATCGAGCGCGGCAGAACGAGGCGGCGGGGATGCCCGTGGAGGAGGCAGTGCGCGAAGCCATCCACGTCCGTTTCCGCCCCATCGTGCTCACGGTGGTGACGGCCGCTCTGGGCATGCTGCCGACGGCGCTCGGCTTCGGGCAGGGCGCGGCGCCGGAGCAGGGCTTGGCCGTGGTGATTCTCGGCGGACTGCTGTGGAGCGCGGTGCGGGCGACCAACCTGATTCCGGCGCTGTACCTGCATTGGCGGCGCAAGCAGCTCGCGCGGGCGGCGCGCGCATGAACCCCCGCAGGCGAGGCGAGGGAGCGCCATTCCGGGAGCCTGCCGGCACGCCCCGGTGCGCCAACCGCCCGAGCTGGCGCGTCGGGGCGCTCGGCGTGCTGGCGGTCTGTCTCTCGGGCTGCGCGGTCTATCACGACAAGCCGCTGCCGACGGGGCCCGACTGGGTGGGCGCCGCGGCCCTGCATGTGCCGGCGAGCCGATTCGGTCTTGCGGGCCTGGCACCGGCTCCGCTTGACCCGCGCAGGGGCTTCACGGCCATCAACCTCATGGAACTCGCCGTAGCCGGCGATCCCCAGTTGCAGGCGGCTCGCTCACGCGCCGCGGTGGCGGGCGCACAGCTGCTCGCCGCGGGGCTGCTGCCCGACCCGCAGATCGCCGCCGGTTTGTCCCGCTCGCCGCTGCACACCGGGTACAGCCTCGGACTGATGGAGGACGTGCGTACACTGATGACGATGCACGCGGCCGAGCAGGCCGCCGCGGCCCACGCGCGTCAGGTGAATCTCGAGATACTCTGGCAGGAGTGGCAGGTCGCGGCACGCGCGCGGGAACTGTTCGTGCGGGCGCGCAAGTTGCGCCGGCTGCGTGCGGTGCTCGCTCCCGAGCGGCGGTTGCTCAACGCCTTGATCAACCGCAGTGCGCGCGAGGTCGCACACGGTACGGTCACCTCGGGGCAGCTGGCCGCGCAGATTGTCGAGTGGAATGCGGCCGAGCGGCAGTGGCGGGCGCTCGCACTTGAGGACAACCTGACCTGGCATCAGATCG
>JAKBBE010000004.1 GCA_021826035.1 Pseudomonadota bacterium | reverse complement strand
AATATCGCCGCCGTACTTGCCGCCGAGGCGGGTGAAGCCGCTGTGCACGAATTCATGCGGCGGTTGGTCTTCACAGTGCTGACCGGCAATGGTGACATGCACCTGAAGAACTGGACCCTACTTTACCTAGACAGCCGGGCTCCCATTCTGTCACCCGCCTATGATCTGGTGTCAACGGTTCCGTATCTCCCGAGAGACAATCTGGCACTCAACTTCGGTGGCGAGAAGAACATCGGCCGCATCATGCCCGATCAGGTGCGCCGTTTCGCCGAAAAGGCCGGTCTGCCGGTCCACCAACTATGGACGATTGCGCAGGAAACATCGGCCCACATCGTGGATGCCTGGCGTGATTACGTTGCCAGGGATTTGTTGCCCGCGGAACTCCGCGAAGCAATCGACAAGCAGATTGAACGTGCAGCGATCTAATCGAACTGAAGCATCGCGTCCACCTTGACGGCACAAACTCATCCGCTCGGCACCATCTGTCGCTCAGCGTAGGTCCTCCACTCTGTCGCAGGCCGGTCAGAGCAGCAATACCGCTGCATTTGAGTCCACATTGTATCTGGCTCGGCAACCGAGGGCGATCCAGCATGCAGGCACATCACCCTGAAATTCCTTCAGTGACTGCCGGATTTTCGCGGTGTGCACGGCGCAGCACCTCAATCTTTAGCTCCGTCATGCGGATAGACATCAGGAACGCCGAATTGCGATTTCGAAATCGAGGCGCCGGGGCCGCCCGGCCGCGATCACCCTGGGTCGATCAGAGTCCCTTCGGGGCGGTGGACCGGCGCGCTTCGTCGAGAACTCTGCGTGCGATCTGCAGCGCGGTCATCGCCGCCGGCCAACCCGCGTAGAACGCCAGGTGCGTTACCGTTGCGATGATCTCCTCGGGGGTGAGGCCGTTTTCGAGCCCCTTCTTCAAGTGGAACGGCATTTCGTTGGTGCGATACAGCGAGACGAGGCTCGTGATCGTGACCAGGCTACGATCGCGTGGTGAAAGGTCCGTCCGATCCCAGACGTCTCCGAAGAGCACTTTGTCGGTGATTTCCGCCAGATGAGGTGCGATGTCTCCGAAGGAATTTCGTGCAGTGGTGGGTTCTTCTTTCATGACACGTCACCTCGATTCTGGGACGATCGCTGCGCGGCATTACACCCGAAGCAAGGTCTTGATGGCGCGGCGCTCATCCATGGCGCGATAGCCTTCGGCCACGTCGGCCAGCGGAATCTGCAGATCGAACACCTTGCCCGGGTTGATCGAGCGGTTCAGCACCAATTCCATCAGATGCGGCAGGAAGCGTCGCACGGGCGCGGGCCCCCCCAGCATTCCGATCTGGGAGAAGAACAGTGATTGACCGCTCAACTCGACCCCATGGGGCACGCCGACGTAGCCGACAACGCCGCCAGGGCGCGTGCATTGGATGGCCTGCTTCATCGATTCCTGGGTCCCCACACATTCGAGCACCGAGTCAGCCCCGATGCCGTGGGTCAGCGCTTTGATCTGTGCCACGCCTTCTTCGCCACGCGCCGACACGATGTCCGTCGCACCGTATTCGAGAGCCAATGCCTGGCGGCGCGAATGCCGGCTCATGGCAATGATTCGCTCGGCACCCATCTGCTTCGCCGAGAGCACGCCCATCAGGCCCACCGCGCCGTCGCCGACCACCACCGCCGTCGAGCCCGGCTTGACCCGCGCCGCGTCCGCCGCGTACCAGCCGGTGCCGAGCACGTCCGAGGCCGCCAGCAAGCTCGGTATCAGATCCTCGGACGGGACCGCGGCGGTCGGCACCAGCGTGCCATCGGCCAACGGCACGCGCGCATAAGGCGCCTGGGCGCCGCTCATGAACTCCCGCTGCACGCACGAGGACTGGAAGCCGTATTGGCAGTGCGGGCACGTGTTGTCGGAGAGGCAGAACGACCCGACGACGAATTGGCCCGGCTTGACCGTCTTGACCTCGCGGCCAACCTCGGCCACGACGCCGCAGTATTCATGGCCCATGTGCAGTGGGCCGTCCATCGGCTGCAGTCCCCGGTAGGGCCATAGGTCCGAGCCACAGACGCACGTGGCCGACAGTTTGATGATGGCGTCGGTGGGCAGAATGATGCTTGGTTCATCGACCTGCTCGTAGCGCACGTCACGGGGACCGTGCAGGACAGTCGCTAGCATAGGTTCATCTCCGATATCCGGATTTCAGTAACAGCGCAGCATCACATGCGAGCGCCTGTGAGCACGTCATCCATCCGCCGCTCGATCAGTCCGGCTCAACGGGAGCCAGGTAATCGGTCTCCGACACCTGCTCCATCCAGTGGACGGCCGAGCCGTCCAACCATTCCTGCACCGCGATGTGACTCATCGCCGTAGTGTCCGTCGCGCCATGCCAGTGCTTCTGACCGCAGTTGCAGAACACGACATCGCCGGGTTTGATTTCCTTTTTCGGCCCACCCCAGCATTGAGTCCAACCGAGACCGGACACAACCACGAGGTGCTGTCCGAGCGGATGGGTGTGCCATGCCGATCGCGCCCCGGGCTCGAAGGTCACCTGGGCAGCAGACACCCGTCCTGGCTCGGCCGGATCGAAAAGCGGATCCACCCGGACGTCGCCGCTGAAGTACGCCGCCGAGCCCGTCGCGGAGCGGCGCGACCCGTTGCGGTAGATGCGCATCTGCATGGCTGGTCTTCCTCGCTGCCCCGGCAGCGTCGATGAAGTCGAGGTGCAAGTATCCCGCGCTGCGACACCGGCGACTAGGTGATGAATACTTAAATTGTCTATAAGCTGCGCTAATTAATAAGCACCCGACTTCGAACCATGGCAAGGCGCAACCTCAACGATCTGCAGGCGTTCGTGACTGTCGCTCGAGAAGGGAGCTTCACCCGCGCGGCGGCGCTCATCGGCGTCACTCAGTCGGCGCTCAGTCAGTCGATGCGAGGGCTGGAAGCTCGCCTGGGCATCCGGTTGTTGACGCGAACGACACGCAGCGTGTCGCCCACGGACGCTGGCGAACGCTTGCTGCGGGCGATAGGCCACCGCTTCGACGAAATCGACGCGGAGCTTGACGCTCTGACGGTCCTACGAGACAAGCCGGCCGGAACCGTGCGGATCACTTGCGCAGACCACGTCTTGAGCAACTCGATTCTGCCCAGGCTTCTGCCACTGCTGCGCGAATATCCCGACATTAAAGTCGAGTTCGACGTGAATTACGGCTTCAGAGATATCGTCGCGGATCGCTTCGATGCAGGCGTTCGCCTGGGTGAAAGCATCGACAAGGACATGATCGCCGTTCCGATCGGTCCGCCGCTGCGGATGGCTGCGGTCGCTGCACCGTCCTACTTCGCCTCACATCCTGTCCCGAAGAGCCCACGGGATCTTTTGTCGCACCGCTGCATCAATTTGCGACTGCCGACCTATGGCGGTCTCTACGCCTGGGAATTCGAGCGCCGCGGTCGGCCCGTCAATGTCCATGTCGAGGGCCCGCTCACCTTCAATACCTCGCCACACATCGTCATGGCGGCGCTGGCCGGGCTTGGTGTCGCGTTTCTTCCCGAGGAAGAATTCTCACCGCATCTCGAGCAGGGGCGACTCACCCGCGTGCTCGAGGACTGGTGTCCGGCGTTTCCCGGATACTTCCTCTATTACCCCAGCCGCCGGCAGCCTTCACCTGCTTTCTCGCTGGTTCTCGCCGCACTGCGCTTACCCGTCTCCGGACGCGCTTAAGCGCTCGTCGATCCTAGGCAACTTCCACCCACCGCCGGGGAACTGGGGTATTCGGATTCCACCGAAGAGGCCGCAACTGGACCTGCTGTTGGCATTGACTCCCGTGCGCATGCACCCTGATAAACCCAAACGAAGCAGCACGAAGATTGCCTTCAAATCGCCACGGCGAAACGACTGTTCACCGTCAGGCGGGCGCCGGGATCGCCGACTGACCCCGTCACCTCCAGAGCCTCGTCGCCGCTAACCGATAGCGCGCCGTCGTCGGCAACCGCGGCTCATCGCTGAGCTGCGCAAGTCATTTTCGCCCGTCGGGCAAATTCTCACCCACCCGAACAGTCAGGCTTTGCGCGGCGGTTCCAACCGGCCCATGAATATCGCTCAAGACCGAAATCGTCTCGCCAAGTCCGCTCGGACCGAAATTGACTCGGGTGTCGAAGCCGACCCAGCCCGGCTCAGGCTGACGAATGAAATGCACGGTGAGATCGACGTTAGCGAAGAACACTCTGCTGGGGCGTTCGCGAACGACCAGTCCATTGGCGGTGTCGGCCAGTTTCACAAAGGCCGCGACCGGGGGATCAGATTCGCCCGCAACCAATGGATAACGCGTACGAACCCAACTTCGTCCACGGCCCGGACGGGCCTCGACATCTTGACGGACATCCAAGGAGTCAATAAAGCCGCCGCTCCACTCCGAGGAGAGTGTCCTAGCGAGCATCGCATCCGGCGGCGGCAGCGGTGTCCATTCGGTGCCTTGAACCTGCTTGGTGTCCGTGCACGCAAGGCGCCAGATCCGCGCAAGAATACTGGTGCGTTCGCCATGACGCATGCTGGCTTCGATCAGTTCAATGGACCGTCCCGGACGCACCACAGTGACATCGATCATGAATTCACCGGAGTGAATGACCCCCAGAACGTCAAAAGAGACGCGAGACACCAATTTATCGCTCGGCAGGCGGCGCTCGATCTCCGCCAATACCAGTGCGGACGCAGGCGCCAAATGTTGTTCGCCCGGCTGCCAGGCGCCTTGAGAATGCAGCGTCGAGACAAACCGGTGCTCGCCGACGCGCGCATAGAATGCATCAGGGAATTCCTCGCCCGCTTGGCCGAGGTGGAGATTGGTGGAGTCCGCCATCTGCATAGTGTACCGCGTCTGCTTGCCGTGGAGACCGGTCCCCGCACGTGCTCGCACCGATCCGAGGTCGCGAACAGGCGGCCCGAACTTTTCCGTGCGAGAGTCGGGTCGGGCAAAGGGCCGTTGTGCAGAGCGATCGTCTCACCCAGATTTTTTTCCGCTGCCAGGCGCTGCACACGCGATCCTCACGTAACCGCCTCGGTCAACTGACTGGCCGTAAAACATTCGCAGCCGGCAACCTTCACGAAACCCGTTACAACCGGTTCCAGCAGTGCGGCACGCCGGTCAACCGCCGCAGACCGCAACCGCGGCATTGCGATTGGATGCCCCCTTACGGGATCGCGCCTTCCTCGGCTTTCTCGCGGGTGCGGTGAACCGCGGGCGCCGCCCCGATCATATTGATATTCTTGCGCACAACCGAACAGCAATGACGACACGGATGGCGGCACGAGGAGTCAGCAGATGATTGATCACTACTCTGATCATGCAGCGAACGAACGCACGTTTCTAGCCTGGGTACGCACTGCGATAGCGGTGATGGCGTTCGGCTTTCTGGTGGCAAAATTCAATCTGTTCCTGAAAATCGCAGCCCAATCCCTGGCGCGCATCCCCGGACAAAATGTCACCGTTCCCGGCGGTGGGTTTGGCGACGTTGCCGGGTTGATCTTGATCATTGCCGGCACGGTGATGGTCGCGATGGCCTCCGTACGGTTCATCCGCACCGCCCAAGCGATCGATTCCCCGGAACGACGTCCCGGCGGCGCGCGCATGGACCTCGCACTCTCGGCGGTGATGGTCATTCTCGGCGTTGCGCTTGCGGTCTATGTCTCGCAGGCGTTGATTGCATAGTACGGGCAGTTCCACGGTCACTCGTGTGCCGGATGTTCACCTTGTCATCGTGAAAGTGTGCCCCGTGCGCGATGCCACAGCTCCCGAGCGGTGATTGTTCAAGCGAGAGGACTGGGATTCACCGGAGTATCAAGGTCTTGTCGTGTATCGCCGTGGACCTGGGTTGCGGTGACCGAAAGAGTCACGGAAACCGCTGCCGAATCGACACACATCCCAATCCAAGCATTGCCGCCCGGACCACGAGACACCGCGCATCTTCGGCCGCGGGCTGGCGCATCGTACCAAGTGGCGCACGGCGCACTCTAGCCGACCTAGCGACGTGCTGCGGCGTGCCTCCCGGGGCGTCCGACCCAACGATCACCCGTTTGGCGGTACAAATCCCATGGCCATTCATTAAATATCGAGGACCCATGAGCCGCCAGTGCTCCTAAGTTGGGGTGCTGGCCGCGCCACGTGTCTCGATGATGCCCCGTCCAAGGGCAGAATGGACCTCGATGCATCAGTACAACGCCCCGACCAACCACGAAAATCGCCTGCAAATGCCCGCTCTCGGGAAGTCTACGGAACTGTTACTCTGAGCCGAGGATGATGACGCAGCGCTCTGCGGCAGAGCGCTGCGCGGCCTCAATGATCCGAAGTCCGGCGAGCGCATCCTCGGGGTTGACCGGCGGCGGCGCTGCATCCCGCAGCATTGCCGAAATTTCCGCGTAGAACCTCTGGTATGCACCGGGTTCACTTTCGACGGGGTGCTTGTGTACGCCGTCGGTCAAAAATCCCCATGATTCGGCTGACTCCGCGCCCCAATCCGGACCGTCTGGGATCTTCCCGCTTCGCAGTGCCGCTTCTTGCGGATCGACGTCTTGTTTCACAAAGGCGCCGCGTTCGCCGATGACTCGCATGCGCGGACCGATGTGTGCGGCCACAGCGCTCGACCACAGGTGCGAACGCACCCCGGTCGCGTGGGTGAGCGCAACAAAGACGTCATCGTCGGTTTGCGCGCCGCTGCGCCGGACGTCCGATTCGGCGTAAACCTGCGTGACGGGCCCGAAGAGGGTCAGTGCCTGGTCGATCAAATGGGTGCCCAGGTCGTACAGCAAGCCACCCGCGTCTTCAGCACCACTATGCTCACGCCAGCCGCCTTTCAATTGCGGGCGCCACCGCTCCAAGCGAGATTCAAAGCGCAGGATGCGACCCAGCACTCCGGCGCCCATCAAGCGGCGCAGCGTCAAATATTCGCTGTCCCAGCGCCGGTTGTGATACGGAATTACGGGCAATCGCTTGGCACGAGCAAGCTGAATGACGTCTCGCGCCTCCGCGGCAGTTCGTGCGAACGGCTTATCCACTACCACCGGGAGCCCCGCCGTGAGCGCCTCACGAGCAAGCGAAGCGTGATACCGATTAGGGGTCGTGATCACGACCAAGTCATGTTCTGCGGCATGGTCCCATAGGGATTGCACCGCCGGTGCGATATGCGCTCGGGGATACAAGTGGCGCGCCTGCGATACGCGCTCGCGATTCGACGTGACGATGGTGGCGAGCATCATGCCGGGTGTCGCCGCAATCAAGGGCGCATGAAAACTCGCTCCTCCAAGACCAAAGCCGATCAAGGCCACCCGAATTTCGTGTTCCGATTTGTGATCGATCATGCACGCGGACTCTCAGACACGGACCGCTATCGTAATATAAATCTTGGCGGCGCACGCTCCCGCCCCGCCCCGTCTTCACTCCGCAAAAAACTCTCGTTCGACGCGGGCCGAGGAGCGTCCACGGACGGCGAAATGGCGCATTGCGCGCACCATTGCCGCTCGACAGAACAGCAGCGCGAGGACCCTAGACTGATGGTTCCAGACACGCATCAGCGAAAGGTATCGACCCAATTGCGCGGCACGGAGGCCTACTGTTCCACTCGCAGGTGACCCGTGAGTGCTTCTGTGTGGTGCGCCCCATCGATTCGGTCGAACGGCCTCCACCACGGGCGCCCCCGGGACACCTCGTGCCGCGCGGAACGATCATCCTCCCCGTATTGCATAGAGAGTCTCGGGCCAGATTGAGCCGACCGATGACCGGAACGGTGGATTGGCGGCCAGGCGTTCCGATCCACGGTGCTCCGGGGAGTTCGAAGCCACGGATCAATTCAACGGCATGCGGAACGCCGGCAGATGCCGTGGATTCGTGGTTGTTCTTCACTTGCTTCAGGCGCCGACACACTATCACCGCAGTCCGCAGGCGCAAACACGCCGGGCGCGGGATTTAGAGTAGTGCCCCCGAGTCCGATCTGACTCACGGGAGTGTCGGCAGCGAGTTCCCGACACTGTCGTCTCGGATCCGACCAGAGGGGCTTTCGGGGGGCGCTCGGCGGCTGCACAGCGCCGGGTCGCCGGTATCCCGAAACATCCTTGCGGAAATCGCGCACCCGACCCGGGAGGTGTT
Organism: Pseudomonadota bacterium; assembly: GCA_021826035.1. The sequence goes on along the minus strand of JAKBBE010000004.1, from coordinate 69,914 downwards.
TGGCCTACACTGTTCTGTGAGATCAGTGGGCCGCACCGCGCGGCGGGCAGAAAGCGACGGCATGAGCCAAGCCGATACATGGTATGAGCGGAGCGTCCTGCCGGTAGCCCGAGCGGATCTGATCGGGAGCGCTCGAGGGCATCGATGACGCGCGGCCAAGTGCGGCTCAGCCGCCTGCGTCTGAGTCCGTACGGCGCCCGCTGGGCGTCCGTCGTTCTGGTCATTCTGACCGGTGTGTTCAACGCCGCGGCCTCGGCCGAGCCGGTTCCGGACACCTGTCGGATCCACTACCCGAGCGATGCGCGCGTCCCCTGGACCTGCGTGCGCATCCGGCGCCAAACGAACGTCAAACGCCTGTTCGGCGCGGATTGGCAAGGCGTCCTTCGATTCAATCGCATCGACCGCCGACACATCTACCCCGGCGTGCGCATCAAGGTTCCGAAGGACCTTGGGCAAGTTGCTCATTTCACCCCGCTGCCGCAGACCTACGCGCCGGCCGCTCAGCTTCCCAAGTTCATTCTCGTCGATCTCTCTGAACAGTTCCTCGGCGCATATGATTTCGGCAAGCTCGTGATGTCGTTCCCCATCACGTCCGGGGACAATGCGGTGGCGCAGCATCGCACGCCGGCCGGAACCTTCCACGTCACCGCCTATGACCGGCTGCACGTGAGTTCTCTCTACGACTTGGCGGACACCGATAGACCCTACCCCATGCATTACGCGCTGCGCTTTCTTGTCACGCTCAATGGGGTTGCAGTCTGGATCCATGGCCGGGACGTTCCCGGCTATGCCGCGTCTCATGGCTGCATCGGGCTGTACGACGAGCAGATGCAGAAGGAGTATTACGGCACTCCCCGCAACCCGGCCCTGGAGGACGCCAAGACACTCTATGAGTGGGCCATCGCGCCGCATCCTGATGATGGACGGTTCCATACGCTGACCAATGGGCCTACGGTCGAAATCATCGGACAGGCGCCAGACTACCCGCCCCGCACTGTCAGGGCTGCGCCTTAGGCTTCGGGACGCGTGTCCCGCCCTGTCCCGATGCGGACCGTGAACACAGGCGCACACGCCGTGCGGCACTGCCGTGCTGAAGGCCACGTGACTCTGGGGTTGCGGTGCCGCGGATCGACCCCAGACTAGGGCCATGGGACCTGAACCCGGGGCGCGATAGCGCCCCCCTCCGGCGGAAAGAGCGCACCGCGCTCGCGCAGGGCCGTGAGGCACCACCTGCACTAGGTTTGACTGCCATCGACCGGATAAGATGAAGCATTGGGGAGGTGTGCATCAGCGCGCACCAGGCCGGGATGTGGCCGGGAAGTCGGGGAGGTAGGCGCGGACCGGGACGTCCGTATCCGGCGCGACACGCTCGTGCCGCCTGCAAGCCGATCGCAACGGTAGCCGTCGTACCGCCAGCCCTCCAGGGCGGCGGCAGACAGGTATCTCTTGAATTCAACAGCTACGAGCGAGGCTCGCAGATCGGCCATGATGAACTCCCGACTCCACGCGCGGCAGCGCGCCCTCTGCAGCGCAGCCGCGCTGCTCGCCGGCTCGCTCGCGGCCCACGCGGCGCCCGCCGCACCGCCCACAATGCGACAGCTGGCGCAGCGCATCCATGCCCAGGCGCCGAATATCGGCATGCGGGCCATCACTACGTCGCTCGAGGCCTACCGGCACGTGCGGGCAGAGAAACTCACCGACAGGCCGCTCGTGACCATCGTCGATTACTCGTTACCGTCGGCACGACGCCGACTCGCGGTCGCGGACGTCACGACCGGCAAAGTGCTCTTCTACACTTACGTGGCACACGGCAAGGGCAGCGGACTCGACTATGCGACCCGCTTCTCCAATCGTCCCGGCACCGATGCCAGCAGCCTCGGAGTATTTCTCACCGCCGGCACCTACTACGGAAAACACGGGTATTCGCTGCGATTGAGAGGACTGGACCCGAAATTCAACGGTGACGCGTACCGCCGCGACATCGTCGTGCACAGCGCGTGGTACGTCAGCAAGGCGTTCGCGCAGAAGTACGGCCGCATGGGCCGCAGTTGGGGTTGCTTCGCGCTCAGCCGCACAGTGGAAGGCGCCATCGTGCACCTGATCCAGGGTGCAACGGTATTGGTGGGGTATTACCCCGATCCGCAGTGGCTACACTCCTCTGCTTTCCTCAAGGCGCGCAGCTGACGGCCGGCCAATCGGTCCGAACCACGCCGATGGAGCGAAGGATCGCCGGATTTCATACCGACGAGCACGGGGACTGGGTCGCTGTCCTGGAGTGCGGGCACACCCAACACGTCCGGCACAACCCGCCCTGGATCAACCGCCCCTGGGTCATCTCCCCGCAAGGCCGTGCGCAAACGCTCGGCACGACGCTAAACTGCAAAGCATGCGACAAGGCGGGCGGCTGAGCGTAGCGCACGACGCCCGCGCCGCACGCGTAGACGAGTGATGCGGGAACGGAACCCGCTCATGAGGGTGGGACGTCCCGTGGAACAGGATCATGCGCCACGGTGTTCGATTCCGACTCCGGCGCCTGCATCTGCACGCGCGTAATGGGCAGCGCCAGCTCGCCACCGTGACTGGTGATGATCTGAGCGGCATTGAGCAGAACATCCTCCTGGACATCCAGGGATTCACCCCACTGCACCGTTCCCGCGAAGCAATAGATCATGATGTCGAGGGAGTGGGTCCCGTAATTGATGAAATTCACCATCTGACTCTGATGATGATCGATCCCGGGATGATTGTTAATGTAGGTGCGCAACTCATGGAGGATCGCGGGCAGACGACCGACGTCGGCGTAGCGCACGGGAATGGTCTGCTGGATGCGCCGAGCCTGCATGCGCGGCGGCGTCTCGACCACTTGGGTATTGAAGAGATAGTTCGGAACGTAATACGGACTAGTATCAAATCCCCGCACGCGCGTCGAACGCCAGCCAATGTGCTCGACGGTGCCGGAGATGTTCATCGCTGGCAGGGTGATCCATTCGCCGATTTTGAACGGTTTGTCCAGATAGACCACCATGGCGCCGAAAACGTTGGAGACGACGCCCTGGGCGGCGAACCCGATCGCGATCCCGGCAACACCACCGACGGTGAGCAGGCTGCTGATGGGGAAATGCAGCGCGCGTAGCACCATCAGTGCGGTCAGTACCAACAGCCCCAGACGGGCCGCCTTGCCGATCAGGTCGTAAATCATCGGATCGAGTTCGTGCTCGCGCGGGCGGCGGGCGCGCGGATACGCCTCGAGCAGGTTCCAGACTGCCCAGGCGACGACCACGATAATGGCGGCCTGAACAGACGGTCCGATGGCGCTCGCCAGTGCGTGCGCATGAATGCGCCGATTGATCAGCACCGCGATGATGTAGGCCCCGCAGAGCAGAATCAGCGCCGCCAGCGGAGAGAGCGTCGAGCGATACAGCGCCTCGCGCATCGGTTCGGCGTGACGCGCGGCGTGCGCGATCAGCCGCCGACCGAGCGCCCGCAGCAGCAAAGAAAGCAGCGCGCTCGCCACAGCGATGATGCAGGCATGCACCACCAAAGTCTGATACGAGCCGAACCATTTCGGAGGAATCATCGGCAAACCTCGACGTTTCACGCCGCCACGACGGCACCGCCTCTTGAGGCGAGAGCACCGCGTATGCGGATTTCAGCATACGGACCCGGTGAGTCTCGCGCACGCGTCCGGCCTGCGCAAGGCAACGGGACCGCTTGCCTCGATACGCGGACCTGCGGATCGTCGTGCGATTGCGACGATGTGCGGCAGGGCATTGCGCGGGACACTCAGATCCGTGACGGCTCGGATGCCGCACAATTGGCGTTGTATGCCCGACCGACAGACCGCGGCACGCGTGCATGCTGTTCGACGCAGCGCCGTGCACGCAGCACCGCTCCGGCGACGGCGCTTATATAATGCGCACCGAGCATCGGTCCGTTTTCTGGACGCGCGAATCGGGGATTGATCTGACCGGCGTTTTTTTGCGGTCATTGGTCGAACACTCAGCCGCAGCCAGTGGACAACAGGCAGCTGCTCGTGGCGTGATAACCTCCTGCTGCAAGACGAGGTCCTCAGGTGAGCGACGCAGACGCTGACAACCCTCCGGGTGCGCCCTTCGATGAGGCGCGCTTGTGCGCGCTGTTCGATTCGTTCCTCCAGCGGCTGCAGGATCCGGACGGCGGTGAGGCGCTGTACGCCCTATACGCGCCTGAAGCGCCAGTGCGCTGCGGCGCCGGCATCGGCGCGGCGTGCTCGCTGACGGTTGCAGCATTCACTGCGGCTCACCACGACATCAACCAAGATGGAGCGGCGCAGCTGCCGCGATTTGCCGCTGGCCCGCTGCGTCAACTCCAGGCTACTGGGCAGGTGGCGGTTGCGTGGTTCGAGGTCCATGAACATTGCGCGCAGCGCAATGTTCATGTCGCGCTCGGAGTTCGCGTTGCGGCCAAGGAACTGCGCATCGTGTGGTGTACGCTGTCCGAACAGATACTGCCATGGTCGTTCGAGGACGGCCTAGTGCAGTCACTTGCCGATTATCCGTGGTTGCGCCGCGGCGAGCCGGTGGCGGCGCGCGCGCTGCTTGATGCGGGGTATTTTCGGCGATATTGGCGTCCGCCGCTGGCAATCTCGACACTACCGGATGCCCGTTTCAGCTGCCAGATGAGTTCGGCGTGTTGCCGTCACGACTACGAGATCACATTGCCGCCGGAGGCACAGCTGCTGATCGACGCGCTGCCCTGGCAGCGGCTCGCGCCGCAGCTTGCTGGAACGCGCCTGCCGGTGCGCGCCGACGGCACGCTGCAGCTGAAATCGCCCGAAGAGACGTGCCGATTTCTCGGCACGGACAGCCAGTGTCGGATTCATCAGGCACTAGGTCGCCAGCCGTTTGGCGCCTGCTGCGTCTTCCCGTTCTCATTCGCGCGGACGCCGGAGGGGATCGCGGTCGGACTGAGCCCGATCTGCGGCAGTGCCCGACTCGGACTCGGCATCGCCCCGCAGGAGCGGATTGAAGATCTGCGCGAACGGCTGGTTCACGCTGAACCGCGCTCCAGCGAGATCTTTCGGCTCACTCCCGAGCGCGCCATCCCGTGGCAACCGTTCCGCGACATCGAGAAAGGTCTGTGCGATTGCCTGGCCGCAGAACATCTGCCGCTGCGCCGCCGGCTGTACGTCGGTGCCCGGCTGCTCAGAGCACTCGCTGAAGACAGTCCGGTCGAAATCGCAACCTGGCAGGACGAGCCGATCGCGCCGCTGCGGGATGATCTGCGCGCGGCCATCCACGGCATGCTCGCTCGCCTGCTCGGATGGAACCGCGCGGTGCTGCGCGAACTGCCGCGCGCCATCCCAGCCGATCTGGCCCTGCAGGAGGTGGCCGAACCGGCGCTGCTCGCCAGCGTCCTGCGCAACACTCTCTTCTGCAAGGTGTACTCGTACCCGCTCGATCTGACCAGCGCGCACAATTACCTGATCGTGCTCTATCTGATCGCGTTGCTGATGCAGCGCGCGAGCGGCGGGCCACTACCGCAGAGGATGTGGCGCGAACTAGGCTCGCTCGGCGTGCACGGACTGCTGAAGACCATGCTCAATGAGGGCATGCCGGAGAACTTCCGTACACTGTTCGGCCGCAGCGAATTTGGGGTGTGGCTGCTCGCGGCCTGAGTGCGTGCCGTCAGTGCCGGCCCGAGTGTCCGAATCCGCCCGCACCGCGCGCACTCTCGTCGAATGACTCAACCACCTCGAGTGCCACCTGCACCACCGGCACGATGATCAGCTGCGCGATGCGCTCGCCAGGCTGGATGATGAATGTGGCGGCGGCGCGATTCCAACACGAGACCATCAGCTGCCCCTGATAATCCGAATCGATCAGCCCAACGAGATTGCCCAGCACCACGCCGTGTTTGTGGCCAAGTCCGGAGCGCGGCAGGATCATCGCGGCCAGACCGGGATCATCCAGATGGATGGCCATGCCGGTGGGAACCAGCTCCGCGCAGCCCGGCGCGAGAGCAAGCGGCGCATCGACACAGGCACGCAGATCCATGCCCGCGGAGCCCGCGGTGGCATAGGCTGGCAGCGGGAATTCCCGACCCAACCGCGCATCGAGGATGCGAATCTTCAGCGGCCGCACCGCTGCGGCGCTCACGCCGACACCGTGCCCGGCACGTCGCGCGCCTCAGCGTAGGAAGTCGCGATCAGCTGCACCAGCTCGCGCGCCAACGCGATCTTCGGTCCAGCGCCGAGGTCACGGCGCGCCTCGCGCCACAGCACAATCAGGTGATTGTCCTCGCAGTCGAACCCTTTGGTGTGACTGACCTCATTAGCCGCGATCATGTCGAGATTCTTGCGCAGCAGCTTGGCGCGCGCATTGTGCTCCACGGATTCAGTCTCAGCGGCGAACCCGACGACGAACGGTCGGTTCGGCCGGGCTGCGACGCTCGCCAGCACATCGACGGTACGCTCCATTTCCAGCTGCAGCCGTTCGCTCGTCTTTTTGATCTTCTGTCCCGACGGGTGCGCCGGCCGATAGTCCGCAACCGCCGCGGTGGAGATGAAAATGTCGGTGCCGTTGACCTCGGCTTCGACTGCCGCGTACATCGCCTCGGCGCTCTCCACGTCCACCCGCCGCACGCCGGGCGGCGTCGGCAGCGCCACCGGCCCGCTGACCAATACGACCTCTGCACCCGCCTCACGCGCGGCCTGCGCGACGGCGAAGCCCATCTTGCCGGAGCTGCGGTTGCTGATGAAGCGCACCGGATCGATGCGCTCGCGCGTCGGGCCGGCAGTGATCAGGACACGGCGGCCGCGCAGCGGCCCGGCCGCCGGCAGCAGCGCATCGAGTTGCTCAGCGAGTTCAGTCGGTTCGAGCATGCGGCCCTCGCCGAACTCCCCGCAGGCCTGCGCGCCCTCAGCCGGACCCAAGACCTGCACGCCGCGTGCGCGCAGCCGCTCGATATTAGCGACGGTTGCGGCGTTGGCCCACATCAGGCGATTCATCGCGGGCGCCACGGCAATGGGCGCGGCGCTCGCCAGACACAGCGTGGCGAGCAGGTCATCGGCGCGCCCCTGGGCGAGCCGCGCGAGGAAGTCCGCAGTGGCCGGCGCCACCAGCACCGCGTCCGCCCAGCGTGCGAGCTCAATGTGTCCCATCGCGGATTCCGCGGCACTGTCCCACAGATCGGTGCGCACGGGCCGTCCCGAGAGCGCCTGGAAGGTGAGCGGGCCGACGAACTCGCGCGCCGCGGCGGTCATGACCACCTGCACGTCGGCGCCACGCTCACGCAGCCGCCGCACGAGCTCCGCGCTCTTGTAGGCGGCGATGCCCCCGGTGACGCCGAGCAGGATGCGTTTGCCTTGCATGGCCGCGATTATCCGGCCCGTGTCCCCGCGGACGCAAACCGCACATGCGCATTTGTGCACGAAGGGAGAGTTTGCCCCCCTGCCCAAAGCGCTCGCCCGGCGCGAGGATTGAGCGGCGCGCACCGGAGTTGCCCCATGTCACTGAACACATCGGTCCCGAGACTCGCCATCCGCGATTGGCCGCGCACCGAACGGCCGCGCGAAAAGCTGCTCGATCGCGGTCCGCGGTCCCTGTCCGACGCGGAGCTGCTCGCGCTGCTGATCGGTTCGGGCACACGCGGCTGCTCGGCGGTCGAGCTCGCCCGGGGTCTGCTCGGCGATTTCGGCTCGCTGCGGGCGCTGCTGCTCGCGGAGCGCTCTCGCTGGACACGCAAGGGCCTCGGGCCGGCGCGCTATGCCGCCATCCAGGCCGCCGTGGAACTGGCACGCCGCCACCTGCAGGAGGAGCTGCGCTCAGGCCTGCCGCTGACGACCCCGCAGGCCGCGTTTCGCTTCCTGCAGGCGCAACTGCGCGACCGGCCCTATGAGGTCTTCTGCTGCCTATACCTGGATAACCGGCACCGGCTGATCGCATTCGAGGAGCTGTTCCGCGGCACCGTCGACTGCGCGCAGGTTCATCCGCGCGAGGTGCTGCGCCAAGCGCTGCTGCATAATGCAACGGCACTGATCCTGGCGCACAATCACCCCTCGGGCGGCCTGGAGCCGAGTCCAGCGGACGAAGCCATCACGCGCCGTCTGAAAGCCGGCCTGTCGCTCATGGACATGCGGGTCGTGGATCACGTCATCGTCGGCGGCAGCCACTGCTACTCGTTCGCCGAACACGGCCTTCTGTGAGGGAGGCTTGCCGGAGCGCCGGACTGCTGGTATAAAGTCCGGCTCCTGCGGGCAGGCGACCCCTTCCCGTGCCAAGTATTTGATTTGTAAGGTCGTTGCATATGTCGCGCGTCTGCGAGATCACCGGCAAAGGGCCGGCCGTCGGAAATCGCGTCTCCCACGCGAACAACAAGAAGCGTCGTCGCTTCCTGCCGAACCTGCATACCCAGCGGTTCTGGCTCGAGACTGAGAAGCGCTGGGTGTCGTTGCGCATTTCGGCGCACGGCCTGCGCACGATCGAGAAGAAGGGCATCGATCAGGTCGTGGCCGACCTGCGAGCCCAGGGCATGAAGATCTGACGGTAGGAGTTCACCCATGCGTGACAAGGTCAAACTGCTCTCGAGCGCCGGTACCGGCCACTTCTACGTGACGACCAAGAACAAGCGCCTGCATCCGGACAAGATGGAAGTGCGCAAGTTCGACCCGGTCGTGCGCAAGCACGTCGCCTACAAAGAAGCCAAGATCAAGTGATCGGGCGGCCGCGGGCCCTAAGCCCGCGGCTCGATTCCGCGCAGGTGGCGGTGGGCCGAGATCCAGGCTCCGAGCCAACCCAAGACGATGCCGCCGCCCAACAACGCGGCCAACTCCCGTCCTTGGAGTCCGCTCAGCGTGAAGGCGCTGCCGTAAAGCTGCGCCAGGTGCGCCACGGGGGCGCGCAAATCGAGCACGGCCCCTTCGAGCACCAGCCAGGCGAGCAGCGCCCCGCCCAGACCGTAGATCATCCCCGTGTAGAGAAACGGTCGGCGCACGAACGCGTTCGAGCCGCCGACGAGCTTGGTCACTTCGATCTCGGCGCGCCGATTGAGGATCTCCAGACGGATGGTGTTGCCGATCACGGCGAGCACCCCGGCGCCGAAGAGAATCGCGGCGATCGACACCAGCCGATGCAGCACCGCCAGCATCGCATCGAAGCGCATCACCCACTGCGCATCAAGCTGCACCATACTCACTTCCGGCCAGCGCGCGAATGTCCGCTGCAGCTGCTCGAGCGCAACCGCCCCGCTCGAGCGCGGCTGCGGCACCACGCGCAGCACGTTCGGCAGCGGGTTGCTCGGCAGCGCATCGAGCGCCGCCCCGAATCCGGAATATTTGCGAAACTGCCGCAGCCCGGCGGCGGCGGAGATGACCTGCACGCGCGCAACTCCGTGCACCGCACGCGCCTCGATGGCCAGCTGGCGCGCCCGCTCGATCGGCACGCTGCTGCGCAGGTACACCGACATGTCGACCGCCCGCCCGAGTCGGCCCGTAGCCGATTCGGCATTGCGCACCAGCATGCCGAGCGCCGCCGGCAGCGCCAGCGCGAGCCCGATGACCAGCAGCGTCAGCACCGTGGCGAGCGGTGCGCGGGCCAAACGGCCCAGCGCGCCGAGCAACGCCTGGGTGTGCCGGGTGACGAGTGTCACGGGTGTCATGGGCCCCTCAGCGACTGGCGACGAGCGAAGGCAGCGGGTCGACGCCGCCGGCGGTGAGCTGCCCGTTCGCGAGTGTGATCTCGCGACCCACGAACTCGCGCACCACATGCAGATCGTGCGTGGCCACCAGCACCGTCACGCCGACCTCGCTGAAGCGTTTGAACAGGCGCATCACTTCGAGCGCCAGATCCGGATCGAGATTGCCGGTCGGCTCATCGGCAACGATGATCGGCGGCTTGCCGACGATCGCCCGGGCGATACCGACGCGCTGCTGCTCCCCGACGGACAGCTCGACGGGGAGCATGCGCTCCTTGCCGAGCAACCCGACCTGGTCGAGGGCCGCGCGGACCCGCTTGTCGATTTCCTTCAGCGGCGCCCCGGCGACCACCAGCGGCAGCGCCACGTTGTCGAAGACCGGGCGGTCGGCGAGCAGTTTGTGATCCTGGAAGACCATACCGATCTGGCGGCGGAACGCCGGGATGTGCCGTGCCTGCAGCGCCCCGATGCTGTGTCCGTTGACGCTCACCGTGCCCCGCGACGGACGCTCCAGCAGCGCGATCAGCTTCAACAACGTGCTCTTGCCGGCGCCGGAGCGGCCCGTGATGAACACCAGTTCGCCGCGGCCGACGAAGAAGCCGACGTTGCTCAGCGCCTCGCGACCATTCGGGTAGCGCTTGCTGACGCGCTCGAACTGGATCATGCCGGCGCCTCAGCCCCTTCGAGGCGCGAGCCCTCGACCAGCGCGGCGGCAAACGCCTGTGCGTCGAACTCGCCGAAGTCTCCCGGTTGCTCGCCGATGCCGATGAAGCGGATCGGCAACCCGAGGCGGCGCGCAATGGCGATGACGATGCCGCCCTTGGCCGTGCCGTCGAGCTTGGTGATCACCAACCCGCTCACCCCGACTGCCTCGTGGAATTGCACCGCCTGTGCGAGAGCGTTCTGACCCTGGTTGGCATCGAGCACCAGCAGCACCTCGTGCGGCGCCTGCGGATCGCCGCGATGCAAGACCCGCTTGACCTTCTTGAGTTCCTCCATCAGGTGCGATTGGCTGTGCAATCGCCCGGCCGTATCGGCGATCAGCACGTCAGTGCGGCGGGCCCGCGCGGACTGCAGCGCATCGAACACCACCGCAGCCGGATCAGCGCCGGCGTGCTGCGCGACGCAGCTCGCGCCGGTGCGCTCGGCCCAGATGCCGAGCTGCTCGATGGCGGCGGCGCGGAAGGTGTCCCCGGCGGCGAGCATGACGCTGCGACCCTCGTCGCTGAAGCGGCGCGCCAACTTACCGATCGTCGTGGTCTTGCCGGAACCGTTGACGCCGACCACCAGGATGGTGAAGGGCTTGTGTGCCGGGTCGATGCGCAACGGCTGCGCGCACGGGGCGAGGATCTCCTCCACCGCCGTACGCAGCGCAGCGATCAGCGCATCGACATCGGTGAGCTCCTGGCGCGCCAGACGCTTGTGTAGTCCGGCGAGAATGAATTCGGTGGCTTCGACGCCCACATCAGCGGTCAACAGTCGCGTCTCGAGTTCCTCGAGCAACTCATCGTCGATGCGTCGGCCACGGAACAGATTGGCCAGATCGAAACTGAGCTTGCCGCGCCCGAGCCGCTGCGTCAGGCGCTTCAGGAAGCCCTGACGCTGCGTCCCACCGGCCGGGGCTTCTTTGGGTTCTCGTCCGAACATGACTGTCGGCTAGTGTATCTTAGCGGCCCGGTCCGCAGGTTCGAAAGACGGCCCTTGAGCATTCCGACCCAGACGCACCGGCGCGGCGGCGCCGCGCGGGTGCTGCGTATCATCGGCGGCGCTTGGCGGGGACGGCGGCTGCGCTTTCCGGATGCGCCCGCCATCCGCCCCACGCCCGACCGTGTCCGCGAGACGCTGTTCAACTGGATTGCGCCCATGGTGGCCGGTGCGCGCTGCCTGGATCTGTTCGCCGGCAGCGGCGCACTCGGCCTCGAAGCGCTCTCGCGCGGCGCGGCGCACGTGACGTTCATCGAACGCGACCACCGCGCCGCGCGCGCGATTGAAACCTGCCTGGCGGAGTGGGACCCCGAGCGGCGCTGCGACTGGCGCATCGTCAGCGCCGATGCGGCTGACTTTCTCGGCACGCCGGGACACCCATTCGATCTCGTCTTTCTCGATCCACCGTTCGCCTCCGGAATGCTGCCGGCGGTCGCCACGCAGCTCGAGCGCGGCGGCTGGCTCACCGCTACGGCCCGCATCTACCTCGAGTGCCCGGCCGCCGAACAGCCGGCGGTGCCGGCGAACTGGACGCACGCGCGCGAGAAGCGCTCCGGGCAGGTCGGGTATCATCTGTATTCGCGACACAGGGGGATCGCCGCCGAATGAACCGTCAGGCCGTCTATCCGGGCACTTTCGACCCGATCACCAATGGCCACCAGGACCTGGTACGCCGCGCCGCTAGCATCTTCGAACGGGTGATTGTCGCCATCGCCGCCAATCCCAACAAGGCACCGATGTTTCCGCTCGAGGCACGGGTCGACATGGCGCGCCGCGTGCTGAGCGACCTGCCCAATGTGGCAGTGCTCGGCTACTCGGGACTGACGGTCGATTTCGCCCGTAAACAAGGCGCGCGCGTCATCGTGCGCGGCCTACGCGCGGTGTCGGACTTCGAATTCGAGTTCCAGCTCGCCAACATGAGCCGCCACCTGGAACGGGACATCGAGACCGTCTTTCTGACCCCGCAGGAGCAGTTCACGTTTATTTCCTCAACGCTGGTGCGCGAAATCGCCGTATTAGGCGGCGATGTGAGTGAATTCGTGCACCCGATCGTCGAGGTGGAGCTGAAGAAGCGCCGCAGCCCCTGAACGCTCAGCGCTGGCAAGCCGGGCAGTAGTAGCTCGAGCGACCCTGCTGGACGCGGTGGCGAATCAGCGTCGCGCACACGCGGCACGGCTGTCCTGTGCGTTCGTAGACAAAGAGCTTCTGGCGGAAATGACCCGGCGAGCCGTCCGCGCCGACGTAATCGCGCAAGGTCGTGCCACCGACGCGAATCGCCTGTGCCAGTACCGCTCGTACCGCTTTAACCAGTCGTTGCGTTTCAGCACGAGTCAAGCGGCGGGCTTCCCGGCTCGGTCGCACCCCTGCGCGGAACAGCGCCTCGTTGGCGTAAATGTTGCCCACGCCCACCACCAGTCGGCTGTTCATCAACAGCTGTTTGACCGCAAGTCGCCGCCGGCGCGTGAGCCGCCAGAGATACTCGCCGGTGAATGCCGCATCGAACGGCTCGGGCGCCAGGTCGCGCAGCAGCCGGTGCGCGAGCGGGTCACCCTCGACGTAATGCAGACTGCCGAAGCGGCGCGGATCGTTGAAGCGCACGATCCGCGCCGAATCCAAGCGCAGATCGTACTGGTCGTGCGCACGGCGCGGCTCGCCGGCGCTGAGCACGCGCAGTGAGCCCGACATTCCGAGGTGCACGATCAGACTGCCACGCTCTAGGGCGATGAGCAGGTACTTCGCACGCCGTCCGACTGCCTCGATGCGTTGCCCCGCCAATGCCCCCGGCAGCGTAGGCGGAATCGGCCAGCGCAGCCGCGGCTGGTACAACTGGAATGCGACGATCGTCTTGCCGAGGACGTGCGGCTCGATGCCGCGGCGCGTGGTCTCGACTTCGGGAAGTTCCGGCATGGGCACTCGCGGCCGGGCGCAGGCCCGCAGCGGGACGGGGGGTCCAGCGTAGCGGGCGGGCGCGCCGACCGGAAGAGGCGCCGGGCTACTGGGCGTCGCGGCGCGGCAGCATGCGCTTCAGCACGGAGTCGCGCATCACGTAATGGTGCATCAGCGCCGCGGCGGCATGCATGCCGGCCACGATCACCAGCAGGTCCGCCAGATCGCTATGGGTTTCGCTCACGATGTAGATGATCCCAGGGGTGGCAAAGGCCGGCCGGTGGAAGGTGAACCAGTTGAACACGTGCAGGCCGTGCACCCACGCGCGCGCGACGCCGAAGGCCACCGTGAGCACAAGCAGCAGGTACAAGCCGTAATGGACCCCTTTTGCAACCAGGTTCAAGAAGCCCTCATCCGCCGCCGGCAGTCGGCGTCCGGCCGAGGAGCGCCAACCGATCCGCACCAGAATGACCGCGGCAATCAGCAGTCCGAGCACCATGTGCACCGAAAGCGCGGTCAGGCGCGGCGCGCCCTTGGGGAAGAAGCTCAGCGACTGACCGAGCGCCCAGAGCGTAATCACGAGCAGGGCTGTGAGCCAGTGCAGCAGAATGCTGAGTCCGTCGTACTTCATTTCGGAATGTGCCGTCGTCGCCGTCGTCGCCAAGTCGGTCCCCTTCGTGCAGCAGTAGCAGGTGAATCGTTCGCAAAATGCAGGGCCGGCAGCTTAGCCGCCAGAACTCTAAAGTTCTCGGAAAATTGACATTATTGACATGTTTTGGGCCCCGCCCGCCCGCGCAAATTCTTCTTAATCTAGACCTTTGCCATAAAAATACTCGTCGGATCGAACTTCAGGGGTGATTAGCACTCAAAAGACTCGAGTGCTAAAATTGGCCCATATCGATCTCGGAGCCTCCATGAGTACAGCGACTGCATTGGTTGCGCGGCCCTACGAATGTGCGCTCGTTGGCCCTGTCGGCAGTGTCGATGCCTACGTTGACCGGGTCAGCCGCATCTCCGTCCTCGACCGCGAGGCGGAACATGCGCTGGCCGTGCGCTTCCGCGACGAGGGCGACCTCGATGCCGCCCGCAAGCTGGTGCTCGCTCACCTGCGCTTCGTGGTGCATATCGCGCGCGGCTACCGCGGCTACGGCCTGCCGTTCGGGGACCTCATCCAAGAAGGCAATGTCGGACTGATGAAGGCTGTCAAGCGCTTTGATCCGGCGCTGAATGTGCGCCTGGTGTCGTTCGCCGTGCACTGGATCCGCGCGGAAATTCACGAATACGTGCTGCGCAACTGGCGGCTGGTGAAAATCGCCACCACCAAGGCGCAGCGCAAGCTCTTCTTCAACCTCCGGCGGATGAAGAAGAACCTGACCTGGCTGTCCGCGGAGGAAACGGCGGCCGTCGCCCGCGACCTGGGCGTCACGCCCGGGGAGGTGACGGAAATGGAAAAGCGCTTGGCGGCGCACGACATGGCATTTGATCCGGCACCGGATGCAGATGAGGAGGAATCCTACAGCCCGGCCGCCTATCTGCCCGCCCCCGACGCCGACCCTGCCGAACAGGTCGAGGATGCCGAGTGGGAGAACGACGCAGCGCTGCGCCTGCGCGGTGCGCTCCAGCGGCTCGATGAGCGCAGTCGCGACATTCTCGAGCGGCGCTGGATGCGCGAGGACAAGGCCACGTTGCACGAACTCGCCGGCCAGTACGGCGTGTCCGCCGAGCGCATCCGCCAGATCGAGGCCAATGCGCTAGGCAAGCTGCGCGGCATCATGACGCCGGAACCCGTCCCGGCCTGAGACTGCGGCGGCGGCGCGCCTTACGGCTGATACGCCGCCTGGACGGCTGCCGCCACCCGCTCGTGAACGCTCTTGTCGAGCGGGTCGGGCACCAACGCGTCCTCCTGGGTGAGTGGGGCGATCTCGGCCAGCGTCCGGGCCGCCGCCATGAGCATCGCATCGGTGAAATGCGTCGCGTGGGCAGCCAGCGCGCCCTTGAACAGACCGGGGAAGGCCAGGACGTTGTTGATGCCCTTGCCATCTGCTGCGAACGCCGCGCCATGTTCACGCGCCACGTGCGGCTCGATCTCCGGGTCCGGGTTGGACAGCGCCAGGATGACCTGCCCGGGACGAATCCACTGCGGACGAATCAGATCCCTCACGCCGGTGGTGGCCACCACGATGTCCGCGCGCTGCATGATTTCCTCCAGACTCGCCCCCTCGGCCCCGAGCGTGCGGATGCGCGCAATCGCCTCGGGATTGCGGTCCGCACCGAGCACTCGAGTGACGCCGTAGGCGCGCAGCAACCGCACGATGCCGGTGCCAGCGGCGCCGAGGCCGATCTGGCCGACCGTGCTCTCCGGCAGACTACGCTCGGCACGCCGGGCGGCGTTGATGAGCGCGGCCAATGCCACCACCGCCGTGCCGTGCTGATCGTCATGCATCACCGGCTTGCCCAGCCGCTCGCGCAGCTGCGACTCGATCTGGAAGCACTCCGGCGCGGCGAAGTCCTCCAACTGGATCGCGCCGAAGGAGAGATGAATCCCGCTGATCAGCTCGACGATCTTCTCCGGCCGGGTCTCCTCGAGCAGAATCGGCACGGCCGAGAGTCCCACCAGGTCGGCAAACAGCGCCGCCTTGCCCTCCATCACCGGCAAGCCGGCGAGCGGGCCGATGTTGCCCAGTCCGAGAATGGCCGTGCCGTTGGTGATCACCGCCACCGTGCTGTCGATGCTGGTGAACTCGCGGGCGAGCGCCGGGTTCTGCCGGATCGCCAAGCACACGCGCGCCACCCCCGGGGTATACACGTCGCGCAGCGTCTGCTGTGTGTTGATCGGGAGGCTCGCCACGGTGCGGATCTTGCCGCCACGGTGACGATTGAAGACGCGGTCGGATTTGCCGATAAAGCGGGCATTGGGCAGCTGGTCGATGCGCTCATAGAGATCGCTATTGGCCTGCTCGTCCATCTCCAGGGTGATTTCCCAGAGCGTGTGACCCGGCACACGCCGCACCGCCGAGAGATGCTGAATAGTCAGCCCAGCATCGGCGATGACCTGCAGCACCTTGGCGAGGCTGCCTGGCTGATGAACGGTTTCGACGATCAGAATCTCGGGTATCTTCATATCTGTTGCGATGCGCTCCCGTCACGCGGTGGCTGAACTATAAGCGCCCCGCCTAAAATATGGCTTAAAGAATCTGATGCGACCTTGGCTGAAGCTGCTGCTGCTCGTGCTGGTCACGCTGGTGCTGCCGTGGGATGGGGTGCGCTACGCGCGGCAGATGGAAGCGGCGCTGCGTCAGAGCGAACGGCAGGACCTGCACTCCCTGGCTGCCTCCCTGGCCGCCTCGCTCCAGGGGCGCCTGCGTCTCATTTACCGTTTCCCCGCGCTGGGCACCACCCCGGGTCGTTACGATCTGATCCCGGTAGTGTTGCCCGCGCCGGTCTATGCCGACGGTTACGCCGGCGGCTGGCCCACCAGCAGCCGACTCTGGCGCCACTACGGGCGGGGTCTGCATCGCTTCGACATCCTCACCGGCGTCAACGGCCGGATGCTCTACGTGTTGCTGCACGTAACCGATCCGCACGTGGTGTTCGACGCGCCGCTCGCCAACCCGCTGCGGCGCAGCACCCGCGGGGATCGGATCTGGATCGGCTTCGCGGGACCGCAGGGACACCCGCATGCGGAATTCCTGGCCCTCACCGGTCCCGGCCCGGTAATCGCACACCGCATCGTGCGCGGGGAGTATGGCCGGCGGCGCGCAGTGCTCGATCCGCGCGTGGTCGGGGCCCTGCAGCCGCAGCCCGGTGGCTACGACCTCGAGCTGTCCATCCCGCTGTCCATGCTGGGCGGTCCGTTCGGCGTGCTCGTCGATGACCGCAGTGGCCGCGGCGGCCGGCCGCTGCGTTACGGGATGCTCGGACCGGCCGACCGGCGAGCGCGCGGCGGCCTCATCCTCGCCTCGGCGCAGTTGCCGGCCTACCTGCGCCGCCTGGTGCGACCGGGACTGCGGGTCACAGTGTGCACACCGTCCGGCGCTCGGCTCGCCGCGGCGGAAGAGCCGATCGTGCCGACCATCCCGGCACCGCAACCGGGCCTGTTGACCCGCCTGTTCCGCCGCCTGAGCGGACCGCAAAGCCGCACCCGCATCACGGCGGTGGCCCCCATTCGCGGCCGCGGCGGCGACGGCGTGATAGGCCGTCTCAAGATCACCCAGACGTCCGATCGCTGGGCGCAACTACGTGACCACACGCTCGAGCAGATGTTGAATCTCACGCTCGCGACCAGCGCACTCGCCGGTCTGATCGCCACCGGACTGGCGATCCAGATGGCGCTGCGCGCCTGGCGGCGCCGACACTGAAAATCTGCCGCGCTGGCTCTTGCGTCGGACGAGCTTCTCGCGCACCATTCGCGCCGCGTCGCAAGGTGCTCCAGTACCGGAGGCGACCCGCGACGGCTCAGGACCCTCTGGAGGCGTAGCCAGCGAAATGAAGCAGCGTACAGCGTCGCGAGAACGCGATTCCCGACCCGCTCTGTGCAGCGTCAATTCGTATCTGGAGAAGAACTTCCCCGACTTCTTCGCCGAAGCGCGATTTCAGGTCGGCGACGACGACTATTTTCTCTACGCCCGCTTCGGCCAGTATCTGGCGCGCACGATCGAGCAGAACCGCGCACCGCGCCAGAAGATCAACCGCGGTTTCACGGTACTGAACAAGATGGCGCGGGCCTCGGCACGCCATCCCGGCATTCGCCAGATCCTCGTATCCGGTCCCCTGGAGTACATCGTCGATGCGCCCAAGGCGCGGGCGCTGGCCCGCAAGCGCCTCTCGCCCGTCGCGCAGGGCTATCTCGAGAGCCTCTGCGAGTAGGCGTGAGCGCCGCTAGCGACAGTGCTTCGTCGGACGAAGCTCACGAGGTCATACGGTTTTGGTTCGGTCCCCAGCCGTACGGGCTGCAGACGATCCGCGAGCGCGAGCGGCTCTGGTTTGGTGTCTCAACCGGCGAGCAGCAAAGAGGCGCTATCGACGAATTGATCCGTGAGCGATTCGCCGGACTGATGCAGCGGGCTGCGGCGGGCGAACTCGCCCGCTGGGCGGGAGGCTCCCATCGGCGCCTGGCCCTAATCCTGCTGCTCGATCAGTTTCCGCGTAACGCCCACCGCGGGACAGCCCGCGCGTTCGCCACCGATGAGGCGGCGCTCACGCTCGCGCTCTCGGGCATCCAGGCCGGCGCCGATGCGACCCTCTCGCCGCTCGAGCGTGTCTTTCTCTACATGCCGCTGCAACACGCCGAGCGGCTCGACGTTCAGGAAGAATCCGTCGCCGCTTACCTGCGCTTGTTCGAAGAGGCGCCGACCGAGCTGCGACCGTTTCTCGCCGGCGTACAGCGCTTCGCCAGCCGCCATCTCGCGATCATCCGCCGCTTCGGCCGCTTCCCGCACCGCAATCAGGCACTCGGGCGCGCCAGCACCCCCGAGGAACTCGTCTTTTTGCGCCACCCGGAGCGCTTCAGCCACTAAGACCGGGGGACCGACACCGCACATCAGCGCCTCATCCTGGTGCACTCCGGCGGTAAATCGACCCAAATTGATGCGCCCCAGCGACAGGTACGGCGCACCGGGGCGCTACGCCGCCGTCAAAGCGTGATGCGGTGCTGGCACGCCCGTTGCATTGCTTCGGGCACCCGATGCCCTGATTGCCGCAATGATGCGCCTGTCCCGTCCGCCTCCAACCCGCAGCCTGCGGGTGTTCTGTGTCGCCGCGCGACACCGCAGCTTCAAGTTTGCCGCCGAGGAGTTGTATCTGACGCCTTCGGCGGTGAGCCATCAGATAAAGGAGCTGGAGGACATCCTCGGAGCACGGCTGTTCGAGCGCCGCCCGCGGTCACTGGAGCTGACGCGCGCCGGCGAAGCGCTGCTCGCGGAAGTCGAACCGCTGCTCGAGGCGCTCGATCGCAGTCTCGCGCAGGTTGCCCGTGGCGCTGCGCGGCGCAGCATTCGCATGGTGCTGCCGCCGCTGTTCGCCACCGAACTATTCATTCCACGTCTCGGGACATTGCGCGCGCTTCACCCGGATATCAACATTCAGATCGACTCGCACGATCCGCGTCCACAAATACATCCGGCGAGCGCCGATGTGTCAGTCCTGCTCACCGACTCTCCACCGCAGGGCCTGCAGTGCACACGGTTATTCAACATATCACTCAGCGCGGCGTGCGCACCGCAGTTGTTGCCCGACGTAGCACGACTCGGCGGGGACTTGTTCCGGGAGCTGACTCTGATCCTACACAAAGCCTCCGCCGGCGCCTGGAGCGCCTGGGCGCAGGAGGTCGGCATCGGTCCGCCGGAACCGGCGAGCGTGCTGGAACTCGATGCCATGCATGCGGTCCTGCACGCCGCTGAACGGGGCCTCGGCGTCGCACTGGTACCCACGGCGCACTGCGCAGAGCGGTTTCGCTGCGGGACACTTGTACCGATCTTCGCCGTCGATTTACCCACTGCCGATGCGCTGTATGTAGTCAGCCGTACCAAGGACGCGGATAAAGCCGACGTACGCATGCTCGCGGCATGGATGCTCGAGCAGTTCGGTGAAGCGTCCAGGGCGGCCTGATGTTGCTTGAGATGTGTTCATGCATGCCGAAATTCTTTTCGTTTGTCGCCACGGTACGTCCCTCATATCCTGCACCTGCGCTCACGGAGCGCTTGTATCGGACACCAACCGACAGGAGAGTGAACATGACGCCACACAGCCGCACACTTCGCGCGTTGCCTCTGGCGCTATACGCCGCGATGTCACTCGCGAGTTCAACGGCCGCCTGGGCGGATGCGCAACCCCAACCGTTCGTGCTCACCGCCTACGGCAGCGCGCCCGGCGGGGAAGATCTGCTGCGCGGACGCTACCCGGCAGCGGTGCAGCAACTGCGTATCGACGGCAGGACCGCACTCGAACCGGCCGCGGTGAGCGCCAACAGCTGCGTAGCTTTCGCCATGACGCAACGCTGGCACGCCGCACAAGGCGCCTGCAACGCAGCAGTGCGCGAGGCGCGTAATGCGCGCATCGATGCCGCGCCGTGGACGGAGTCGGCCACGATCAGCTCTGATCGGGCATTGGCCGCCGCGTACTCAGACCGCGCAGTGATGCGCTGGATGGACGGTGATGCGCACGGCGCGCAAGCTGATCTGGAGCGGGCACGAACCTTTGCACCACAAGCGCGGTTCGTTGTGAGAAACGTTCGGGCGCTACGCGCCCATCCGAGCGCAGTCCCTGCGCACGGCAGTTGACGGATCCGGGAGACGGGGCGGACTCTCCCCCCCTCATGAGCACGCCTCGTCTCCCGGAATCCACTCGCTCCCCCGCGATACCGAACGGGTCCGGGAGACGGAACGGACGCTCATCCCCCCCCTCGAGCACGGTCCGTCTCCCGGAATCCACAGCGTACCGGGATGACCACAACATGGAGCAGGGAGCACAGGGAAGTTTGCGGGTCCGGGGGACGAAGCAAGCCGTATTCCCCCCTCACGGCCGAGCTTCGTCTCCCGTCGCCCCTGGGGCGAAATCCGGGTCGGTCAGACGCATCGTTAGGATCGGACCGAACTCGGCGAGCTGCCCGGAAATACGCTGCGCGTCGCCGATCACCACCAGCGTGGAGGATTCCGGCCGTGGAAATGTCTCGGCGATGACCGCGGTCGCGAGCGTCGGATCGACCTCGGCGAGCCGCGCCGGATACTCATCGATATCCTCGGTGCCGAGCCCGAAGAATTCGAGATCCGCGAGCGCACCGGCCCAATCGGCCGCAGTTTCCAGCCCAAGCGCGTACTGACCGAGCGCGTAAGCGCGCGCCGAGGCGAGCATCTGTTCACTCACCCCATCACGGTGCAGCCGCTCGAGCGCTTGCTGCGCAAGCCGAATGGCCCGCGCCGTACTCGCGGTAGCCACGAAGGAGCGGATCGCGAACTCCCCGGCCACGGTGCCGCGCATGAAACTCGACCGTGCGCCGTAGGACAGACCCGACTTGATGCGCAGTTCCGCATTGAGCAGCGAGGTGAAGCGTCCACCAAACAGCGTGTTGACAAGGTCGAGCGCGGCGCGGCGCGGGTATTTGCGCTCAACGCCGGCAGCACCGATCCAGAAGTGACTCTGCGCCGAGCCCGGTGCATCAACCAGCAGCACTCGGCGCTGCGCCGTGGTGCGCACCGGCGGCAGCCCCGGACTTACCGTTGTGCGCGGCCACGTCGCCAACGCGCCGCGGACGGCCGCCTCGGCCCGCCGCAGATCCAGATCGCCGGCGAGCACCACGATCAGCCGGTCGGCGCCAAACTGTGCCCGGTAGTAATCACGGACGTCCTCGTGCGTGATCTGCGCCAGCGAGCGTTCACTGCCATGTACCGGCTGTGCATAGGGATGATCGGCGAACAGCATCGCACGACCATACGCATCGAGCAGTTCGGCCGGCTCTGAATCCTTCACCGCTTTGATGAACTCGATCTGCCGCAGGCGCAGCTGCTCGAACTCCTCGGCCGCCAGTTGAGGTGCCCGCAGCGTCGCGGCGAGCAACTCGAGCATCAGATCTTGATCGCGGGCGAGGAACTGGCTGCGCACCGCAATCGCCTCCGGCCCCGCCACGGCGCTGAAACTGCCTCCGGCACCCTCGAGAACTTCCGCGAACGCGTAGGCATTGCGCGTCCCGGCGCCCTTCTCCAGCAGCGCCGCGACCAGCGAGGCGACCCCGGGGCGCGACGGTGGATCGGCCGCGCTGCCGCCGCGCAGCAGCACCTGCGCGGCAATCAGCGGCACCTCGCGGCGCGGCAGCAGGATCAGCGTCGCCCCGTTCTCGAGCACGAGGCGTTCGTGCTCCGGAACACCCACCATCAACTTTCAATCCGCGTGCGCGCTCCGAGCGGCACCAGCATGCCCACGGTACGCCGTTGCGGTGCGAGAATGTCGGCGGCCACCGCCTGCACCTGTTGCGGCGTGACCGCCGCCAGACGCTGCGGCTCGGCGAACAGATCCAACCAACGGCCATGGAACACCGCGTATTCCCCGAGCAGGTGTGCCTTGCCGTCAATGGTCGCGAGCCGCTTCCAGAACCCCACTATTGCCAGATTGCGGGCACGCTCGAGCTCGGCCGAGCTGACACCGGAGGCGGTGATGCGGGCGAGCTGCGCATCGAGCGCCACGAGCGCCTGCTGCGGATCGGTGGACTGCGGCAAGGTGAGCGATAGCCACAGCAGTCCCGGATCAAAGCCCTCCTGCCAATGCCCGCCCACCTCGATCGCCAGGCGCTGCTCCTCGACCAGAGCGCGGTGCAGACGCGAGGCGTTACCTTCCATCAGCACCGACATCAGCAGATGGACCGCGCTTGCGCGCTCATCGGTGGCCGCTGGGGCCTTGTAAGCGCACTGCAGCAGGGGCGTCTGCACCTTGCGGCGCACGGTGACACGCCGCTCAGCGAACTGCGGCGGCTCGCGTTCGCGCACCGGCGCGGGCGGCGCTTGTGCGGCAATCGGCTCGAAATAGCGCTGCACCAGACCGAGCGCGGAGTGCGGATCGAGATCCCCGGCGAGCGTCAGCGTCAGATTGTTGGGTGCGTAGTAGGTCCGGTAGAACGCCTGCAAATCCTCCAGTCGCCAGGCGCGGATGTCCTGCGGCCAGCCGATCGTCGGAAAGCGGTAGGGATGAACGGTGAAGGCCTCCGCCTGCACCCGCTCGGCGAGCAGCCCGTGATTGTTGTCCTCGACGCGCAACCGGCGCTCGGAGGCAACGACGCCGCGCTCGCTTTCGATCATCTCCGGCAGGAACGCGAGATGGGCGACCCGGTCGGCCTCGAGCTCCAGCACCAGTTCGAGCGCGCTGGAGGGGAACCAGTCCTCGTAGACGGTAACATCATCGCTGGTGAAGGCATTGTTGGCACCGCCCTGCGCCTCCATCAGCCGGTCGAACTCCCCCGGCGCGCGGGTCTGTGTGCCATTGAACATCATGTGTTCGAAGAAATGGGCGAGGCCCGTGATGCCAGGGCGCTCGTTGCGGCTGCCCGCCCTCACCCACAGGTTCAGGGCAATATTGGGTATGTGGTGCACCGGCCAGACGATCACCTGCATCCCGTTGGCGAGCGTGCGCGCCAGCACCCCATCGCCGCCCGCCGGCGCCGGGCTGCGCAGCACTGGGGAGCTCGCGAGGGCGGTTCGTCTCATGGCAGCAGTGTACGCCCCGATCCTGCGGGCGCGCCCGCGCTGCGCTCGTCTACGCCCTCCGGAGGACTCGGAGCTCTGCCGGCCGGGGGATCGCGATGCCCTCCGGCGCTGCCACGCTGACGCTCACGCCGGCTCTTCGGTCCCGGTCTCGGTGGCCGCCGGGCGAGGCGCCGTGGCCGTCAGCTCCGCGACGATGCGCCGTTCCGCCCAGGTCGGCCCGGTCAGGCGGTCGAGGAATCCGCAGTGCCCGCCGTGCCTTGTCACCAGAAGGCGCAACCGCGCCGGCCCCGCCAGGTGGCGCAGGCCCTGTGCCGGGATGATGGGATCATCGAGTGAGGTGATCACGAGCGAGGGGGTCTCGAGCGCCGCGAGCCGCTCGCCGGTGATCGAGTAACCGAGCAAATACTCATCGAGCGTCTCGAACTCGGTATAGCGGCGGATCAATTCGTCGGTCAGGCGACGCAAATTGTTGATGCCGCGCAGCTCGCGCAGATCGTACTGTTGCGGCCACACCGCTTCCTTCTTGCGCAGCGACCGCCACCATTTGCGGGCGAAGTAGCGGGCGTAGCCGGTGAATCCTTCCTCCAGCGCACGCAGCGTTTCGTGCGGGTCGAGCACCGGGGAGACCGC
Organism: Pseudomonadota bacterium; assembly: GCA_021826035.1. Next base: position 45,834 of record JAKBBE010000004.1, on the reverse strand, counting down.
CACGACGGAGTGTAGATCGAGCCGCGCGCTGCGGGCCTGTGCGGCCGCGCGCAGCAGGAAGTTTCCCCCAAGCGAGAATCCGACGAGGCTCAGCGGCTGTCCGGTAAGGCGCCGCACCGCGCGCAGCGCGCCGCAGACTTCCGCGAGCCGGCAGGAATGAAACAGCCCGGAGTTGAGGTGGTGGGTCTCGCCGTGATCGCGCAGATTGAGCCGAAACACGTCGAAGCCGCGCTCGTAGAGCTGTTGCGAGAGCGACAGTACGTAAAGCGACTCGGCGCTGCCTTCCCAGCCGTGCAGTACCACCACCGGTGGGCCGCCCGGGGAGGCGCTTGAGCGCCAGCACTGCAGCCGCACCTCATCCCCGCAGTCGAGCAGAAGTTCGCGCTGAGCCGCCAGCAACGGTTGTGCCCGGCGCACGATGGGGCCGCGCCGCAAGGCGACACTCGCCAACATGGACTGCAGGTGGCGATTGCGCAGCCACCAGGGCGGCTGAAAGTCATCCGCGGGCACCTGCAGCTCGACTGGCATCGGCATGACTGCTTCCGCTTCTGCGGCGTTCCGCGCTTCCGTCTGTATCACCTGCCGCCCCCGCCGGCCTCTGAACGATCGGGCGCGAGTGTAACGCAATCGGCCAAAGCTCCGCTCGGGACGCCCCGTGACCCGTGCGCCAGCGCTAAGATTTGCGGGCGGTGGCGAGGAAAACCGAATATTCGCGCCCATGGTGCTGAATGGCGCAGCAGTCCCCGACGGCGGCGTCCTGAAAGCCGGTCGCGACCAGCCACGAGCGCAGCGCGCGGCGCTCAAAGCCGTGATGCACCGGCACGCCGGGACCATGAAAAGATCCGTCCTCGGTGTCCAGATCGGCCAGACACACCTGGCCGCCAGGATTGAGCATCGAATGGAATGCGCCGAGGAGACCCGGCACGTCTGCAACGTGATGCAGCGTCATCATGCTGAAGATGAGATCGTAGTGCGCCGCCGGGAGCGGATCGCGCATCAGGTCCAGATCGATCACTCGCAGCTCGGAGGCGTTGGCGGCCGCGATCTTTCGCTCGGCGACGGCGCGCATGCCCGCGGAGCTGTCCGCCAGCGTGATCTGTCCGATCGCCCCGCGCAGCGCAAACGACAACAAACCCGTGCCGGCGCCGTACTCCAATCCCCTCATCCCCGGGTGCAGTGCGACCGCGCGTCGCAGGGCGGCGGCCACCAGATCAGCGCGCCGGATCTTCTCGGCGTCGTCCCACTGCTGCGCGCGCGCGTCAAAATCGTTCGGTCTTGCGTCGGGCATCGGCAAAGCTCCTGCATCAGAATGCGCGGCGGTCGGGTGAGGGGCTGGATTTTTTCAGATGTGTGGCACACCGTCCACCCGCCACGGTGCGATTCCTGCGTTATGCTCGGTTCGCGGGTCCGACAGCCAGGCCGAGTCAGGTGACCCCATGAACACGCCCCGTCCGTACCGATCGCGCCGCATACGAGGAGACACCGCCGAGTGAGGACGCTGATCCTGTTGCGGCACGCGAAATCCGACCATCCGCCGGGACTCTCGGATCGGGACCGCCCGCTCGCTGCGCGCGGTACGCTCGATGCGCCGCGCATGGGTCAACGCCTGCACGGGCATGGCGCCCGACTCGATAGACTGATTTCGAGTCCGGCGGTACGTGCGCTGGCCACCGCGCGACTCATGGCCGCCGCGCTGCAATACCCGTCGCGGCGCATTATCGTGGACGAGCGGCTCTATCCCGGGGATGCCGCGCAGCTGCTCGCCGTCATCCGCACGCTTGAGCAGGACACGTATCAGGTGATGCTGGTGGCGCACAACCCAGGTCTCAGTGAGTTGGCCCACCGCTGCGCGGCGCAGATCACACACCTGCCCACCTGTGCCGCGGCCGTGTTCGAGTACGACGGAACGTGGAGGGAATTCGCCTCAATCGAGTTCTCGCGCGTCACTCTCGAGACGCCAAGAGGCGCTAGGTCGGACTGAGCAGCGTTCGGTACAGCTCGGCAAGGCGGGCGGCCATGCTGGCCGAAGACCAGCCGCGCGCGTACGTGCGGGCCTGATCGCTCAACGTGCTGCGCAGTTCAGCGTCGCGCAGCACCTGCACGACCGCGGCGGCAAAGGGGTGCTCGCGTTCCTCGGCAATCAACGCGCCGCACGCGGGCGCGAGGATGGACTTCGTACCTAATTCAGCCGTGGAGACCACCGCACTGCCCTGGGCGAGCGCCTCGAGCAGCACCAGCCCCTGCGTTTCCGTGCGTGAGGCGAATACGAACACTGACGCAGCCGCATAACAGTCGAGCAGGGCAGTGTTGCGATCCAGGTAACCGACGAAACGCACGTCCTCGGCCAGGCCGAGCTGCTCGACGAGCTTGCGCAACGGCTCGCGCGCCGGTCCTTCGCCGGCGATGATCAGCATCGCCTCGGGAACGGACTGGCGTACGCGGGCAAAGACGCGCACCAGAAAATCGATGTTCTTCTCGTGCGCGACTCGACCGACGTAGGTCACGAGCGGCCGATGCGCTGGCAGCTGTGCGAGGGCCCTAAAGCGTGCGGCGTTGCCCGGCTGAAATCGGTCCGCGGGCAGCCCGGTCGGGATGACGTGCACCGGAGTCTGCACCCCATAATCGCGCAGCACCTGACGCAGCGGTTCCGACGGGGCAACCAGCGCCTGCACGTCGGAACATTGAGAGCGGGTGAATGCGCGCGCCAGCGTGCGGCCCATGGTTCGCGGCAGCACCGGCACGTAGTGATGCAGGTACTCCTCGAAGAACGTATGGTAGGTGGCCAGACACGGAACACGGCGCCGGCGCGCAGTGCGCACTCCCGCGTAGTGAGCCACGAACGGGGTGTGGACATGGACCAGATCGAAAGGCTCACGCTCCAGCTCCGCGAGCGCTCGGCGTAGCGCGCCCCAGCGCATCCGCCGGTCCTCCGGATCGCCGGGTACTTTGCTGCCGGTCACGCGTACCACCGCCTGCTCCGCACTGACCACCTCGTCCGTATAACGCGGCGCCACGAGGATGGTCTGGACGCCCAGACGTTCAAGGTCAGCGCGAAAGGTAGCGATGGAAGTCGACACGCCATTGACGCGCGGGAAGAAGACATCCGAGACGAACAGAACGCGCATCAGGCGAGCGACACGCCCACCAAGCCGAGCGCCAGCCCGATGACCGCGCCAGCGAGCACATCCGTCGGGTAGTGCAAACCGAGCACGGTACGCGATCCGGCGATGAGCAGCGTGAGCGGAATCAGCACCCAGCCGAGCGCCGGGAAATGCGCGGTCGCCTGGACCGTGAAGCACACGGCATACAGTGTGTGTCCCGAGGGGAAGCTGTATCGGTCGAGCGGCGCCATGGCCAGATCGATGGTCGCGTGGGTCATGAATGGCCGCTCGCGCACCAGCGTGTGCTTAAGTCCCTTGTAGAGTCCCAGACCGGCGATGCCGGTCAGGGCCATCACCAGTGCCGGCCACACGGCGGCACGGCCGCAGAGCAGCGGCAGTGCCAGAATCACCGCATACCAGATCAGCCCGTCGCCGAGACGGCTGGCGATCTGGAAGATGCGTCGGGGCAGCGCGAACGCCGCACCCCGGTTCAACCGGCGGCACAGCGCGTATTCGGCGGCATCCGCTCGCGCGATCCACTCGGAGAGGGCGGGTGCTTTCATTGCGGCATCCGGGCGTGCACTATGATGCAGGTGCGAAATGGCTCGCCCGTAGAGGATCTGCGGTCCGCAAGTCCGCAAGATGACAGTTTCGTGAAGTTTTCGTTGCAGCCGGCATGCTGGATGCTCGGAGCGCTGGTGGCGGTCCTGGCGGGGCCGGCACATGCCGTCGACCAGATCACGCTCACGGTATCGCAGCTGCAGACACCACAGGCGCAGGTGCGGGGGGTCCAGGTGGTGATGCGCCTGGGGCCGCAGGGCCTCTCGGGCCGTCTGCGGGCCGCCTCCGTGCAGCTGAGCCGCCCCGGCCCCCCCCCGCTGCGCGGCGCGGTGCTGCGCTGCGCCGAGGTCCGCCTGAGCGGACCGTACGCATGCCGGGGCGGCCATTTCGCGGTCCGGGCAGGCGCGTTCGGCGCCCTGCATGGAGACCTCACAACGAGCTACGACGCGCAGACGCGCGCGCTTACCGTCAGCGCCGCCAGAGTCCCGCTCGCGCACGGTGAGCTGCGAGTCGCGGCCGCGCTGCGCCCGGGCCGATGGCAGCTGCAGATGACTGCCTCGGGGGTACAGCTCGCCGAAGTCGTGCGCTGGGCACGTCCGTGGTTCAGGCTGCCGCCCGGCGATTCACTCGGCGGACCGGTGAGTCTGGCGCTACGCGCGGCCAATCGTCCGGCCCTGCATGCGCGGATACGCCTGCGCAGTGCGGACCTGAACTTCAGCAATGCCGCCGGTACAATCGTCTCGCAGCACGTGGCCGCGACTCTGCACGGTGCCGTCACGGAGCGCAGCGGCGCGCTAAGCGGCAGCCTCATGCTCGCCGGCTCACACGGAGAGGCGCTCGCCGGTCCGCTGTATCTGGACCTGGCGGCTCATCCGTTCGCGCTGCAGCTCACCGCCGCCCGCCGCGGTACTGGTCCGCTTAAGATTTCACGCCTCGCACTGCACGAGCGGGGCGTCATCGACGCCCATGCGACGGCCCAGGTGGCGCTCACCCCCCGGCCGAGGCTTCTCGATGCGCAGGTGCACCTCGCCCGGATCACCTTCCCGGGCGCCTATACCAGTTTCATGCAAATGACCCTGGCCTCCGGCCCACTCGGCTCGCTACACACCCGAGGCTGGGCGAGCGGCTCACTGCGCCTGCGCGCCGGACACATCGAGCGCATCGACGCGCGCCTGCACGGCATCGGCTTCACAGATCCCACCGCGAGCCTGTCGATCGCTGGCCTCAACGGTGCGATCCACTGGGCATCCGCCTCCGGCGTGGCGGTGGCGCACTCGCAGCTCAGCTGGCAGCGCATCGGCCTGTACGGCCTCGCCGGCGGTGCGACGCATCTGACCTTCCTCACCTGGAATCGCAACTTCGCGCTGCTCGGCGGCAACGTGCGCGTGCCGGTGTTCAACGGGGCGATCCTCATCCATACGCTGGTGGGGCGCAATCTCGGCACGCCGCATGCGCAATTCGATTTCAATGCTGACCTCACCCCGATCAGCATGCCGGTGATGTGCAAGGCATTCGGCTGGCCGATCATGAACGGACAGTTGTTTGCCCACATCCCCCTGGTGCAGTACCGCCATCACGTGCTGAAGTTCAACGGCAACCTGGTCGCACACGTGTTCAACGGCGTGATCACCGGCAGTCATATCCGTCTCGACGACCCGCTCGGACAGTGGCCGCAACTGCATGCCGATGTCGCGGCGCGGGCACTGAATCTGGGCATGGTGACCCATACGTTCGCGTTCGGCTCGATGACCGGATTGATCGATGCCGACATCACTGGATTGAAACTGTTCGACTGGTCACCAGTGGCGTTCGATGCGCGCATTTACACCATGCCGGGTGACCGATCCAGCCACCAGATCAGCCAGAAGGCCGTCACGCGCATCGCGGCCTTCGGTGGTGGCGGCGGCGAGGTCGCCGCGGCACTCGAATCCGGCGTCTTGCAGTTCTTCAAAACCTTCCACTACCGGCGCCTGGCCATCGGCTGCCGTCTGCACAACGAGGTCTGCCACATGTCCGGGGTGGGTCCGGCGGACGATGGCGGATACTACCTCGTGCAGGGCAGTTGGATTCCGCGACTGGACATCATCGGCAACGTCCAGCGGGTCAACTGGCCGCAGATGCTCGAGCAGATCAAGCAGGGCATCAGCAGCGGGGGCATGAAGGTGAACTGAGGCCGCCCAGGCGGTAAGATGCTGAGCACGCCGGAGTTTCCACCGCAGCCCCTTGGCCCAGACCCTATTCAGCGGCAAGTGCCAGAATATCCGCACGGTTTCATCGGAGAACGTCCATGCGATTAGCGACCCGTTCCGCACCGCTCGAGCGCGCTTCGGCGCGCACCGCCCGCCTCGCCCTGATCCTCGCCGCGGCCACGGTGCTCGCCAGCTGCGTCACGGTCAATGTGTATTTCCCCGCTGCCGCCGCCCAGAAGGCCGCCGATAAGATCATCCGCGCCGTCACGGGCGGCAACGGCGGCGCAGCGGCACAACCGGCCAGCCCGCCGAGCACCCCGGCGGCGGCGCCACCGACCGCCGCCACGGTTCGCGGGCCGCAGGGCGGGTCGATCCTCGAAGCACTTGCGGGCCGGGTGGTGATGGCGCTGGTGCCGGTGGCGCATGCGGCCGGACAGGCCGACCTCGACATCTCGACACCGCAGATCCGCGCCATCATCGCGGCCATGCATCAGCGCTTCGCGCAGCTCAAGCCGTACTTCCGCAACGGCGTGATCGGCATGACCACTGAAGGGGTCATCGCGATCCGCGACCAGAGCAGTGTTCCGCTGATGCAGCGGGCGCAGCTGGCGCACTGGGTGGCGCAGCAGAACCACGACCTGTCGCAGCTGTACACGCAGATTGCCGATGCCAACGGCCACCCGGCCTGGGCCGGCAACATCCGCAGCACCTTCGCCAGCCGCTGGATCGCGCATGCGAAGCAAAACGGCTGGTACTACCGCGACAGCAACGGCAGCTGGATCAAGGGTTAAGGCCCGTGCGGCTGCGGTCCCCGCGTGGGGACCGCAGCCGCACCGATTCATTCGCGGATTCCGGAACTGCGATCGAGCAGCAGAACGGCCGTGGAGAAAAGCGCGACAATGGCGATGATCATGATCGTGAACGCCGCCACGACTGGAACATCTGACACACCGAGAAATCCGAAGCGGAACGCGTTGACCATATAGAGAATCGGGTCGACGAGCGAGAGATGCTGCGCCCAGGCCGGCAGCTGGACGATCGAGTAGAACACCCCGCCCAGGTAGATCAACGGCGTCAGCACGAAGTTGGGGATGATGCTGATCTGATCGAAATTCTTGGCGAACATCGCGTTGAGAAATCCACCAAGCGCGAACGTCACCGAAGTCATCGCGGCGGCGGCCACCACGATCACCGGATGCCTGACCGGCAGGTGCGTGAAGAACAGCGTGACGATGCTCACCAGCAGACCGACCATGGCACCGCGCAGCAATCCGCCGGCGACGTACCCTGACACAATGATCCAGCTCGGCAACGGTGAGACCAGCAGTTCCTCGATGTGTTTGCCGAACTTCGCGCCGAAGAACGAGGAGACGACGTTGTTGTACGAATTGAGAATCACCGCCTGCATGATCAGCCCGGGCGCGATGTACGTCATGTAACTGATGCCTTCCATCGGTCCGAGGCGGCTGCCGATCACGGCCCCGAAGATCAGGAAGTACAACGTTGCAGTGACGCCCGAGGGCAGGATGGTCTGACTCCAGATGCGCACGATCCGGTGGAACTCCCGAATCACGATCGTCTGAAAGCCGACCCGGCGGATCTGCGCCATCGACTGCGGCGGCGCCGCCGAATGCTCCACCATCGAACTCATGCCGCCGCCCCCCGCTCGACCAGGCGCATGAAGATTTCCTCCAGCCGGTTGACTTTGTTGCGCAGCGAGAGGACCTCGATGCCGAGCGCCGAGAGCCGCGCGAACAGATCGTTGAGGTTCTCCTGCTTGGACACTTCGACCTCGAGCGTCGTCTCATCGATCAGCTTGACTGGATAACGCTCGAGCGCCGGCGCCGCGGTGAGCGGCTGGCTCAGGCTGAGCACGAACGTCTCGCTGTGCAGCCGGCGCAGCAAATTGCTCATCCGGTCGCGCTCGATGATGCGGCCGCCGTCGATGATCGCGATGTTGCGGCAGAGCGTCTCGGCCTCCTCGAGGTAGTGAGTCGTGAGGATGATGGTCGTGCCACGCTGGTTGATATCGCGTAGAAAATCCCACATCGAGCGCCTAATCTCGATGTCGACGCCCGCGGTAGGCTCATCGAGGATCAGCAGCCGCGGCTCATGCATCAGCGCGCGTGCAATCATCAGGCGGCGCTTCATGCCGCCGGACAAGCCGCGCGAGGCGTGATTGCGCTTCTCCCAGAGTTGCAATTGCTTGAGGTATTTCTCAGCGCGCTGATGGGCGATCGCGCGCGGAATTCCATAAAAACCCGCCTGGTTGACCACGATGGTCAGCGGCGTCTCGAACATGTTGAAGTTGATTTCCTGCGGCACCACGCCGATGCAGCTCTTGGCCTGCTCGAGCTGCCGGTCGATGTCGTAGCCGAAAATGCTGGCCACACCTCCGGTTTTGCGCACCAGCGAGGTCACGATGCCGATCAGCGTCGTCTTGCCGGCACCGTTCGGCCCGAGCAGCGCGAAGAAGTCTCCTTCCTCGACGGCGAGATCGATGCCCTTCAAGGCCTGTACGCCGTTACGGTAGGTCTTGGTCAAACCCTGGACGGAAAGCGCGTTCATAGCCGCTAAGAATCCCTTACCGGCCCGCGCGGCGCAATGGCCCGTGCGGGAGATTGACCCGATTGGCCCGCCCCCCCACGGAGCGGATTCAAGCCGCGAAGTAATGGGCCAGATATTCCTCGAACGTGCCGTGATCAGCCGCCTCGATCGCCTGGTGACGCTGCAGTGACTGCTGCGCCTCGACGGCGAACTCCGCCAGGCGCGCCTGGTTCGGAGGGTACATCTCGAGGAAATACGCCTTGTGCAGCTTGGACATCCGCAGCGCCAGCTGCGCGAACGACTCCCCGGTCGAGGCGAGTTCCGCCAGCATGCGCGCTGAGGGGGTACGCGCAACGTCGGCGACCTTGGCGCCCTGCACGGCGAGAGCCTGAGAATACGGTCGGGCGGGGTCGCCCCGATCAAGGATCTCGCACAGCGGACCCATCTCCTCCAGCAGCGACTCGGCCCATTGGCGCAACGGCACCTCGTGCTCATCACGCCAGAGCATCAGGCCGGGTTCGCGGCCGCGGTGCGCCACCGTGAGATGGTTGTGATCGACGGCATGCTGTTCGTGATCGGCAATCGGCGGGCTGTCCTTGAGCAGACACAGCGCGAGAAACGCCTCGAGGAAGCGCATCTTGTTCTGGTTCACGCCGACCGGGTCGAAGGCGCTGACATCAAGCGCCCGCACCTCGACGTACTCGACGCCGGCGCGGGCGAGCGCCTGGGTCGGCCGCTCGCCGGAATGTGCGACGCGCTTCGGCCGGATGAAGCTGTAATACTCGTTCTCAATCTGCAGCACGTTCGCATTGAGCTGCCGATAATCTGCGCCGCTGCGCACACCGAGCGCGGCATACGGCGCGTGCGGCGTGCTAATCGCCCGACCGAGGTCGCGCACGTATTCGGCGAGACTGTTGACCGAGACGGTCAGATCCGCCTGATTGCGGTTGCGGTAGCCGATGTCGCTCATTCGCAAGCTGGTCGCATACGGCTCGTAGGCGCTGTGCGCAGTGAGGTCGGTGAGCGTATGTTCGCGGCCGCGCAGGAACGATTTGCACACGACCGGCGACACGCCAAAGAGATACAGCACCAGCCAGCCATGACGACGGTAGTTGCGCAGCAGGTCGAAATAGCGCGCTGAGATGAACTCTCGGGAGTCATCGCGTGAGCCCAGCAGTTCAGCATATGCCGGCCAGAACGCACTCGGAAACGAGTAGTTGAAATGCACTCCGGAGATGGCCTGCATCATGCGGCCGTAGCGCACACCGAGGCCCTCGCGGTAGATGCTCTTCATTCGGCCTACGTGCGAGCGGCCGTAGCGGGCGATCGGGATGTCTTCGTCGCGATCGATCCGACACGGCATGCTGGTCGCCCACAGCAGCTCATCATCGAGATGCCGGTAGACGAACTGGTGCAAATCAAGCAGGTACTGCAGCAACTCCCAGTTGGTATTGAACGTGGGCGTAACCAGCTCGATCAGCGCCTCGGAGTAATCCGTGGTGATGTGCTCGCTGGTGAGTGCCGAGCCGAGCGCCGCCGGATGCGGCGTCTGCGCGAGCAGTCCGTCGGGCGTCACGCGCAGTGACTCCTTCTCAACGCCGCGGCGCCCCCCCTGCAGCAGCTCAAGCGCACCGCTGTTCAGCAGCGCGGCAAGGCGTTTTTCAAATACGATATCGCGAGCGGTGCCGCTCATGAATGCCAGTGCCTCGTCTCAGGGCGCCTGCATGCGGCTGAGAAACTGCCGGATGCGCGCCGCGTTGGTTCCAATATCGCTCATCCCGACCCGCGACTCGCTGCGCACGTCGATGCGCGAGCCGGTGCCGTTCGGCCGGACCCGCACCACGATGTCGTCCTTGAAATCGAAGAAGAACGTGTGGGCGGTCGCCTCCAGGCGGCCTTGCGCCGGCTCGACGGCATCGATGCGCCAGCCAAGCGCTGCGGCCACCCGCCGCGCCCGCGCAAGTGCCCGCGCCGGCGGCAGCGCGAGAAACAGCGGCTTGATGTACGGGTAGTACTCGCGCTGCAGCCGCGGCACGTCGATCATTTTACCGCCAGGACCGGGTACTTCGCGAAGGTATTGCGCCGGAACGGTTGCGTGCGCGTGGGCGCGCAACGCCAGGATGCGCTCGAATTTCGGTGGATCGCGCAAATCCGTGCTGATGTCGTTGATCGGCGGACTGGTCCGCGCGCGCTCCACCCACGAGAGCACGTAGGCGGTCACCGCCAGGCCGATGATGATGCCGACCACGGCGGCGGTGCCCGGCATGCGCGTGCCCTTCAGGGTCGAGAACAGCACCCCGACGATGGTTGTCGCCGTACCCAGCACCACGACGCCGAGGCCGACCACCAGTGTCATCAGCGCCGGGCCAACGCTCGCCAATTGGAAGCGGTTGAGCGGCCCGGCCGCGAGCGTGATGAGCAGTCCGGCTGCGAGAATCCACAGACCGGCGCGGGCGATTCGCCCCGGCCAGCGCGGTGGCCGTAGCGACGGAAATGGAGGGGTATTCATGGAGAGCTCCCCGTGAACAGGCGTCGATCTTGTTGCCCGGCCTCGTTTGAGGCATCTTGCAGCCTCGCGGCCACTGGCGCAACAGAGATTCCCATGATGATCGGCATTATCGGCGGTACCGGCCTTTACCGCATGGACGGCTTGAAAGTCAACGAGGCGCGACCCGTGGATACGCCGTTCGGCGCGCCGTCGGCGCCCGTGATGCTCGGCAGCCTTGATGGAAAACCGGTCGCGTTTCTGGCGCGGCACGGACTTGAGCACCATCTGCTACCGGGTGAAATTAATTTTCGCGCCAACATCTGGGCGCTGAAGAGTCTTGGAGTGCGTACGGTGATCGGCGTGTCGGCGGTCGGGAGCCTGCGCGAGGAAATCCGTCCGGGAGACCTGGCGCTGCCGGCGCAGTACCTCGATTTCACCAAGGGTCTGCGGGCTGCGAGTTTTTTCGGTCAGGGCATGGTTGCGCACATTTCCACGGCGCACCCGGCATGCGCGGCCACGAGCGCACTGCTCGCCGAGGCCGCCGAGGCGCTTGGACTGCCGCTGCATCGCGAGAAGACGTATGCCTGCGTCGAGGGTCCGCGACTCGGCACGCGTGCGGAGAGCTTCTGGCTGCGCGGCGCGGGCGCCGACCTGGTCGGCATGACCAACGTACCGGAGGCGTTCCTCGCGCTCGAAGCGCAGCTTGGGTACTGCACCGTGGCGGTCGCGACCGATTACGATTGCTGGCTCGATGATCCCAGCCAACACGTTTCGCTCGAGCAGGTCATGAGTCAGTTCCGTGACAGCCTGACGCATGTGCAGCGCCTGATCGCGCGCGCGGTTGCGCTGTATCGCGACGACGAGTCGCGTCCCTGCCGGCACGCGCTGCGCTCGGCTGTCGTCACGCCGCGCGAGCAGCTCACCGCGGCACAGCGGGATATTCTGGATTTTCTCAGCAGCTGAGAGATCGCTCAGGTGCGCAGCGGAATTTCGTGGAGCTGCAGGCTACACAGCAGCTCGCGCAGACGCCGGCGCGCGACCCGCCGGTCGTCCTCGAGTCGCTCGATCGCGAGCCGGCAGTCGGCCGGTTCATCGACGTCGTAGGAACCCTCCAGCCGCTGCACGGAACGACCCGAATGACGGCAGACATGCTCGAGCATGGCACCGAGCGCCGCCTCGCTCCAGGGCAGCGCAGCCAGATCGGGCCACCCGGTCCGTGATCCCATCAGCGTCACACCACCGTCCGCCGCCGGCATCAGCACGACCTCGGCACGCTCGAGCTCCGCGGCCGCGGCAGTGAGCTGGGCCGGGTGCAGTGAAGGCGCATCGCTGCCGATGAACAACACTCGACTACAACCGCGGCTTCGCACCAGCCCGTCGACCGCTGCAATCCTTTCGCCGAGATTACCGTCGGGTTGAGGGATGACCTCAGCGTCGCGCTCCAACAGCCCGGCAGCCCAGGCGGCATCCGCACCGCGCGCCGGGGAGAGCACCACCTGGCCCGGCCATGCCGCAGCATCCTCCAGGGCGCACTGCAGCAGCGCTTCGGCAACGGCGAACGCCGGTTCGTCTCCCAGTGCGCGCGCCAGGCGGCGCTTGCCCTCTCCGTGCGCCGGACGGCGGCAGAACAAGACCAGCGCGGCGCTGTGTCCACCCGGGATGTCGGTCGTCACGGTCGTGCCACTCAGCGACGGCGCGTGCCGGGCGAGCGATGTCTTGGCATCGATGCGTCAGGCCCCGTCGAGCGCCAAGGCGCGCTGAAAGGCCGGGCGATTCACGACGCGGTCGACGTAGGCATCGATCAACGCGTTGCGCTCCATCAGCGGAGTGTCGCGGAACATCGCCAAAGTCGTCCCGTACAGCACGTCTGCGGCGCTGAAACGCTCCCCGAGCAGGTACGGTCCGCGCGAGAGCAGCGTGATCAGGGTCGGCACCGCCTCTTCGACGTCCACCCAGCCGGCCGTGCCGCGCGGCACGGCGACTTTGAGAAATTTGGACACGAAAGCCGGCTCAAGCACACCGCTGTAGTAGGCCAGCCAGGAGAGGTAGGGCGCACGGTCCAACTCGCCGACCAGCGGTCCGAGTCCGCGATCGGCAAAGCGGTCCGTGAGATACAGCACAATGGCGGAGGACTCGAACACGACCGTGCCATCATCGCTGATTGCGGGGACTTTGCCGTGCGGGTGCGGGTTGCGCGGATCGACGGCGCCCGAGCCGTCGCGCTTGCGAACCTCGACGCGGCGGATCTCGTAGGGAACGCCGAACTCCTCGAGCAGGAAGATGAAGCGTGTGGAGCGTGTCTTGGGGTGGTGAAACAGCGTGATCATGACCGCACCGGAGCTGCTCTGGGGATTGTATAAATATACAGCTTACATGGCTTACCGGCAAGCTCACCCCGCCCCGGGGTGGAGGCGCTCTAGCGCGAGGACGGTCCGGCGCTGCGCCACAGCGGAGAATCATCCGGCAGCTCATCGATACGCCGCACGGTATATTCGTAGCCAGCCTGGACGGCCTGATCGAACGCCCGCCAGTTGAGCATGTCGATCGCAGCAAGCGGCGGACGCAACAGCAGATCGGTGCGGTCACGCTGCGCGGCCGTTTGCGCCGAGCTGTTGACCATTCCGGTGCGCCAGAGAATCTGAAAGATGTTCGGCAACTGCCGGCGCGCTTTAAGCCAGCGCATGATCTGCCAGGGCAGCGGCACATCGATCTCGCCACCATGCGTGGCAAAGGCCCGGTCGGCGCCCGCGTCGCAGCCGATGACCGGCCCCCGACCGAGCTCGAGCATGACATCCACCGGCAGATTGTTCATAGCCCCGCCATCGACCAGCACCTCACCGTCCAGCACCACCGGCGGCAGCACACCGGGCACCGACACCGAGGCGCGCAGCGCGCGCCATAACTCCCCGCGCCGGTGCACATGCGTGTGCCCGGAGGTCAGGTTCGCCGACACACAGAAATGCGCAAGCGGCAGATCCTCGATCGCCGTTTCGCCAAAAGCTTCGAACAACAAACGGCTCACCTTGTGGCCCGAGACCAGCGAGATGAACGGCAGTGTGTAATCGCGCAGCGGCCGCGATTCGACGAAGTAGTAACGGAACCGCTCGGTGAGTTCCTGGAGATTCCAGCGCGCCGCCACCCCCGCACCCAGGATCGCACCCATGCTGGTGCCACCCAGCAGATCGATCGGGATGCCGGCCTCCTGGAGCGCTTTGATGGCGCCGATATGCGCGAAACCACGCGCGCCGCCGCCTGAGAGCACCAGCCCGACCGCACGCCCGGTGAGCATGCGCGCCAAGCGCGCATAGTCGGGCGCAGACTGCACGTGATGATGCGGGATCTGCGGCAGGTTCGTCAGCCAGCGCGCAGCCGCCCCGGTCTCGATCCCGCTGTCGTGGACCAGCACCAGCTCCCAGCGCTGCGGGGTGAGCGTCTGATCGTGCGGCCAGCGCAGCGCGGCCCAGCTACCGGCCGGACTCTCCGCGCGCGCCAGCAGCAGCAGCGCATCGGCCTGACGCTCGCAGAGCTTGGTCCAGCGATTCGGCGTCGGCTCGGCCACGTAGACGACGAAATCGTTGGAGGACTCGATGTTGTTGAACCACTGGCTGGTATGTGTCGCGCCACGCGCATTCCAGACCAGCTCGGTGCGTCCGAACTGGCCAAGCGCCTTGACGAGCCCGGTGGAGAAGCCGGCGAAATCAACCTCCAGACTCTGCGGCAACACCGTGAAGGTGCATGCGCCGCGCACGTGCGCGCGCGGCGGCGGACCGTCCATGCGCTCCAGTCGGCTGACCATCAGCTGCGCGATGCGCCACACCGCCTCCGGCTCGCGGCGCAGCACGTCGTTGAATGCTCGGACCGAAATACGCGCCAGCTCGGTGTTGCGCAGCGCCACGACGTTGGCGGTGCGCGGATGTCCGGAGATCAGCCCCATTTCCCCGACCGTATCCCCGGCGGCGAGCCGGGCTAGAAAGCGCCCCTGGGCCCGCCCGCCAGCGGCCAACACCGCGAGGCTGCCGCTGAGCACCACGTACAGCGCATCAGCCGGCTCGCCGGCGGAGAACAGCACCGCGCCGCCCGGCAGCGACAGCCACTCTGCCACCGCAGCGATGGCGCTCAACACTGCAGGTGGGAGGCCGCTGAACAGCGGCATTTCCCCCAGTAAGACCGCGAGTTCATCGCGCAGCGTCCTGCCGTCCTCGAAGATGCCAGGGCTCATTGCGCTCTCTCCGACAGCTGGCTCGATGTATGACCGGTCTGAATCCTCCCGCATGCCGGCCGCTCGCCGGCTGATCCTGCGCGGCAGTCCCCGCGCGCGCATAGCGGCACGGGCGCACCGCCCGCGCTGCGCTCTTGTCCTCCCCGCGTGCTACTGCACGTCTGTGTTTGTTTCTGCGGGTCCGCCTGCAGACGGCGCGCCCGCACCCACTATTTCTGCACGATCGCCGTGACGCCCATCCCGCCAGCGGTACATACCGATATCAGGCCACGCTGGGCCGTCGGGTCGCCGGCCAGGAGCTTCGCCAGCGTCGCCAGGACGCGTGTGCCGGTGGCCGCGAATGGATGACCGATGGCGAGGCTGCCGCCCTTGACGTTCAGTCGTGTTCGTTCGATACCGCCGAGCGGCGCATCGAGGCCGAGGCTATCGCGGCAGAACGCGGCCGATTCCCAAGCGGCGAGCGTACACAGCACCTGGGCGGCGAATGCCTCGTGGATCTCGTAGTAATCGAAATCCCGCAAGGTCAGGCCCGCATCGCGCAACATCGCGGAAACCGCATAGGCCGGCGCCATGAGGAGTCCTTCGCGGCCGCTGGCGAAATCCACGGCCCAGACTTTGCCGTATGAAAGGTACGCCAGTACCGGCAGCTGGTGCCGCTCAGCCCACGCCTCGGAGGCAAGTAACACTGCGCTCGCACCGTCGGTGAGCGGGGTACTGTTGCCGGCGGTCAGGGTGCCGTCGCGCACATCGAAGCTCGCGCGCAGCTTGGCGAGCTTTTCGAGCGAAGTGTCCGTGCGCACGTTGTTGTCGGTCGCGAGTCCGAGGTAGGGCTCGACCAGATCGTCGTAAAAACCCTCGCGCCATGCCGCGGCCGCATTGCAGTGGCTCTGGTAGGCGAGCTGATCCTGCGCCTCACGCCCGATGCGCCAGCGTTGCACCATCAGCTCAGTGCTCTCGCCCATCGACAGTCCGGTGCGTGGCTCGGCGACCGTGGGAAACACCGGCTTGAAATGCCGCGGCCGCAGCCGCAACCACGGCGCGAGACGCTCACCGGCGCTCCTGCCGCGGTAACTGGCCAGCAACAGCCGCTGGTAGGCGTGCGGATAGACCACGGGCGGATCGCTGATCGAGTCGACGCCAGCGGCGATGCCTGAGTCGATCTGCCCTAGGGCGATCTTGTTACCAATCGCGATCGCCGCCTCGAGGCTGGTGCCACAGGCGCGCTGCAGATCCAGGCCTGGGGTCTGCGGATCGAGTCCGCTCGACAGGACGCTCTCGCGCGTGAGATTGAAGTCTTTGGAGTGTTTCAGGACGGCACCGGCGGCGACATCCCCCAGCCGTTGGCCCTCGAGCCGGAAACGCTGCACCAGGGCGCGCAGCGCCGCAGTGAGCATGTCAGGGTTGCCCAAGCTTGCGTACGCGCTATAGGCCCTGGCGAATGGAATGCGTACGCCGCCCACGATCGCGACACGCCGCACGGCTGAGCCGACCAGCATGAACCCCCTCCCTCGGGACGGGTCGCGTCCCGATCCGGCTCTTAGGCTATCATGGGCCGCTCGCGCCGGGCCAAGCGTCCCCCCGCGGAGCGCGCGCGAGGCGCTTCCCCGGACCCGCCCCGCGCGATATTCTGCGGCGCCCAGGTACGGCCTGGACGACTTGAAAGTTGAGCAGTTTATGGGCGATTTCACCACCCTGATGGCCCGCGACGGGCACCAGTTCCAGGCCTATCTGGCCGCGCCGCCGGGTGCGGCCCGCGGAGCCGTCGTCGTCATTCAGGAGATCTTCGGGGTCAACGCGCACATCCGGGCCGTGACCGACGGATTTGCCGCCGAGGGCTACACGGCCATCGCGCCGTGCATGTTCGATCGGATCCGTCGCGGAATCGAACTCGGCTACAGTCCGCCGGAGATCGAAGAGGGCCGCGGCTATATGCAGCAATTGCAGCCGGAGCAGACCCTGAAGGATCTGGCCGCAGCAATTGCCGTCGTCAAACACGCGGGCCGTATTGGCACTGTCGGGTACTGCTGGGGCGGGGCGCAGTCGTACCGCGCCGCCTGCCTGCTGCCGGTCGACTGCGCGGTGGTGTATTACGGCCGGGCCCAGGACGCCGGCAAGGCACCGCACTGTCCGGTGCTGTATCACTTCGGCGGCGAGGACAAAGGCATTCCGCTCGCTGAGCTCGAGCCGATGCGCCAGCGTGATCCGGGGGGTATCTTCCACGTCTACGCCGGGGCTGGCCACGGCTTCAACTGCGACCTGCGTCCCTCCTATGACGCTGCGGCCGCCGCTTTGGCACGCCGGCGGACGCTGCAGTTCCTCGGCGAGCACCTGCGGGGCGAGGAGCGCGCGGCGGTGTAGAGCCCCCGCCGGGGCCGCACCGCGGGCTCGGGGTAGGGGTTTGCCGCAGCGACACTGGTTGCCGGCCGTTTCACTGCGCTATCGTGCACACCATGCGCTATCACAGCTCTGCGGACTTTCACCGCGAGACGGCCGAGCGCATCGGCATTCTCGCGGTCAATTTCGGCACACCCGACTCACCGGCGCCACACGACGTGCGGCGCTTCCTCGGCCGTATGCTGAAGGATCCGCGGGTGGTGGAACTGCCGCGACCGCTGTGGCTGCCAATCCTCTATGGGTTCATCCTGCCGCTGCGCCCGCGACGCATCGCACCGAAGTACCGCAAGATCTGGTCGGCCGAGGGTTCGCCGCTGCGCGAGCAGTCCGAGCGGCTGCGCAGCGGGCTGGCAAGTCTGCTCGCGCAGCGCCTGATGGCGCCGTTTTCGCTCGAATTCGCCATGCTCTACGGCACCCCCACCGTGGCTGATTCACTGCAACGGCTGCGCGCCGCCGGCGCGCAGCGCATCCTGGTTCTGCCGCTGTTTCCGCAGTACTGCGGCGCCACCACCGGCGCGGTCTACGATCAGGTCAACGCGGAGCTGTCCGGGTGGCGGTGGCTGCCGGAACTGCGCTTCATCAGCGAGTACCACGATCAGCCGCAGTACATCGAGGCGTTGCGCGAGAGCGTGGCGCAGCATTGGGACGCACATGGACGCACCGGCCATCTGGTGATTTCCTTTCACGGCATCCCCGAGCGCTACTTTCACCAGGGGGATCCGTATTTCTGCAAATGTCAGAAAACCGCACGGCTGCTCGCCGAGGAGCTGCTGCTGAAGGAAGGCGAGTGGACGATCACGTTCCAGTCGCGCTTCGGACCTAGCGAATGGTTGCGTCCCTATACCATCGAGACGCTCGCCGGCATGCCGGCGCGGGGCATCAGGGACGTGACGGTCATCTGCCCGGGATTTGCAGTCGACTGTCTGGAGACGCTCGAGGAGATCGATGTCGAGAACCGCGCCGCGTTCATGTGCGCCGGCGGCGAGCGGTTCGACTACGTACCGGCGTTGAACGCGCGACCCGCGCACGCCGCTTTGCTCGCCGCGCAGATCGCACGGCACTGCCAGGGCTGGACGCAGGTCGAGCTCGGGCTGCACGCCGCGACGCAGAGCCGGGACACACCGGTGTAACCACTCCCCAGGGAGCGCCGACTGCTCTAAGCTCACGGTGTGATGCTGCGAAACACGCGCACCCGCTGGGGGGCGCTCACCCAACTGCTGCACTGGCTGATCGCCGTCCTGATCGGGGTGCAGATCGCGCTTGGTCTGATCGGTACCGCACTGCCGCTCAGCATGACCAAGCTGGTCACGCTAGCGCGCCACAAGTCGCTCGGCATCACCATCCTCGCCCTGGCGTTGGTGCGTCTGACATGGCGCGCGCTGAATCCATCGCCCGAACTCCCGGGCACTCTGAAGCCTTATGAGCGGGTGCTCGCGCGCGTCACGCACACCGCACTGTATGTCCTGATGATCGCCCTGCCGCTGACCGGCTGGATCATGTCCTCGGCACGGGGCTTTCCGGTCAGTTGGTTCAATCTGTTTCAACTGCCGAATCTGGTGAGACGCAGCGCGACGCTCTACCACGCGATGGTGCGCGTGCACGTGCTACTGGCGATCGCACTCGGCCTGATTCTCGTGCTGCATATCGCCGCGGCGATCAAACATCATTTCGTCCTGAAGGACGATACGCTGCGGCGCATGCTACCCGGCGCGCACGCCGCGCTCACCCGCAAGGAGTAACAAATGCTGACGTCCCGCCTCGCCCGGCTCACCCTATCCTCGTTCGCCCTCCTCGTCGCCGGTGCGGCGCACGCCGCCGCCAGCGGCCCGGACTACGTCTTGAACCTGGCACACAGCACGCTCAGCTACACGTTCACTCAGGCCGGCGCGGCAAATCATGGCGTGTTCAAATCGTTCTCGGTGCAGTTCGATCCGCATGCCAAGGCACTCACGGTCGTGATCGACATGCATTCGTTCGATACCCACGACGCACAGCGCAACACGCTGCTCGGTGGCGCGCAGTTCTTTGACGTGGCGCGCTACCCGCAGGCGCGCTTCACCGCAACGCGGCTGCAGAGGACAGCGAACGGCTTCATCGCCACCGGGCCGCTCACGCTGCGTGGGGTCACTCGCACGGTGTCCATTGCTTTCACCTGGCAGCCGCGCGGCGGCAGCGCAGAACTGCAGGGCAAGACCGTGATTGATCGGCTCGCATTCGGCATCGGTCAGGGTGAGTGGCGCGCCACCGAGTGGCTGGGCAACCCGGTGACGGTGCGCTTCGCGCTGCGCATGGTGCCGGCGGTGCACTGAGGCCTCAGGACGGCTTGCGGCGCAGCTTCGAGGTGCACAGGTCATAGATGGCCGCCGTGAGCACCCGCACTGCGTGACAGGTGCTCGCCTCGATGCCCTTCAGCGCCGCATCGCGCAGCGCGGCGGTGAGCATGGGTACGTATTCTCCGGGCAAATCGTCCGGCACGGTCGCGGCCACACGCACCGCCGGGATCCCTTCCACGATCCGCCGCACGGTCTGATACAGACACTCGGCCTTGGCGCGCATCAGCGCCTCGTCGTCACCGAACAACGCGCCGACCGCCGCCAGGCCCTCGGCCCATTGGACGCGCGCCTGCTCCCAGTCCCGTTCAGGTTCAAAGCCGACCCGGATGATCTCGCCCATGAGCGCCGCGCCTCCGTCCCGCCTGACTCCCCGGCAGGGGGCCCGGCGAGCGCCCCCGGCTGGGGGGTGACCATGACCTTAGGCGGGCACGGGCCGTGGCACTAGGGGTCATTTCTGCCGCAGATATGCAATTTCGCGCGACCCGCGCACCCCTTGAGCACGGTGCTACCATGATCCGGTGGGCACCTGCGCCCCACCCAGGAGACAGCACGATGCTCATCGTCACCACCGAAAACGTCCCGGGCTACCGAGTCACAGCGGTCAAGGGCCAAGTGTTCGGCGTCGTGGTACGCAGCCGTGGCCTGGCCGGCAATCTGATGGCCGGCCTGCGCTCGATCGCCGGCGGGGAGATCTCCGAGTACACCCAACTGCTTGAGGAGGCCCGCCGCCACGCCGTCGACCGCATGGTGAAGAACGCCACGCTGATGCAGGCCAACGCCGTAGTGATGATGCGATTCGACTCCTCGGAGATCGGCCAGACCATGAGCGAGATCGTTGCCTACGGCACCGCCGTGGTCATCGAGCCGGCCGGGTGAGACTGCGCACCGCCTTCCTGGCGGTCTCGGCGCTTGCGCTCGTGGCTGGCGCGATCGAACTGCTGACGGTGAAATCCGGGCACGGCCTCCCGCTGCTCATACTCGGGACCGTGGGTCTGCTCGCGACGGCTTTCGAGCGCTGGCGCTATCGCAAGCCGGCCCCGCCCGTGGCCCGCTGGCAGGCGACGGGCGAGCGTTTTGAAGATCCCGCCACCGGCGAGCCGTTCGAGGTCCTGTACGACCCGGTCACGGGCGAGCGGCGCTACGAGCCGCTCAGCCACCGCTCGCCGTGACCTGAGGGCGCCCGCCTCAGCGGCGCCGCCCGCCGGTACGCGTCGTGCGACGCACGGCCGCCCGACGCGCGCTCTTGCGCTTGGGCGCCGGCCGGCGGCCGGCGATCCGGCCGGACTTGACGGTCTTCTTCTGCACCGCCTTGCGGGACCGAACCCGGACGGTCTTGGCGACTTTGGTGGTCTTGGCCGCCACCGGCTTGCGCTTCACGGCCTTGGTCTTCGGGCGGCGTGCGGCCGCCGGGACTGCCGCAGCCCGCCGCAGGGCGGGCTGCGCCGCACGGGATTGGGCCGTTGCGGACCGGGCGCGTTTCTTCGCGGCCGTCTTGCGGGGCCGTGCTACAGATCGGTCGGGTGTCGCCGGTGCTCGCGCCGGTCGTTTGGCTCGCGCCGCAGGCGCCGCCCCCTCATCCGCACCGCGCAGCTGATCGAGGATCGCCGGGTTCTCCAGTGTCGAGACGTCCTGTGCAATATCCTCGCCGCGCGCGATGGCGCGCAGCAGCCGGCGCATGATCTTCCCGGAGCGGGTCTTCGGCAGGTTATCCGCGAAACGGATCTCATCCGGCTTGGCGATGGCGCCGAGCTGCTGCCCGACCCAATCGCGCAGCTCCTGCACCAGGCGCGCCGCATCGCCCTTTGGCCGGGCGCCTCGGCAGACCACGTAGGCGAACACCGACTCGCCCTTGACCTCATGTGGCTTGCCGACCACGGCCGCCTCGGCGACGCGCGGATGGGCCACGAGCGCTGACTCGATCTCCATGGTGCCGAGGCGATGGCCGGCCACGTTCAGCACATCATCGATGCGCCCCATGATCCAGAAATACCCGTCCTTGTCGCGATGCGCACTGTCTCCGGCGACGTAGTACCGGTTGCGGAACTTCTCCCAGTAGGCGGCCAGGTAGCGGTCGTTGTTGCGCCAGATGGTGCGCAGCATCGACGGCCAGGGCTTCTTAATGACCAAATACCCGCCGGCATCAGCCCGGGTCACCGGCGCACCGCGATCGTCGACGATCTCCGCCTCGATCCCCGGCAGCGGCAGCGTGCATGAACCGGGCTTGGTCGGGGTGATTCCGGGCAGCGGCGAGAGCATGATCGCGCCGGTCTCGGTCTGCCACCAGGTGTCAACGATCGGACAGCGGCCACCGCCGATGACCCGGTGGTACCACATCCAGGCTTCGGGATTGATCGGCTCCCCGACGCTGCCGAGCAGGCGTAGCCGCGACAGGTCGTAACCCGAAGGCACCTCGTCACCGAGCTTCATCAGTGCACGGATCGCCGTCGGGGCGGTGTAGAACACGCTCACCCCGTGATCCTGGCAGATCTTCCAGAAACGGCCACCATCCGGATAGGTCGGCCCACCCTCGTACATCACGACGGTGGCGCCGGCGGCCAGTGGTCCGTAGGCGAGATAACTGTGCCCGGTGACCCAGCCGGCATCCGCGGTGCACCAGAATACGTCTTGCTCGCGCAGATCGAACACCCACTCGGTGGTGAGCTTCGCCCCGAGCAGATAACCGGCGCTCGAGTGCTGGATGCCCTTGGGCTTGCCCGTTGAGCCGGAGGTGTACAGCAGGTACAGCGGGTGCTCTGCGTCGACCCACTCGGGCTCGCACACCGGGGAGCGCCCGGCGATCGCCTCATGCCACCACAGGTCGCGGCCCGGCTCCATCGAGATGGCATGAGCGGTCCGCTGCAACACCACGACATGCTTGATGCTCGGGCAGCCGGCCGCGAGCGCCTTGTCCGCGGCCGCCTTCAGCTCGATGGCATGTCCGCCACGCCAGCCGCCATCGGCGGTGATAAGTACTTTCGCGCCAGTGTCCTCGATCCGCTCCTTCAGCGCCGGGGCGGAGAAGCCACCGAACACCACCGAGTGGATCGCACCGATGCGGTTACACGCGTGCATCGCCACAATGATCTCGGGCACGAGCGGCATGTAAATCGCCACACGGTCCCCGCGCTGCACGCCGAGCGATTTCAGCGTGTTGGCGAAGCGGCAGACCTCGCCGTGCAGTTCCTGATAACTGATCCGCCGCACATCGCCCGGCTCGCCCTCGAAGATGATGGCCGGTTTGTGACCACGGTCGGCAAGGTGCACATCGAGGCAGTTGAACGAGACGTTGAGCTCGCCGTCGGTGAACCAGCGGAAATTGGGCGCGTTCTGCTCATCGAGGGTGACCGTGAACGGCTTGTGCCACACGAGATGCTCGCGGGCCAGCTGTGCCCAGAAGCCGGTGTAGTCGGTCTGCGCGTGGCGGTGCAAAGCCTCGAGATCCGCCGGCTTCAGCCGCGCGCGCGCACTGAACTGCGCAGGCGGCGGGAAGACGCGCTCCTCCTGCAGGACGGACACGATGTTCTTGGTCGCCATGGTAACCCCCGCTGGTTCTTGTGACGTGAGCACCGAGCATAGCCGAAGCCCGCGCGAATTCCTGCCAGACCAATGTCACCTGCGTCGGCTCAGCCACTCGGCACGGCGAGCCCCGCGAGCCGCTCGCCCTGACGACGCAGCAGCGGCCCGAAGCCGAGCCGGTCGTAGAGCGTGCCGAGGGCCTGCAGATCCGGTACGCGCGGGCGCAGCTGCTCGGGACTCGCCTCCAGCGGCATGTCACACACAATGCGTGTCAGGCGGCGCGCCAGATAGACCGCCTCGCGATGCTCATGAAGCCGCTCGCGCAACTCGCGTGCACCACGCAGGCCGAGCGTGGCGACTCGTCCGAGGCTGGCATACAGCTCATCGATGGAGCCGAAAGCACGCATCAGCGCCGCGGCGGTCTTCGGGCCGATCCCCGGGACACCCGGAATGTTGTCCGACGTGTCACCGGTGAGCGCCAGATAGTCGGCAAATCGCTCCGGAGCGACGCCGAAATGCCGCTCGACGTCACGGTAGCCGAGCTGCCCGCGTGCCCCGAAGTCCCAGTACAGATCCCCGTCGCGCACCAGCTGCGCCAGATCCTTGTCGCGGGTGATGAACGCCGAGCGGATACCCTGCATGCGCATCTGGCGCGCCAGAGTACCGATGACATCGTCGGCCTCATAATGCGAATCGACGAATACCGCCAGACCGAGCCGCGCACACAGCTCACGGCAGTACTCGAACTGCACGGCCAGGTCCGGCGGCGCCGGTTCACGGTTGGCCTTGTACGCCGGGTAGATCTCGTTGCGGTAGGAGGTGGCGAGACGCCGATCGAAAGCGACCGCGACGAACTGCGGCCGCGTCCGCTCAAGCAGATCCCCGATAAAGCGGGCGAAACCGAACACCGCATGTACCGGGCGCCCCTCGGCGTCGAGCATCTCGGGCAGTTGCGAATGATAGGCGCGGAAAACATAGACCGAGCCGTCGATGAGGTATAGCAAAATCAGCGGCTCCGTCAGCGGCGTACCCCGGGGTCAGCCCCGGCGGGACTCAGCTCAGCCAGCGTTGAATGCGATCATGCAGCGGACTGGTCCGCGGGAAATGCGCCAGCAGGTACTCCATCTGGTCGGCGAGCACGCGCCGGCCCTTCAGAAAGATGTACTCCGCATAGGTCGGCGTGAACGGCACGGCGACCAGCTGCATCTTGGCCTGCTCCGGGGTACGTGAGGCCTTCTGGTTGTTGCAACGGCGGCATGCGGTCACCACGTTGTTCCAGACGTCGATGCCGCCTTGGCTGAACGGGCGCACATGATCGCGGGACAGATCCCGGGTCCCGAACCGCTGGCCGCAGTACATGCAGATGTGCGCATCGCGCCGAAAGAGCGTCTGGTTGTTCAAGGGCGGCACGTAGTCGTGCCGGGTGCTGCCGGGATTGCCGGTGTGGCCGATCGTGGCGACGATGGAATTGATGTCGAGCGTCGTGCGCCGGCCGGTCAGCGCGTTGATGCCGCCGATCAACGTGAACAGGCGGCTGCCACAGGTATAGGCGACCTGTTCCTGAGTGTACAGACGGGCCGCTTCCCGGTAGTCGATCCACTCCAGAGGCATGCCGGCGACGTCTGTTCGCAGCACAAGTTGAGAGAGCCCGCGCACCGGCCCCGCAGGAGTGATCCGCAGGCCATCGCTCGAGCCGAAATCGGCGCGCTCGAAGTCTATGCCCATCATGGCCGGTTATAAGATAAGGCAAGATTGTGCTTGAGTTCAACGTAGCAACGTGTAGGGTAGTGAACATGGGAACCGGCCGCCTCGGTTCGTGGCGCTTGCCGGTCGGAAGGGGCTTTTGATGCCAATTACAATCGGCGCGCTGCGCGAGAGCGCCGCCCGCGAGACGCGCGTCAGTCTCGTGCCCGAGGTGGCCGAGAAATTCATGCGCTTGGGCGCCGGCATTCTCATGGAGCGCGGCGCCGGGGAGCGGGCCCAGTTTCCCGACGCGCTGTACCGCGGTGTCGAATGGGCCGACAGCGCCGGCGTGCTCGAGCGGGCGCAGGTGCTGCTCACCGTACAACCCCTCGACATCGCGCAAATCAACGCGCTGAAGCCCGGCACGGTGGTGGCCGGCTTCCTGCAACCCTATGCCCGCCATGCGGAAGTGCACGCACTCCAGGAACGGGGCATCACCAGTTTCGCGATGGAGCTGGTGCCGCGCATCTCGCGCGCTCAGTCGATGGACGCGCTGTCCTCGCAGGCGGCCATTTCCGGCTACAAGGCCGTGCTGATTGCGGCGAACCATCTGCAGAAGTTCCTGCCCATGTTGACCACGGCGGCCGGCACGGTCCGGCCCGCCCAGGTGCTCGTCATCGGCGCCGGCGTAGCGGGCCTGCAGGCGATCGCGACAGCGCGCCGGCTCGGCGCGGTGGTCGAAGCCTACGACGTGCGCGGCGCGACCCGGGAGCAGGTCCGTTCACTCGGCGCGAAATTCGTCGACACCGGCGTAAGCGCCGACGGCGCCGGCGGCTACGCGCGCGAGCTGACGGAGGAGGAGAAGCGCCGCCAGCAGGACATTCTCGATGCGCGCATCGCCGCGGCGGACGCGCTGATCAGCACCGCCGCCGTCCCTGGGCGGCCGGCACCGAAGATCATCACGCGCGCGGCGGCCGAGCGCATGCGGCCCGGGTCGGTGATCGTGGATCTGGCCGCCGAGCAGGGCGGCAACTGCGAGCTGACGCGGGCCGGGGAGACGGTGGTGCATCAGGGTGTGCAGATCATCGGCCCGGTGAATCTGCCGGCCGAGCTTGCCTACAACGCCAGCGAGATGTACGCGCGCAACCTGCTGAACATCCTCTCCCCGGCGATCAAGCAGGGGGAACTCGCCATCGACTGGGAAGACGAGGTCTTCGCCAAGGCCTGTCTGACGCACGGCGGGCAGATCCGTCACGAACCGACGCGTCAGGCGCTGTCGGGCTGAAGCCTCGCCGAGGGGACGACCATGACCGGAATCGTTGCGCTCTACATCTTCATGCTCGCGGCCTTCACCGGCTATGAGGTGATCTCGCGGGTGCCGGTGATTCTGCACACCCCGCTGATGTCCGGCTCGAACTTCGTGCACGGCATCGTGCTGGTCGGCGCGATGGTCGCACTCGGCAACGCACACTCTCCGCTGGAGAAGACCATCGGCTTCTTCGGCGTGCTGCTTGCCGCCGGCAACGCGGTCGGCGGCTACGTCGTGACCGAACGCATGCTGGAGATGTTCAAATCGAGCAAGGCGCCCCGCTCAGCGCCCAGGGAGCGCTAGATGCCGGCCACGCCCGCGCCGTGGAGTGCCGGCTCGCTGATCCAGGCGAGCTATTTCGTCACGGCCGTCCTGTTCATCACCGGGCTGAAACGCATGAGCTCCCCGGTAAGCGCCCGCAGCGGCATCATCTGGGCCGGCGCCGGGATGCTGGTGGCGACGCTTGTGACGTTCGCCTATCCGGGCTTGAGCAATTACCCGCTGATCGGCGCGGCCCTCGTGCTCGGCGCGGCGCTCGCCTGGTGGAGCGGCAAGCGGGTCGCCATGACCAACATGCCGCAGATGATCGCTCTGTACAACGGCATGGGGGGCGGCGCTGCGGCCTCGATCGCAGCCGTGGAGCTGTACCGCGGCGGCAGCGGCGGCGCCGTGGGGACCACCCTGGCGGTCGTCGGCGGGTTGATCGGCGCGGTGTCCTTCAGCGGCAGCGCGATCGCCTTCGCCAAGCTCCAGGGCCTGATCAAGCGCAGCATCCGCTTCCCCGGCCAGCAGATCGTGAGCCTGCTGCTGCTCGCCGCGGCGCTGCTGCACGGTGTGCTCGAGGTCGCGCATCCCGGCGGCTCGGGCGTGTACGTCACGGGTCTGCTGATCTTCGCGCTGCTGCTCGGCCTCGCCATGACGCTGCCGATCGGCGGGGCGGACATGCCGGTGGTGATTTCGCTGTACAACGCGCTCACCGGACTGGCGGTCGCCTTCGAGGGCTTCGCGCTGCACAACGCGGCGATGATCATCGCCGGCACCGTGGTCGGCTCGGCCGGCACGCTGCTGACGCAGCTGATGGCCAAGGCCATGAACCGCTCGCTCGGCAACGTGCTGTTCTCCGGGTTCGGTGAAGGCAGCGCCGCGGGCGGCGGGGAGGTCAGCGGCAGCCTCAAGCCCATCGAGGCCTCCGACGTCGGGGTGATGCTGGCATTCGCGCAAAAAGTGATCGTCGTGCCGGGATACGGCATGGCGGTGGCGCAGGCGCAGCACAAGATCTGGGAGCTGTGTCAGCTGCTGATCGACCGGGGCGTCACCGTGCGCTTCGCCATTCATCCGGTGGCCGGCCGCATGCCCGGGCACATGAACGTGCTGCTCGCCGAGGCGGGCGTACCCTATGACCTGATCGGCGATCTGGAAGAAATCAACGGCGAGTTCGACACCGCGGACGCGGCGCTCGTCATCGGCGCCAACGACGTCGTCAATCCAGTGGCGCGTACTGACAAGTCCAGTCCCATCTACGGCATGCCGATCCTCAATGCCGACCGGGCCCAGAACGTGATCGTGATCAAGCGCGGCCAGGGCGCGGGATTCTCCGGCATCGAGAACGCGCTGTTCTATCTAGACAACACGCGCATGCTGTACGGCGATGCGCAGAAAGTGGGCTCGGAGCTGATTGCCGCCGTCAAGGCGCTCGGCTAGCGAGCGCTCAGCGCCACGGCGGCCGGCCGCCGCGGCGCAGCGGGGGCAGCGCGCCACCGCCCATCCGACCCGACCCCAATGCACCCGGCTCTGCCGGCATGCCTCGCAGCCGCAGCCGAGGCGCACGGCCCATCTGCCGCATCTGCCGCATCCGGCGCATCATGCGCTGGCGTCGCATCTGCTGCTGCGCGCGCCGGATCATCGCCTGACGCTGCACGGGCGTGGCCGAGCGCCAGCGCTCGCGTAGCACGCGGCGGCGCCACGCCGGCAGGCGCTGGAAGGCACGGAAGCTGCGCCGGATCGCGGCGCGCTGTTGCGCCGGCAGTGCTTTGAACTGCTGCCAGCGCTGGCGCAGCAGCGCGCGCTGACCGGGCGACATCCGCTTCCATTTGGTGAAGCGCTGCTGTGCCTGACGGCGTTCGGCGGGCGAGAGCTGCAGCCAGATCCGACTGCCCCGCACCAGTGCCCGCTGGCGCTGCGGCGGCAGCGCCGCCCAGCGGCCACGCAGCGGGCCGAGCAGCCGCTGCTGAGCCGCGGTGAGCGCCGACCAGGGTAGCGCGGCTGCCGCCCCGCCCTGCGGCGGCACGGCCCACGCCGGCGCGGCCGCCAGCAGCAGCGCCACGAGCGCGACGCGCAGCAGGCTGAGCATCAGCCACCCGCCTTGCGGTTCGCCGCCACCGTGCCGGCCGGCGTTTTCGACTGCGGCGACGGCTGGAGTTTCAGCTGTGAGAGATACCCGAGCCAGGTGCCGCCCGCGGAGCGCTCGGCCTGTCCGGTCGGATCGTTGCTGCCGAGGAACTGCAGCAGCTGCACCGGCACCGGCTTCGGGGGGGCCGAAGCACAACCGGCTGGCAGGAGGGACGCGGCCAGAAGCACCGCCACCGTTGCACCGCTGCATCGTTCAGCCGCCATGCTCGCTTGGCCCGTCGGCGGCGGCCCCGCTCACCGCCCCGCCACGCCCCTGCACGGCCGCCCACTCGTAGAACTGACCACCGCCGTCCTCGAGCATCGCAAGTCCATCCCGATCGGTCAGCAGCGGCAGATCCTGGGCCGTCACTGCCGTAGCGCCCGCAGACGGCGGCGAGCGATCGGCCCGATGCGGCCCCAGCAGCAGCACCCCGGCCGCCACCGCCGCCGCGAGCACCCCGGCGGCGGGCACCCAGCGGCGCCGCCCCGCCAGCACCTCCCGCCACACACCGCGGTGCTCACCGGCCTGCAGCAGGGCCGCATGGCGGGCTTGCGTCAGCTGCGAGCGCACATGCCCGCCGGCCGCATCCGTCTGCCGCTCGAGCAGCTCACGCAGCCGATGTTCAAACTCGGGGGAAGAATCGCAAGCGCTCATATCAGTTCACTCAGCTCGGCGCGCAGCGTGCGCAGCGCGCGGAAATAATGCGTCTTCACGCTACCTTGCGAACAGCCCATGGCCCGAGCCGTCTGCTCGACGTCCAGGCCCTCTAGCGTGCGCAGCAGGAATACCTGCTGCTGCCGGCGCGGCAGCGCACCCACCGCACGCTCCAGCGCGGCGATGGCCTCATCGAGCTCTAGGCGCCGCACCGCCGGCAGCTCCGGACTCGGCGCCGTCGCCAACGGATCGAGCACCTCGTCATCATCGGCCACAAACGGGAGCCACGCCATGATCCGGTCACGTACGCTCCGCCGCCGCTGCAGGTCGCGGATACGGTTCTCCAGGATACGGTAGAAGAGCGGCTTCCACTGCTCGGCCGGCCGATCGGCATACGCGCGGGCCAGCTGCAGCATCGCATCCTGCACGGCATCGAGCGCATCCTGCTCGTGCCGCAGCGCCGCTTGAGCGATCCGGAATGCCTTCAGCTCGACGCTCGCCAGGAACCGGCCGAGCGCGTGCTGTGTGGTCTGGGAATTCGAAGCTGAACGATCCACGTCGCCGCGTAAGGCAGCCGGCATGCTATAAGGCGAGGCGAGCGTAACAGAGTCTGCCATAGCCCGTATAACGCGGCCCCCTCCTGTCGGTTGACGGCGACGGCACAGGCCGTCGGCCGATATTACCGCGGAATTTTTACACACTTCGCATGCCCCGCGCCCCCGTTGTCCGTGTCGCGCTCGCCACGCCGCTGCGCCAGCTATTTGATTACCGCACCGGCGAGCACGACATCCAGCCCGGAATCCGGGTGCGGGTTCCCTTCGGGCGACAGCAGCGCATCGGGGTGGTCATGGCGACCGCCGAGGACTCGGACGTCACTGCCGAGAAGCTCAAGGCCGTGCTTGAACCCCTGGATGAGCAGCCGGTGTTCGACGCCGGCCTGCTCCAGCTGCTGCAGTGGGCGGCCGGCTACTACCACCATCCGATCGGCGAGGTGCTGACGGCGGCGATGCCGAAGGCGCTACGGCTGGGTGCGGACCTCGCCGCCCAGGAAGAGCGCTGGCGGCTCACCGCCGAGGGCCGCGACGCCTGCGCCGCGGGCGAGCCACGCCGCGCGCCGCGCCAACAGGCGGTGCTCGCGGCGCTGCGCGCCGGCGAATGCAGCGCCACACAGTTGCGCGCGCAGTGTGGAGAAACCTGGCGCAGCGCGGCGCGCGCCCTGGCCGAGCGCGGCTGGATCGAGGCGTTCGCGACCGACTGCGCACCAACGCCCGCCGCCGCGACGCCGCCGCCCTATCTCGCCGGACCGCCCCTCAACGATGAGCAAAGTGCGGCCGCCGAGCGCATCCAATCCTCGCTCGGACAGTTCGGCGCTTTCGTCCTGCAGGGCATCACCGGCAGCGGCAAGACCGAGGTCTACCTGCGGGTGACCGAAGCGGCCCTGGCGCGCGGCACGGGCGCACTGGTGCTGGTGCCGGAAATCGGTCTGACGCCTCAGCTCGTCGGCCGCTTCCGGGAGCGCTTCGGGATACCCATGGCCGTGCTGCACTCGGGACTGACCGACCACGAGCGCCTGATCGCCTGGCGCGAGGCGTACTCCGGTCGAGCGCGCGTAGTGCTCGGCACGCGCTCGGCGGTGTTCGCGCCCCTGGCTCATCTGGGCGTGATCATCGCCGACGAGGAACATGACGCCTCCTATAAGCAGCAGGAGGGTGGCTTTCGCTACTCGGCGCGCGATCTGGCCGTGATGCGCGCGCGCGGCGCCGCGGTGCCGGTGGTGCTCGGCTCTGCCACCCCGGCGGTCGAGACACTGCATAACGTCGCGCAGGGCCGCTACACGCGCCTGACACTTACGCGCCGCGCCGTCCAGACCGTCGGGCCGCGCCTGGCACTGATCGACCTGCGCGCCCATGCACACACCGCCGGTCTCTCCACACCCGCCGTGCAGGCCATCGAGCGGCACCTGGGCGCCGGGGGACAGATCCTGGTGTTTATCAACCGGCGCGGATACGCCCCCACACTGCTGTGCACCGCTTGCGGCTGGGTGGCGCCCTGCAAGGACTGCGACGCCCGCCTCACCGTTCATCTGCACTCGCGCGTGCTGCGCTGCCACCACTGCGGCGCCGAGGAACCGCTCCCGGAGCGCTGCCCGCAATGCGGCTTTGCCGTCAAGCCGGTCGGCCAGGGGACCGAGCGGATCGAGGAGACCCTCGCGCAGCTGTTCCCGGGCGTGCCCTGCGTGCGTTTCGATCGCGACGTGGTCCGCCGCCGCGGTGACCTGGAGGCCGCGGTGCAGCGCATTACCTCGGGCGAGGGACGCATCCTGGTCGGCACGCAGATGGTGACCAAGGGCCACGACTTCCCGAACCTGACGCTGGTGGTGGTCCTCAACGCCGATCAGGGCCTGTTCAGCACCGACTTTCGCGCCCCGGAGCGCCTGGCACAGACCATCGTGCAGGTCGCCGGCCGTGCCGGCCGTGGCACGCGGCCCGGTGAAGTGCTCATTCAGACTGAATTTCCGGATCACCCGCTGCTCACGGGACTCCTCGCCGAGGGCTACGAGGGGTTTGCGCGCACCGCACTTACGGAACGGCGCGAGGCCGCCTGGCCGCCCTTCAGCCGCCTCGCGGCGGTGCGCGACTCGGCGCACACCGCCGAGGCCGCCCTGCAGTTCCTGACCGAGGCGCGCACGCTGGCCGAGCAGGCGCACGGAGTGCGCCTGCTCGGCCCGGTGCCGGCGGCGATGGCCCGACGCGCCGGCCGGCACCACGCGCAGCTGCTGATCGAGAGTGCCGATCGCGGCGCGCTGCACCGCTTCCTCGAGACGTGGCTGGTGCAGCTCGCCGCGCTGCCGAGCGCGCGACGCGTGCGCTGGGCGCTCGACGTCGATCCGATGGAGCTGTTTTAATCGGGTAGAATCCGCTGTTTCCTCCCGACGCGGACCCGATTTCCTTGAAGCAACAACTCGAGCAACTTCTCGCCAGCGCCCTCGCCAGCCTCGGCGGCGGACTCGCCGAGGCCGCCGGTGTCGGCGCCGCGACCGTCGAACGCAGCCGCGATGCGCGTCACGGTGATTTCGCGACCAACATCGCGCTACGCCTGGCGAAAGCCGCACGCAGCAACCCACGCGAGCTCGCACAGCGCATCATCGCCGCTCTGCCACCGAGTCCGACGCTGCTGCGCACCGAAATCGCCGGCGCCGGGTTCATCAACTTCTTCCTCTCCCCAGCGGCCTACGCCGAGGAGCTGGCGGCAATCCACGAGCGCGCCGAGCGCTATGGACACAGCACCCTCGGGCGCGGCGAGCGCGTGCTGCTGGAGTTCGTGTCGGCCAATCCCACTGGGCCGCTGCACGTCGGACACGGACGACAGGCGGCCTACGGCGCGACCCTGGCAAATATCCTTGCGGCGAGCGGTTTCGAGGTCGCCCGCGAGTACTACATCAACGACGCCGGGCGCCAGGTGGACATCCTGGCCGTCAGCACCTGGGTGCGTTACCTCGAGGCCTGCGGCGAATCGCTGCCGTTTCCCGAGAACGGCTACCGCGGCGATTACGTACGCGAGATCGCCGCACAGGTGCGCTCGGACGAGGGCGATGCGTTGCGCCGCGCCGCGCCGACTGTGCTTGCCGGGCTACCGCCGGACGCGCCCGAAGGGGACAAGGAGGAATACATCGATGCCCTGATCGGACGGGCCCGCGAACTGATCGGCGCGGAGGGTTTTGAGCGCGTGCTGGCGCTATCGCTCGAGCGCATGCTGGCGGACATCCGTGCCGACCTGCAGCAGTTCGGCGTGCGTTTCGACCGATGGTATTCGGAGCGCGAACTGGAACGCAGTGGGGCTATCGAGCGCGCGCTTGAACGGCTCGAGCGCGACGGCCGGCTCTATCGGGAGCAGGGCGCGACCTGGTTTCGCGCCACGGCTTTCGGCGACGAGAAGGACCGTGTGGTCGTGCGCGAGAACGGTCAAAAAACCTACTTCGCCTCTGACATCGCCTATCACCTGGAGAAGCGCGAGCGCGGCTTCGAGCGTCTGATTGACGTGTTGGGTGCCGATCACCACGGGTATGTGGCGCGCGTACGCGCCGGGCTCACCGCCATGGGCGAACCCGGCGAGAGCCTCGAGGTGAACCTGATCCAGTTCGTCAGCCTGTTCCGCGCCGGGGAGAAGATCCCGATGGGCAAGCGCGAGGCGCAGTTCGTGACGCTGCGCCAGCTGCGCGAGGAAGTCGGCAACGATGCCTGCCGGCTGTTCTACCTGATGCGCAGCCACGATCAACCGCTTGATTTCGACCTGGAACTGGCCAAGTCGCGCACCAACGAGAACCCGGTGTATTACATCCAGTACGCGCACGCACGGGTCGCGAGCGTGCTGAAGCAGATGGCCGCGCGCAATCTGCAGTTCGACCGTGCCGAAGGCCTCGCCAACACAGCGCTGCTCACAAGCGCGCACGAACAGGCCGCGCTCGCGTGCGTCACGCGCTTCCCGGAGGCGCTGGAGCAGTCCGCGCTGAACCGCACGCCGCACGCGCTGGTGCATTACCTGCGGGAACTGGCCAATGCGCTGCACACGTACTACAACGCCGAGCCGTTCCTGGTCGAGGACTCCAAGGTACGCAACGCGCGCCTGGCGTTGGTGCTCGGCGTGCAGCAGGTGCTGCGCAACGGCCTCGGGCTACTCGGCGTGAGCGCACCCGAGAGCATGTGAGCCGATGTCTCAACTCACGACCCGTGACTACAAGGGCGCCGGCCGCCGCGAGGGTGGACCGAGCGGCGGCCTGAAGGAATTTCTGTTCGGTGCGCTGGCCGGTGCGCTGCTGGCAGGCATCGGCACGGCGCTCGTGATGCATCACGCACACCGCTCGGGCAGCTCGGGCAGCTCGTGTGCTTCGAGCACTGCCGCTGCGTCCGCGGCCAGCTCACCTGCCACGGCCACGCTCCGCGCCTCACCAGCGCCGTCCACGACGCCCGTCAGTCCGGCGACACCATCGCCCCGGGTGGCCGTGGCGCCGGCGCCCCCGCGAGGCACCACGCCGCCTGTGTTCGCCAAGACCGCAACGCAGAGCACGAGCAGTTCGGCGCAACCGCAGTACGACTTCTACCAGATGCTGCCGAACCTCAAGGTGATCATCCCGCGCCCGACCGCACCGGGGGCACATGCCGTCGGGATGCGCGGGGCGAGCGCCTACGGCGGGTATGTGCTGCAGGTTGGTTCCTACACCGACCCGGCACAGGCCGAGCGCATCGTCTCCGAACTCGACAGCGTAGGGGTCATCGCGCACATCGACACTGTGCAGAGCCGCGGAGTCACGCTGCACCGCGTGCGCATCGGCCCGATCACCGAGGCGTCCGAACTGGCGCGCATTCGCAGCACGCTGCACGCGATGCGTTTGCCTGCGATCGTCATTCCGGGCGCCGTGCACTGAGGCGCCTGCCGGCTCAGTCTTCGGCGATCGAGCGGAAGTCCAGCCCCAGCGAACGCAGCTTGCGATACAAGTGGGTGCGCTCCATGCCGACCCGCTTGGCGAGCTGCCCTACTTTGCCATTGCAGAGCAGCAGCTGCTGCTGCAGATAGGCGCGCTCGAACTGCTCGCGCGCCTCGCGCAGCGGCAGCGCGAGCAAATCTTGCTTCACGAGCGGCTCGCCGGCGGGCGCCTGCACGGCGAGTTCACGCTCGACCTCCTCCAGACCGATTTCCTCCCCGCCGCCCTGGATCAGCAGCCGGTGCACGAGGTTCTTCAGCTCCCGCACATTGTCCGGCCACGGATAGTTGCGCAGACGGTTCTGGGCTGCGACGCTGAAGTGACGCAGCGCCAGCCCCTCGGAATCCACCAAACGGTCGACGTGATAGCGCAGCAGCTCCGGTACGTCCTCGGCGTAATCGCGCAGCGGCGGAACGCGCACAATCAGCGTGTTCAAGTGGCCGAGCAGATCGCGGCGCAGCGCATCGCCCGTACGGTTCTCCACACCCGGCTGTGCCGAGGACACCAGCCGTGCGCGCAGCTCGAGCGGCTCACCGCCGCCGCCGGGCGTGAAGCGGCCGGACTCCAACGCCCCGACCAGCAGCCGCTGGGCGGCCGCGGGCAGATCCTCCAGCTCCTGGATGAACAGCGTTCCATCGACGGCTTGCTCCAGCAATCCCGCTCGGCGCACACCGGAGTCGATCGAACCGAACAGCCGGCTCTCGGCATCCGCGTCGCGCAGGCTGCTCGCCACCAGCGCCATGAACGGCGAGCCAGCGCGCGGACTGCGGCTGTGCAGATAGCGCGCGAACAGCTCACGACCCGAACCCGGCTCGCCGATCAGCAACACCGGGGAGGTGTGCGTGGCGATCTGCTGCAGCTCGGCGCGCAACTGTTGCATCAGCTTGCTCTTGCCAGCCGGCATCATCAGCGTCGGCACGAACAGCTTGCCCGACTGGCGCTTGCGCCGGCCGGCATCGAGCGCCCGCTCGACGGTACGCAGCAGCTTCGCGAGCGAGAGCGGCTTCTCCACGAAATCAAAGGCGCCCAGACGGGTGGCCTCCACTGCGGTCTCGACCGTGCCGTGGCCCGACATCATCACTACGGGGCAGCCGTCGGCAGCCGACGTGGACCACTCGCGCAGCAGCGTGATGCCATCCACGTCCGGCATCCAGATGTCCAGCAGCACCAGGTCGGGCATCTGGTGCGCACGCGCGGTCCGCGCCTGCGCCGCATTGGCGGCGACCTCCACCGAGTAGCCTTCCTCGGAGAGGATCTCCTTCAGCAGACCGCGAATATCCGCCTCGTCATCGACCACCAGAATGTGTGCCGCACTCATGCTTGTTCGCTCCGCAGTGTCTGTCTTTTCTTCTGTACCCCGAGGCGCTTGCCGAAGGCCACCGGCAGGGCGATCCGGATCCGCGCACCGCCCTCCGGCCGGTTGTCCGCGTCGATCCTTCCCCCATGCTCCTCGACGATCTTCTTCACGATGGCCAGCCCCAGACCGGTTCCCTTGGGCTTACTGGTAACGTACGGATCGAAGATCCGCCCGAGCAGATCTGCCTGGAACCCCGGCCCATTGTCACACACGCTCATGACGGCGAAAGCAGCATCGCTGCCTTCCAGCCGGGTACTGATCTTGAGCCGCGGCGTCGGCTGTCCGGCCAGCGCCTCGAGCGCGTTGATCAGCAGATTGTTCAGGATCTGGCGCACCCGGCCCCGATCGGCCTCGATGGCACTGAGGCCCGCATCGAGATCGAGCTCGATGCTCGCGCGCGGATCGTGGGAGCGATACAGGTCGGCCACCTCGGTGACCAGCTGGTTCAGGCTGAAGCGGCTGACGTGCATCTCCGGGGCCCGGGCGTATTCGCTGAACGCATTGACCATTTGCAGCATGCTCTCGACCTGCTGCACGATGGTATGGGTCGAGCGCTCGAGGAACTCCGCCTCGGGCGGCGCGAGAATCGGCAGCAACCGCCGCCGGACGCGCTCGGCGGACAGCTGGATCGGCGTGAGCGGATTTTTGATCTCGTGAGCCAGGCGCCGCGCCACCTCGCCCCAGGCGGCATCGCGCTGCGCCTCGAGCAGCGCCGTGATGTCATCGAACACGATGACATAGCCCATGTCGCCACTCTCCCCCGGCAGGGGCGTGCAGGCGCACATCAGCGTCATCATCCGGCCGGGCTTACCAAGATCGATCTGTTCACGCCACTCCTCCCGGCCCCGCGCAAAGCGCACCGCGAGGGCCGCAACGAACTGCCCCAGCCGCTCGTTGCCGGCGGCGAGATCCGGCAGCGCACGCCCGGTGGCCGCGGAGAAGTCGGTACCGAGAATGCCGGCGGCGGCCCGGTTGGCCATGCGCACCACCAGGTTGCGGTCAACCGCGAGCACGCCAGTCGAGAGGCGCGCCAGGATGATCGCCAGGCGCTCGCGCTCGCGCTCGACCGCCTGCTGGCTGCGGGTGGCCTCATCGTGCGCGCGCCGCAGACGCTTGGTCATGTCGTTGAACGAATGCACCAGGTAGCCCATCTCGTCACGCGAGGGCAACGCGAGCCGAGTGGCGAAATCGCCCTTGCCTACCGCGCGAGTGCCGGCAATCAGGTCCTGCACCGGGCGTGAGAGCCGCTCGGCGGAGATGATCGCCCCATGAATCGCCGCGAGCATCGCCAGCAGCAGCACCAGCGTGAGCGTCAGCGTGAAGCTGTATTTCAGGGGCTCGCGCAGGGCTGTGAGGTTGCCGTAGCGCGAATAGGACCGTTGCACCGCGTTCGAGAGCATCGAAAGCTGTGCCGGCACCGGATAGACCGCCATCAGATAGCGCAGCCCTGCGGCGCCGGAGGATTCCGTGAGCGGCACGCCGATGCGGATCACGAAGCGCCCGTTCGCCTGCGGCTCGAGGCTCACGTAGGTCTGCCGGTCGGTCACCGTGCGCACCAGCGAAGTCGGTGGGGCTAACGGCACATCGGCGAGCGGATCCCGCAGACTCGCCGCGAGAATCCGCTCATTCGATCCGTACAGTACGATCTCGCGCGCCGCGTCCGCGCGGCGCGCCTGGTCGAGCTGACTCTGCATGCGCAGCACCGAGTGGCCGATCAGTGAGCGGGCGAGCACGGTGGTGCGGCGCGCCTCGGCCTGCACACGCAGGTCAAGCGCCGAGCGCGAGAGGACGAGTGCATCTTTCAGGCCCTCACGCACCTCGACCCGAAACCAACTATCGATGCCGCGATTGAGAAACTGCAGCGAGGAGAAATACACGATCAGCAAAGGCGCGATCACCAGCGCGCCGAAGATCGTCACCGTGCGCGCCGTCAGGCGCGAGCCCGGCACGTGATTGCGGAAGTCGCGCACCAACTGCCAGATGCGCCGGACGAGCAGCACGATCAGCGCCAGCACGCCGAGGACGTTGAGCAACACGATCCACGGCCGCAGCCGCCCGAACTCCGAGGAGTTCTGCGCGCTCTTGGCGAGCAGCAACAGCGCCGCCAGTCCGATCAGACTCCACAGCGCGACGGCAGCGAGGGCGCGCGCGCGACCCCACCGCGATGGCGTGTTCACACCGGCAGGGACCATGAGTACCAGGAACTTTCGCGCTGCCAGTCGTCCGTCCAGAACAGCAGCGCACGCAGCGAAGCCGGCAGCGTGCCGCGGCGCACGCCCGCACGCACGCTGATGATGTAGCGCCCGCCATGCAACTGCGACTCGACCAGCACCGGCCAGTCATGCACCTGCTCCATGTAGTGCAGCGCTTTGTTCACGGAGGCAAAGCTGCGCTCTGCACCGCTTTGGACATCGCGCACCACGTAGCGGCGGGTGACCACGTGGTAGGCGAGTTGGCGGCGCAGTGTCACGTCGATGACGGTGGCGTTGAACCAGTAGTGCCGCACCTCCTCGATCCGGGTTTCCACGTCAAAACTCAGGGTCACCCCGTTCTGCAGCGCCTTGAGGATCGTGGGGTTCAGCGGATAGGTGACGTGTGCGTTCAGCTCGATGACGCCATGGTCGAAGTTGACGTAGGCCGAACGCACCGCGAGCGTGCCATCGAGCGCACTGGCAAACGCCGCGGTGCGCAGCAGCGCCCACGCCAGTAGTGCCAGCGCCGTCCACCCTCCGACTTCCGGACGGCGCCAGCGGCGCGGCCCAACTCGTGGCATCGATGCAACGATCGAACGCGTAAATCCCCCAATGTGTCCAGGCCGTCTCACGTTTCCGACGTTGCCTTTTCGACACAAGCATAATAGAAGCCGTCGGTTTCCGCCGCTCCACCGCACAGCAACTGGACACCGTGGACCCCCACCACCGCGCCGGCCGGGAAGGCCTCCGGCGGCAGTGGTACGCGCTGTGCCGAGGGCTCGGCAGCCCGCAGGCGTGCCATGACCGCCTCGTTCTCCGCCGGCAGCACCGAGCAGGTCGAATACAGCAGCCGCCCGCCCGGGGCGAGCACGGCGAAGGCCGCCCGGAGAATCTCCAGCTGCGTCACCGCGAACCCGGCGATGTCCTCGGACCGGCGCAACAGCTTGATATCCGGATGACGCCGAATCACCCCGGTACCCGAGCACGGCGCATCCACCAGGATGCGCTCAAAGCCCCGCCCGTCCCAGAACGTGCGTGGATCGCGCACATCGGCGGCGACCAGCCGCGCCCGCAGGCGCAGCCGCTGGAGCGTCTCGGCGATGCGCTCGAGCCGGACCGGGTCAATGTCGACGGCGGTCGCCTCGAGCGGCGCGGTGCGCTCCAGCAGGTGCGCGGTCTTGCTGCCCGGAGCGGCGCAGGCGTCCAGTACCCGCATGCCTGGGGTCGCCGCGAGCAGCGGCGCGGCGAGCTGCGCCGCTGCGTCCTGGACCGAAACCCAGCCGTCGGCAAACCCCGGCAATTCCGCCACGGGCACCGGCGGTTCGATGCGCACGGCGGTCGCAGCCGCCGCACCGGCGGCTTCAAGCCGCCGGCCCGCGAGTCCGGCGGCGGCAAGCACCTCGAGGTAGTGCTCCGCGCTGCAATGCTGGGGATTGAGCCGCACGGTGAGCGGCGGATGCGCATTGTTCGCCTCGAGCAGCGCGGCGAGCTGCTGTGGCCAGGCCGCCTGCAGCGCCTCGAACAGCCAGCGGGGATGGGCGCTACGGCGGGCCGGATCCGCATCGACACGCGTGAAGATGCGTTCCCGTTCCGTCACCAGCCGACGCAGCACGGCGTTCACCAGGCCGGCGGCGGCGCCCTCGCGCAGCAGCCGGACCGCATCCACCGCGCCGTTCACCGTCAGTTGCGGCGCGTTGCGTGAGTACTCGATCTGATGCGCCGCACACAGCAGCAGCGCCAGCACCTCGCGCTCGAGCGCGCCGGGGCGCTTCAGCAGGCTCTCCAGCGCAGGCCTCAGGCGCCAGTACCAGCGCACCGTGCCGAGGGCGATGGCGCGCACTGCGGCGCGGCGTGGGCTGGCATCGTAAGCCGCGAGCGCCACATCGGCGGACTGACCGCCGAGCACGGCGGCCACCGCGCGGGCCGCTTCGGCGAGCACACTGGACGTCGAGTGCGGCGGCGTCACTGCGGCGGCCCGAGCCGCTGGCCGCTCTGCAGCCGCCGAGGACCGTGCGCGAAAACACCGGCTTTCTGCGGCGCACCGCCCGGCCGCTGCAGCACCAGCACCTCGAGGGTGCCCTCGCCGCACTGCACCCGCAGGTAACCGTCCTCGGGATGGCCGCTCACCTCCAGCACGGTGCCCGGCGCGGCCGGTGCCGTCACCGGCGGTCCGAGCCGCGCGGCGTGCACCAGCAGGCGCTCCACTGCGCCGTTGTTCGGATCGATGCGCTGCGTCTCGGCGAGCGCTCGCGGGCGCAACGCGCGCACCTGGCGCTCGATCTGCGCAGCACTCAACCGCCAGTCGATCTGCGCCTCCTGCTTCAGCAGTTTGCGCGCATATGTGACGCCTTCGGCCGGCTGGGGCCGCGCGCTCAACGTGCCGGCCACCCACCCTTGCACCGCCGCGAGCAGCAGAGGACCGGAACGCTCCGCGAGACGCTCGAGCAGGCTGGCGCTGGTCTCCTGCGGCCGGATGGCCAGACGCTCCTGCAGCAGGATCGGTCCGGTATCCAGACCCGCCTCCATGCGCATCACCGTCAGACCCGTCTCGGTATCCCCGGCCAGCAGCGCTCGCTCGACCGGCGCCGCCCCCCGCCAGCGGGGCAGCAGCGAGGCGTGGACGTTAAGGCACCCCAGCGGCGGCAGATCGAGCACCGCCTGCGGCAGAATCAGCCCGTAGGCGACCACCACCAGCAGGTCCGGGCGCCACTGCAGCAGTGCCGCCCAGTCCGAAGGCTGCTTGAGCGCCTCGGGCTGACTCACCGGCACATACGGGGCGGCGGCGAGTTTAACCGGCGAGGCGCTCAGCTGGCGCCCGCGGCCCTTGGGCCGGTCGGGCTGCGTCAGCACACCGACCAGCTGATGCCGTGAATGCCTCAGCGCCTCCAGCACGGGCACGGCGAAGTGAGGCGTCCCTGCAAACGCCACGCGCAGTACAGTGTTCTCGGCCACTGGATCGACCGGTCAGAGCGTCGGCGGA
This sequence comes from Pseudomonadota bacterium, assembly GCA_021826035.1. The sequence continues at coordinate 4,443 of JAKBBE010000004.1, read as the reverse complement.
GCGGTCTCGGCGCGCCGCTGTGCGCGCACCTTACGCTCCTTCTCGAGCTTCTTGCGGATACGCTCTCGCTTAAGGTTCGAGAGGTAGTCGACGAACAATTTTCCGTCGAGGTGATCCATTTCGTGCTGAATACACACCGCGAGCAATTCATCGCAGTCCCGCTCGAACACTTGGCCGGTACGGTCCTGGGCTCGCACCCGCACTTGCGCCGCGCGCTTGACCGCATCGAAAATCCCGGGCACGGACAGGCAGCCCTCCTCGCCGCTCGCCTCGCCCTCGCGCGTGACGATCTCGGGGTTGATCAGCACGAGCGGGTCGTTGTGCGCTTCCGAAACATCGATGACAATCACGCGCTGGTGCACGTCGACCTGCGTGGCGGCAAGGCCGATTCCCGGGGCGGCGTACATGGTCTCGAACAGGTCATCGACCAGACGGTGCAGCCCGGCGTCGAACCGGGTGACCGGCTGGGCTCGCGTACGCAGCCGCGGGTCGGGGAACTCGAGGATCGTTTTCAGCGCCATGGGAGATTTTGGAGTCGCGATGGGAGAAGTGGTTCCAGCGGCTCCGACCGGCCCGCGAGCCTGGCGGCGAGCGTGACCGGATGCACAGCTTGACATTAAACCGCCGTACACGGGGAGCCGTCATGCGAGTATACGCGGCCATGGCCTCGAAACAGATTCGCGGTGCCCGCCCCCTCCTGGCGGGCGGGATTGCGGCCCTCCTGGCGGCCTGCTCGACCCTACACGGCGCGAGCCGCCCCGCCGCGGCTGCGCCGCCGGCGGCCAGCGCCCCACCGCCGGCCGTTGTCCGTCCTGCGCCGGCGCCCGCCGCAGCGGCGTCGGCGCCGATCATCCGGCGCAGCGCCCCAATGACCTATACGGTCAAGCGTGGCGACACGCTGTGGGGCATCGCCTCGCGATTCCTGCGCAACCCCTGGGATTGGCCGGAGGTCTGGTACCTCAACCCCCAGATCCACAACCCGCACCTGATCTATCCCGGCGATGTGCTGGCGCTGAGCTATGGCGCCAACGGTCAGCCGTCCATCCGGTTGCTGCGCGCCAGCCCGTTGCGCGGCACAGCGGCGGGCGAGCCGACCGTGAAGCTGCGGCCACACCTGCACAGCAAGCCCATCACGGCGGCCATTCCGACCATCCCATACTCGGCGATCGCCGCGTTCCTCGCCCGACCGGTCGTGCTCAGCGCGAGCCAGATCGAGCGCGCCCCGCACGTGATCGCCTTCCGGGGCCAGCAGCAGATCGCCGGCAACGGCGCGGTCGCCTACGTCAGCCGCCTGGGCCGTCATCCGCACGCCCGCTATAGCATCATTCATGTAGGCCACAAACTGCGTCAGCCCGGTGATTTGGGCTTCGGGCACGTCTACGGCTACCTCGGCACCTACACCGCGACGGCCGTGATCACCGCCTCCGGAAACCCGGCTACGGCGGTGCTCGCCGATGCGGCCCGCGAGACGGTCGCAGGCGACCTCCTCATCGCCTCGGACACCTCAGCACCGCTGCGGATCCAGCCACAAGCACCCGCCGGTCGCGTGCACGGCAAGGTCATCTGGGTGGTCGGTGGCACCGGCGGGGCTGATCTCGCCGGCCAGTACGACATCGTCGCACTCGATCGGGGCAGCCGCGCCGGGCTGGTGCCCGGGGACGTGCTCGCGGTCGATCACCACGGCTCGGTGGTCCACGATACGCACGGTGCGTTCCACTGGCTGTTCCACTCCCTGGGTTCCTCCGCACGCGTATTTGCGCCGCGGGTCAAGCTGCCGAATTACCGAGCCGGCACGCTGCTGGTGTTCAAGACTTACCGGCGGATGTCCTTCGCGCTCGTGGTGGCCGCATCGAACACCATCGCCGTCGGCGACGTGGTGCACAACCCCTAGCCGGGTTCACCCGCTGGCGGCCGCGCGCCCGGTAAGCGCCGCCAGCACCGGCGCGGTAAGCGGGCGCACGCCACGCCAGAGCCGGAATGATTCGGCTGCCTGTTCGACCAGCATGCCCCAGCCGGGGGCCGCCTCGCGACAGCCCAACTCGCGCGCCCAGCGCACGAAGGGCGTATCGCCTCGACCATAGGCCATGTCGTAACAGAACGTGTGTGCCCCGAAGAGTCCCACCGGCACCCCGGGCAACTCACCGCTGAGGCTCGCCGACGTGGCGTTGATGATGACGTCGAAGGGCTGCGCTCCCAGCTCGCCGAAACCGTAGCCTTGCACGGCACCCAGCGCGCCGAATGCCGCAGCGAGCGCCGCCGCACGCTCGGCAGTCCGATTGGCGATCACAATCCGCTGCGGCTCCAGGGCCAGCAGGGGCGCAATCACACCACGCGCCGCCCCGCCGGCGCCGATCAGCAGAATGCGGCGCCCCCGAATCGGTACGCGCAGGTTGACCGTCAGATCCTGCACCAAACCGGCCCCGTCGGTGTTGTCCCCGAGCAGCGTGCCGTCGCGGCGCGACACCAAGGTATTGAGCGCCCCGGCGAGGCGCGCCCGCTCGGTCAGCTCGTGTGTGAGCGCAAGCGCGCGCGTCTTGTGCGGCAGCGTCACGTTCAGGCCACGCCCGCCGCTGGCAAAGAACTCGTACACCTGCTCGGTGAAGCGCTCCGGTGGAACGTCCATCAGCCGGTAGCTGAGTGACTGGTCGGTCTGGCGCGCGAACAATGAATGAATGAAGGGGGAGAAACTATGGGCGACCGGGTGACCCACCACGGCGTACTGATCCACTCTCCCTTCCATGGGGCGATTCTGCGCCCACGCCGGCTACCCTGTCACGCTGCCGGCCGCGTCAGCCAGCGCACCGTGCCGGCAGCATGGGCCGCGGCCCGCAGGTGCCGGTGCAGCTCGGCGAGCCACTCGCCCATCCGGACATCGAGTTGATACGGCGGGTTGACGATCAGCATCCCCGAGCCGTTCAGCGCAACCCGTGAATCGCAAGGAAACAGCCGCAGCTCGGCCACCAGCATCGGACGGTCGGCGCCGCGCTCGATCGCAGCGAGCCAGCGCTGCGTATCGCGCGCGTCCTTCACTGGATACCAGACCGCGACGACACCGGTCGGAAAGCGGTGCAGTGCCGCAGCGAGCTCGGTACGCACCCGATCAAAGTCCGCGCGCGTGTCCTCATAGGGCGGATCGATCAGCGTCAGCGCACGCCGCTGGGGCGGCGGCAGTGCGGCCTGCCAGCGTGCGAAGCCCTCGCCCGTCTCGATGCGCACTGACACACCCGCGTCCTCTGCGGGGAGTGCGCGGCGCAGAGCCCGGGCCTCCTCGGGCAGGAGCTCGACGAACACTGCCCGGTCCTGTGCGCGCAGCGCGGTGGCCGCCAGCCAGGGCGAACCGGGGTAGAGGCGCGCCGCCCCCCTCGTGCGGCGCAGCGCGGCCACGCGCTCGAGATAGGCCTGCAACTCCGGCGCGGCGCACCGCGCGGCCTGCAGCCGCTCGATGCCCCCGGCCGCCTCGCTCGCCGATTCGGCGAGGTCGTACACACCGCGGCCGGCGTGGGTCTCAAAGTAGAGGAAGCCCTTGTCTTTGCGCGCGAGAGCCGCGAGCAGCGCCAGGAGCGTCACGTGCTTGTGCACGTCCGCGAAGTTGCCCGCATGGTGAGCGTGCCGGTATTTCATGCGCGCGCACAGTAGCAAACCGGCGCGCCGCGTGTGCGGATGGACCACCCGGCACCGCGCCGGGAGCCCGAGCGTGGCTGCACCAGGTGGCGCGACCGCCCACCCGAATCCGGTCGCAGTCCGAAATCATCCATGCGAATCATGGAGTTATGCAAAATAGAGCGCGCCGCGCATTGGACAAGGAATATGAAATGCTGTTAGATGCGCTCGGCTTTGAGCCGGCGACCTTCGATTCCCTCGCGGCCGGCTCGAGGCTGTTGCGGCACACCGATCGGCCCGGCAGGGGCGCCTCGCGCCGTACTGCGGTGGCCGCGTGGTGGCCGAATCGATTCGCACTGACTACTGCTTGATCCATGACAACCGGCTGCGTTCTCGACGTTCTGATCTACGTTTACGACCATTACCTGATGGCGGACCCGGCGGATGTTCCGGCGCGCCGGCAGATCCTCTCGGCGCTTGCGCACAAGGGGTTCACGGTCGGGGAAGTGGCCGATGCGATGGAATGGCTCTCGGTGCTGGCGGCCGGGTCGCAGCACGCAGCCGCGGCCGGGTGTACGCCTGCGCGGCGGGCGGTTCGGATCTTCGCCGAGGGCGAACTGGGGCGGCTCTCGGACGACTGCCGAGAATTTCTCACCCGGCTCGATCGCGACGGGGTGCTCACGCCCGAGCAGCGTGAACTGGTCATCGAGCGCACCCTGGCGCTCGATGTGGCCGAACCGACGCTCGAGCAGCTGCGGTGGGTGGTCCTGCTGGCGCTGTCCGTGCAGCCCGCCGAAGACGCCGCATTTGCGCGCTTCGAGGCGCTGATGGCGAGCGAGCGCA
>JAKBBE010000195.1 GCA_021826035.1 Pseudomonadota bacterium | reverse complement strand
CGGCGATGCAGCCATCGGTCCAGTCGCTGTGCAGGTAGTACGAGAGGGAGCTGTGCAGGTGATTCGGCAGCCCGTGGATCATGATCTGCCCGCCCGGCTGCCAATGGTGCGCACGGGCACGAGCGCGGTCGGCGCGGTTCGGATAGGAGATCTGGATCGACAGGAAGAACTCGCTGCGCGGGTCACGCCGCACCAGGTGGTACCAGCCGACCGGCGTGCGGTAGTCCCCGGAGCGCTCCTTCGGCCCGGTCGGCATCAGGCCCAGATGGACGCGAAAGGAGCGCACCACCTGATTCCCGTTCATCAGGTACAGGCGGCGGGCGGATTTCTTCACCAGCACGTACTGCACGTGCGGCAGAGACGGATCGGAGAGCAGCGGCACTCGGCCGACGCGCGGGGCCGGTGCGGCCTGGGCCGCGGCGGCCAGAAGCAGCGTGAGCGTCAGGGTGATCTTGGGCAGTCGCATGGTTCGCATGATAGGCATCGCTCAAATCCTGCAGGTGTGCTCAGCCGGCGGCGCCGGCCGGCACGATGCGCGGAATCACCAACGGCGTCCCGGGGTGCAAGGTGAAGAAGTCCGTGTGCGGGTTGTACTGGCGCAGCAGCCACGCGGGCAGATCACTGAAGCGCCGCGTCAGGGTCCACAGCGAATCGCCGCTGCGCGTGACGTATTTGCGCGTTCCGTCGATCCGATACCGGGCAAAGTAGGTCTGTTCGAGCGCCTGATGGTAGGCGAGGCGCCGCGCAGTGAACTGCTGGGGCGTCACAAAATGAAAATCGAGGCGGATGCGCTCCCCGATCCTCACCGGCTGATGAAAGGCGAGGTGATTCAGGCGGCGCAGATCCATCGCGCTCACCCCGAGCCACTGTGCGTAGTAGCCGAGCGACTCCGCCGGCGCCACGCGGATCGTGTCGTTCGCACCCACCCGGTAGTTGGCCGGGTCCACGCTGCGTGCCGGATCGGCCTCGGGCCCGAGCATCGGCCCGAGAGCCTTGGCTTGGCGCGCGGAAACCGGCTGGGGGTCCTCGGCCGGCGCCGGCGGCGCCGCGCGCGTGACGGCCTGGGCGACCGCCAAAGCCTCGCCAGTGGCCGCTCGAGCCGTTGGCGCCACCGGCGCAGGGGCCGCGGCGACGTTCACGGCGAGAACGGCGGGGCTCGGCGCGCGCCCCGGCAGATGCAGCGCTTCGCCGACCTGCAGGAACGTATTCAGCGTGATGCCGTTGCGCTGCGCCAAGGCGCTCGGGCTGATGCCATAACGCGCCGCGATCCCACTGAGCGTATCGCCTGGACGCACTCGGTAGAGCGCCGCCAGCGCGGCGCTTGCGGCAGACGCAGGCGCCGGCGGCGCACGTGCGGGTGCGAGGGCCGCCAGGCGCAACGGCTCGCCGACCTGCAGGAGCGTATTGAGCCCGATCCCGTTGCGCTGGGCCAACGCGGCTGGGCTGACGCCGTACCGTGCCGCAATCCCGGTGAGAGTGTCCCCGGGACGTACCCGGTAGACCGCCGCGAGCGTCACAGGAGTGGCGCTCACCGGCGCTGCCCGGGCGACGGCCTGTGCCGGCGGCCGTGAGGCGCCCGGCAGACGCAGCCGCTCACCGATGCGCAGCATCCCGCCGAGCGGGATACCGTTGAAGCGCGCGAGTGCCCAGAGATCGATGTGGTAGCGGGCGGCGATACCCGAGAGAGTATCGCCCGGCTGCACGCGATACACCGGCGGGCGCAGTTGCGCGACGAGAATCGCGTGCGCGCCAAGACGCGCCCGCAGTGCCGCCACGGTCCACCGCACACCGCCGGCCGGCAGACGCAGACGGTAGCCCTTCGGCACGTCGAGCTCGCCGCCCCACACCGCAGGACGCAGTCCCGGGTTCAGCTCGCGGAGACGGGCCGCGCCGACCTTCGCGGCCTGCTCGATGGCCTCCACGGAGACGTAGCCCGGCAGCGTCAGCTCCTGGAAGTGCTCCTCCGGAAGCCGCCGCAGCGACCCGAAATAACGCTGCGCATGCTGATCGACATACAGCGCGGCAAGGAACGATGCGTAGAAATTGCGCGAGGCGAAACCGAACATCGCCGTGTGATAGCGCCGCACGATCACACCCAGGTCGCGGGTGCCTTCCGCGTGCACGGCGCGCAGTACGCCCGCAACGCCCTGGTTATAGGCGGTGATCGCCAGCGGCCACGTGCCGAGAATCCGGTAGTTGTACGAGAGCAGCTGTGCGGCCGCCAGGGTCGCGCTGAACGGATCGAAGCGCTGGTCGAGCGCGGCGTCGATGTGCAGGAAGCGCTCCGCCGTACCGGGCATGAACTGCCACAGGCCCGCCGCGCCATCCTTCGAATACGCGCGCGGGTTGTAGGCGGACTCCACCAGCGGCAGCGCCGCCAGCTGGGGGGGCAGTCCGTGCGCGGCGAGCGCCCGAGCAATCGCGTGGTGCCAGGCGCCGGAGCGGATCAGCCCCGCCTTGAAGCGGTTCGACTGGCCAAGCTGAAAGCGGATCTCTCCGGCCGCCTCGCGCAGCTGCGCCGGACTCGGGTGCGGCCCCCACAGCGCCCGAATCCGCTGCTCCTGGGGTGTGAGCGGCCGGACTCCGGCGGCGATGCTGCGCAACTGCGCGGCGATCCGGTCGCGTTCGCGATTCACGATGTCCTGACGTTGCGCCGGCGGACTCCCCGGGGCGAAGCGCACGGTCGCGTAGACGACGCCGAGATGATTTGGGTCGTGCAGGAACCCTTCGTTCGTGTCGATCTGTGTGTAGACGCGGATCCAGAAGTGCACTGCGGTGCGCAGCTGCGGCGGACAGGGCAGAACCGCATCGGTCGCGAGTGCCCGAGCGGTGAAGGTCGCCAGAAAAACTGTCGAGAGCAGGCGCAGCACGCCGGGCACCGTCCTAAAGTTGCCCGTCGATTTCATTTACACCTCGAGCTATGCGTAAGTAACCTTCAAAATCAGAGAGTTACAGATAATATTACGATTTTTTGGGATTCCGGGCGTCGAGAATCAGTCGATTTTTCTTACAACCGACTGAATTCTGGGCGCTGCGCACCCCTCGGGAGCGAATCATCGCGCAAAGAATATGGGAAATCATTTCGCGTAAGTGGACATTACGTCACATTCGCGCGCCGATACAGTGCCGATATGTCATGACACTGGCACCGAAGGACCACTTGGCACAGGGTTTGCTGGTAATTGCCCACTGCGGACCGCCCGGCGGTTCCGGGGGGAAGAACACGCGACCGTAGGGAAATTCCGAGAAAGCACGGGCACGCTGCGAACACAGACGTATGCCGCACCGTGCCACTTGAGAACAATAAAGAAGCACGACTCGATGCAAGCAAGCGACCGACCCCGCCCGCGCGGGGTCCTCTTTTTTGCACCTACACGACACTATGCCGCGCTGCGCCGAGCCCAGAGCTCGACGCTGCCAAAGACCACGGCGGCGAGCAATGCGGAGGCGAACGCGTAGGCATAGGGCACGGCGGGTCCGAACACGAACAGCAGCCCCATGACCAGGTTCGAGAGGAACTGCCCGAGAGCGCGTGAGACGGACAGGAAGCCCATGCCGCGCCCGAGACGCGTGTGGCTGACGAGCGAGGAGACGAGAGTCGGCTCGAAGGTCTCGACCGCTCCCATACCGAACCCCAGCACCGCGACGGCGAGGTAGGTTGCCGCTGGCTGCAGATGCAGCGCCACGCTGAGGCCGATCAGACCCGATCCGAGCGCCGAGGGCAGATAGCCGAACAGCCACACGGCGCGGCCCGAGGAGGTCCGCCGCGTGCCGAGCACGTAACCGGTGAGCGCCGAGACGCCAAGGTAGATCACATAGGCGAACACACCCCACTCGTACCGTGCCGCGACGTGCTCTGCGGTCGCGGTGATGATCGGAAAGCCCAGGTTGTAGAAGCTGAAGCCGTACAGGGTGGCGGACACCAGCAGCGCCAGCAGCACGGTCTGGCGCGGCACACGGGCCTGGGCACCCGGTGCGCCCGGGGTCGGCTGCGCATGCACCTCGTCGCGGCGCACCAGCAGCAGCAGCCCCGTCGAGGCGAGCAGCGGCACAACAGCCCAGAGCATCACCGCTGCGATCGGGATTTTCATCCACAGCGCCCCGAGCGCCAGCAGCGCCGAGAGCATCCCGCCGCCGATGTCGAGCGCATGCAGCGTGCCGAAGGCGCGCGCGCGCTGCGGCGGCGGTGTTGCGCTCACCAGCAGCGCGCGGCGCGGGGGGCTGCGGAAATACCGCGCCCACCAGCCCAGCACATACAACAGAGCCGAGAGCACGAGCGAGTGCGCGAGCCCCGCGAGCGCCATCAGCGGAATCAGCGCATTGCCGGCGATCGCCACCTTCTTGCGATCGAAGCGATCTCCGGCGAGTCCGCCGAGATAGCCCACGAACGCGCCACCGCCGAAGGCGATCGCGGTCACGACACCGTACGCATAGAGCGATGCGTGCAGTTGGAACACCAGGTACAGCGGGAACAGCGCCGTGACGCCCTGATAGCCGAGATCGGCGCTGAATGCGGAGAAGCACAGCAGCCAGGCATCCCGAGGCAACGATCGCGTACTCATCAGAGTCACTC
>JAKBBE010000194.1 GCA_021826035.1 Pseudomonadota bacterium | reverse complement strand
CTTCCCGAAGACGCAGACCGCGGCCGATCCGCTCACCGATGCGCCGACCGAGGTGAGCGAAGCGCAGCTGCGCGAGCTGCACATCCGGGTGCGCAAGCCGGTGGTGTGAGCCGCGGGCGGCAGTGCATGGTGTTCCGGGCGGCCGCGCGCCCGAGGCGCACATGAGCGCCTCGGAACACATCATCTACGTCCACGGTCTGTGGATGTCCGGCGGCGAGGGGTTGCTGTTGCGTCATCGCCTGGCGCGCGAGCTCGGCGCGCAGGTGCATGCGTTCAGCTACTCCGCGGTCACTCACGGCATGGAGCAGATCACCGATGCGCTGCATGAGTTCGTCAGCGCACTCGCCCCGCCGCGGGTGCATTTCGTGGGGCACAGTCTCGGCGGCCTGGTGATCTACCGGCTGTTCGAGCGCTTCGGCGCCCCGCCCCCGGGGCGCGTGGTGTTTCTCGGCACGCCCTGTGTCGCGAGCCGCGCGGCACTGCAGGCGAGCCAGTCGCGCTTCATCAGCGCGCTGATGGGCCGCTCGGTGGCCGAGGAGCTGCTCACGCCGCATGAGCGCCGCTGGCGCTTCGCCCGACCGCTCGGGATCGTGGCCGGTTCGTACTCCCTCGGCGTGGGGCAGTTTCTGGCCGGGTTCGGCGAAGACAGCGACGGCACCGTGGCCGTCAGCGAGACGCGCCTGCCCGGGGCCACCGATCACATCGTCGTGCCGGTGAGTCACATGGGCATGCTGGTCTCAGCGCGCGTCGCGCGCGAGAGTGCGTACTTCCTGCGTGAGGGGCGATTTTCCCTCGGTTGAGCGGCGCGCCCGGCGTCACCGGAACGATGCCGCCAGCCGGCCGAGCGCCGTATCGAGTCCGTACAGGGGCGCGTGGGCGCGCCACTGACCAATCCACTCGGGGAGCGCCTCAGGCAGCATGGGTCTGGCGATCACGTAACCCTGACCGTAGTCGGCCCCGAGCCGCGCGGCCATGTCGAGCATCTCGAGGCTCTCCAGGCCCTCCACGACGACCTCCAGTCCGAGGCTCTGGGCCATGCGGATCAGCGAGCCGATGAACGGGACCGTGCGGATCGGCTCGGTGGTGGCGTAGCGCACCAGGTCCTGGTCGATTTTGACGCCCTTGAACGGCAGCGTGCGCATCCGCTTCAGGCTGGAGTAACCGGAGCCCAGGTCGTCCATGACCAGCTGCACCCCGAGCGTCGCGAGACGCGAGATCGCCGCATCGCGTTCAGCGGCGATGCCGCTGTCGGCCTCCGACTCGAGCAGTTCGAGAAAGAGTCGGTGTGCGGGAATGGCCCCCTCGGCGAGGGCTTCCTCGATCCAGCGCGCGCACTCGGGCAAGACCAACACCGAGGGGGGCAGATTCAATCCCGCGGCCAGACTGAGGCCCTCGCGATCCCATTGGGTGAGCCAGGCGACGGTTTGGCGCAGGCCTTTTCTGAACAGCGCCTGTAGCTCCTGCTTGGTAAAGGAAGGTAGGAACGCCGCCGGACTGAGCAGCTGATCCCCGTCGCGAAGACGCGCCAGAACCTCGATTTTCTGCACCTCGCAGCTCGGAAATTGCACGATCGGCTGCACGACGATCTGCAGCTGGTCCTGGAACAGCAGGTCGTGGTAGCGCTGGCGGGTCGCCGTATCGATCGGCGCGGCACCGGCGGTCTCGATGCGCACGAAGGCCGGGCCGATCATGTGCTGGATCGACTCCACCCACATGCGCATCAGGGCGTTGGAGAATTGCCCGGGGTACAGGCCGAACAGGCACACCACCACGAGGGCATGGCCCCGCGCATCGAGGATCGGCACGCAGGCTGCACTGCGCGCGATAGGGAGGGCGTGGGCACGCTGTGGTGCGCGCCGGTCCGATCCGGCGATCCTGTCTTTGACGACGATCTGTCCGGACAGCCAGGCCTTGCGCCACTCGGCCGAGACCTCGCCGATCAGATCCCCGGCGGGCCATTCGCCCGGTGCTGGGTCGTCGCGCGCCGCATCGCGAAAGCCCCCCTGGAATTCCGGAACGAACTCGTCGCTCTCATCCGGGCGTCCGATCGACACGCCATAGATGCACGGCATCTCGCACAGATGCGCGGCAACGCGACTGCCGAACTCTCCGTCCTGCAGCCATTGCTGCAGGTTCGTCTCGAGCCGGGTCAGGTTCAGGATCCGGGCTTGCTCGACCGTATCGCGGCCTGCGCTTTGATGCTGGATCTCCTCGGCGAGCCGCGATTGAATGATGGAATCCAATGCCAAGCGCGCATCGACCCGCCACGGAAGCCGTTGGCTCGCATGGCGCAGCAGCCGTCCATAGTCGTCAAGCGCGCCGATGATGTCACTGTTGTCCAGGCCGATCATCGCGTGCATCTCGCCGATGTGCCTCGAGACGTGTGCATGCGTCTGGGGGTGCAGATCCGGGCTGATCAGGCGCTTGACGTGCTCGGCTTGCAGCTCCTTCAGTCGCTCGCGCTCGGGTTCATCCAGCAGCGACAGAATGCGATTCGCCGCAGGCTGCGTGGCGAGGCGCCCGTAGAACAGCTCGACGAAGCGGGTCTCGAGTCCGTCCCAGAATCCCGCGGCCTTGCTGAGCAGGTCCCGGGCGGTGCTTCCGTAGGGATCGAGCGGCTGTTCCGCCGCGCGCTCCTCCAGGGCGAGCATTGCCGGACGCCACCAGGTTTCCCGGCTGTACTTGTTGGTTTTTGCAGCGTACATGGCCGCATCGGCCTGGCGAAGCAGGCCGTCGACGTCATCGCCATCGTCGGGGTAGACGGCAACACCCATGCTCATCGCGATGTGCAACTGATCCCCGGAGCCGAGCGCAAAGGGTGTCTCGACGACCCGATGCAGGCGCTCGAGCGTGCGCCCGAGCGTCGGTGCGAGCGTTGCGGGGTCCAGATCGTTGATGACCACGACCAACTCATCGCCGGCCAGGCGCGCCAGGAAGTCAGTCGGACGCATGTGTTCGCTGAGGCGCAGGGCAAAATCGCGCAGCAACTGATCGCCCGCCTGGTGGCCGAACTGGTCATTGACGGGCTTGAAGTCATCCAGATCGAGAAAGCCGACGGCGAGGCCGCGGTGGCGCGCCTTCGCCGCCGCGATTTGCCCCGACAGGTGTCTCTCCAGTGCGAAGCGGTTCGGTAGTCCCGTGAGCGGATCGTGGTTGGCCTGCCATTCGAGCGTCTCGAATGCCCGCCGCCGCGCCGAGACGTCCCGGAACACGACGACGCAGCCGCGCAACACGCCGCTTTCGAAGAACATGGGCGAGGCGGAGCCTTCCATGAAGCCGCGGGTGCCATCGCGCCGCTCGAGGATATGGTCGCTCGACAGCTCGATCGTCCGGTGATGCGCGAGGACTTCGGCGATGACGTCGTGCAGGTCCTGCTGCGCCTCGTGACGACGTACCCGCAAGACCTCCCGGGAAGGTCGCGAGAGTGCCTCGGCGGCCGTCCAACCGGTCAGCTCGCAGGCCTTGGCGTTCAGGTACGTGATGGCGCCCAGGGGGGTGGCAGTCAGCACACCGTCCTCGATGGAGGCGAGTGACACCCGGGCGAGCTCACGCTCCTCGTAGAGTTGTTGGGCGAGTTCCCGTTCGCGGTTGCGCAGGTCGATCCGGTCGAGTCCATGCGAGATGTCGCGTGCGAGGGAGGTCAGTGTCTCGCGCAGCTCGTGATCGAAGATCCCGGAGCGCGCATGATAGACGGTGAAAATCGCCCAGACCTTGCCGTTGCGCGAGATCGGCAGAGCGGCGCTGGCATCGAGGTTGTAGCGGCGCGCGCGCTCGCGCCAGTGTTCCAGGTGCTCGGCGGACTCGAACGACTGATTGAAGCGCGGTGTACCGTCCCGCCAGGTACTCCCGGTCGGCCCGCGTCCTTGCGGCAGGTCCGGGTCGGTCCTGACATCGATCCTCTCGAGGTACTGAACTGCCCGTCCCGAGGCGGCGAGGATGCTGAAGCGGCCGCGGTCATCGGGTTTGCCGATCCAGGCGAGCTCCAGGTGGGCGTGCCGGACGGCAAGATCGCACAGCGGCTTGAACAGCGACACATCATCCGGGCTGCTCGCGACCAGATGATTGATCGCGGCGTGAAGCGTATTGAAGTCGGCGAGCCGGATCAGCCGCGTGATGTCGATCTGGGTGCTGATGAAGCCCTCGAGGGCGCCGTCCTGGGCGTAGAACGGCCGGCATGAGATCTGAACCCAGTAGATCAGGCCATTCCTCGCATAATTCGCGATCGTCGTCTCGAACGGCCGCTGGTGCGCGATCGCCGTGCGCATCAGTGTGATGGCTTCAGGGGAACTCTCCGGGCCCTGCAGCAGCTCACCGGGCTTGCGGCCGATGAACTGCGCAGGGCCGTAGCCGCTGATCTGTTCGATTTCCTCGTTGATCCAGAGGGTGTGGCCGAGCGGATCGGTGATGATCACGCCGTTGGTCGTATTCTCGGCGACCAGATCCGCCAGTCGATTGCTCAGGGATGCCGTCGCGCCATTGTCGTTCATCAAGCGTATGCCTCTTGATGCGGGGTGCCCGTGCAGGCACCCGGTTCAGATTCACCGCTGCGCTCCGTGACGCGTCCCTGTCCCGCG
>JAKBBE010000193.1 GCA_021826035.1 Pseudomonadota bacterium | reverse complement strand
GAACGGGTCCACGACCGCGCAGGGACCAGCCCATGGCAACGAACGCCAGCCGTCGTCGCGTGCCGCGCGATCGAGGCAGGCGACACTACGGACGTACGTGGTGGCGTCCCGCGAGTTGGCCGGCTTGAGTCCGAGCACTGCACGAGCCTCGGCAATCGCCTCAGGCTGGAACACGCGCGCCATGTGCTGCGTGCGGTCTGCTTCGGGCATCTCAGGCGCGGCGGTCGCTTCGGGCTCGGTGACAGGGGCTGCCGCCGCGGCGGGCGACGGCGCTCGAGTAACGCGGACACTGAGACTGCCGAGCAGCAGGTGCTCGTGCCGCTCGGCGAACAGATCCATCGGGTCCAGGCGCGCCCGCCAGGCGCGCTCCCGTGCGAGGCGCGGCGGGGTCATGCGGCACTCCAGAGGGTGAGGACGAAAGAGCTTCGGTCTGAGTAGCCACTCCTGTGCCATAGGCGTGGCGCACGGTGGTGAGTCCATGCGCGCAGCGAGGCATACCGGCGGAGGCTGATGCGATGGCGGCGGGGAGCGCGCCTGGCGCGCTCGACGATCACGATGGCCCCGCCGGTCTTGCGGTAGGCGCGGATGGAGACGAGGGGAAAAGGGCGCGCCGCGGGAGTTGGGGCGACGGCGCTACGCTCATTGGCAGGCGCGTCAGCCGTCAGCGGCGAGATAGCATCAGCAGAAGCCATGCTCGAACCTCATTCGTTCGGTGCTGGTCTGCCGCGCGTCGTGGGTGCAACCACGCGGGCGGCGCCTTGGCAGCGCCGAGCAATGAAGTCGAGAGAGGTCGCCAGTTGCCCTTACTGGGCACTTACAGAAGACCGGCGAGTTAGGGTGAGTCTGCTAACTCGTTGATTTTATGGTGCCGGGAATAGGATTCGAACCTACGACCCGCGCATTACGAATGCGCTGCTCTACCAGCTGAGCTATCCCGGCGCCAGGGCCGCGCATTCTATAGGCACTCACCGCCGCCGTCACCTTCCGATGCAGAGGAGCTGCCCTCGTCACCGGCTCCGTGGGAATGCCGGTCGAGAGGGCCGTGAACGGCGGCCCTCTGGGCGCCGGAAGGCCAGACCGAGCGAATGGCTCCGAACGAGGCGACGCTGTCGGTCGTTTTTACGATTTCCCAGTGGAAACTTCGTAACTCATTGAATCATATATATGGCATGCGTTATGCACGGGACTGCCCAGTGAGTGGTCGGTGAAGGCACCGACCCCTGGGGCGAGTGAATTACCCAATTCAGCGGAGTGCGACATGTTTAAGAAGACATTTGCAGTGGCCGGCGGCCTCGCGGCGGCTGTCCTGGCCTTCAGTCCACTGGCGCAAGCCGGTCCTCTCAGCAGCATTACCTTCAATGTGACCGGGTGGAACGCCGTCACGCCCAATAGCGGCTTTGGCAGTACGAATCAGCAGGCGAACGCCACCAACCCGATCATGACCGCGGGCAACCTGTTCGTGACGGGAACCGCAACGGGTCTGCCTAACTGGTACGTCCCCGGCGGCACGCCTAACACGTTCGGCAATTTCGTTGGCGGGAACGGAGCGGGCAATGGCACGACCAATGCCTTCACCTTCTCCCATGGCGGGTCCTTCGGCACGGTCCTCAGCACCAGCAACTTCGCGTCCGCGACTTTGCTGCAGATGACTTTCACGCTCGCCAACAACGACACGATGGGGACGATCGTGCACGATGACGGCATCAGCATTTACAATTCCATGGGATCGGAAATTATAAACAGCGCCTCGCCGACGACGGCCATCGGGACCAATTTTTCCCTGAATGCCGGCACGTACACCCTGTACTACGTTGAAGCCAACGGTGCGCCGTCGGAACTTTCGTTCCAGAACGTGACCGAGGCTCCGGAGCCGGGCGCGCTCGCCCTGTTTGGCGCCGGCCTGCTCGGTTGCGCACTGTTCATCGGCCGCCGCCGGCGGATGTCGCGCTCGAGCTGATCTGCGATCTGTGTGGACGGCCCTCGCAGGGCCGCGCAAAACGGCCCCCTGAGCGGGGCCGTTTTGTTTTCTCCGGCCGAATCAGTGCAGGGAGGGGGGCGTGCGCACGGGAGTGAGGGACCCGGACGGGCCCTGCCCGCGCGGAGGCCGGATCAGCGGCCCGGCGTCGAGGAATTCGGGCCGGCAGGCGGGACGCCCATGCCACGCTGCGCAGGCCATTCCCCGAAGGCCAGGATGTACAGGAAGATCAGGTTCACGAGCGGGATGAGGATCAGCAGGCTGAGCCAGGGCGAGTGCCCGACCCGCGTGCAGATCCGCCAGAACGGGATGACGGCGATCGCCGCCATGAGCGGCCAGCCGAATCCCCAGAACCCGAACCAGCCCGGGTAGAAGCCGTGATTCATCATCAGCACGCTCGGCCTCCTTCAGCGCGGAGAATGTGCGTCCCTCAGGACGCCTTCTTCCGCAGGCGGATTACCAGATCGATGCCGTCCACCTCGGTACCCGGAGGCGGCGGCGGCAGGCGGCTGAACTCCACATCCGGCACCGGCACATCGATCAGCGCGCCGCTGGCGAGGTCGTGGAAGTGGTAGTGCGCAACGACATTGGAGTCGAACCAGGCCCGGGTGCCATCGACCGAGAGCTGACGGATCAGGCCATGCGAGGCGAACAGGTTCAGCGTGTTGTATACCGTGGCCTTGGAGACCCGTGCGCCGCTCTCGCGCAAGCTCGCCAGGATCTGCTCGGCGGAGAGATGTTGCGGCTCGCACAGCAGCAGCGAGGCGATGCGCACGCGCTGCGCGGTCGGTCGAATCCCGCAGTCGGCCATGCGCTGCTGGCAGCGCGTGGCGACGGTTTCGGAAGACGCACTGACGCTCATATGAGTCAGTATAGCGGCAAATCGCCGACGATTGCGCGAAATCAGGCCACCGCGGCCTTGAGCACCCGCTGCGGCTGCGCCACGCCGTAGCCCTGCGCGAAGTCCACCCCGAGGCTGGTGAGCATCTGGATGATCTCGGCATTCTCGGCGAACTCGGCAATGGTCTTCTTGCCCGTGAGATGGCCGATTTCGTTGATCGAGCGGACCATCTCCCGGTCGATCGGGTCGCGCAGGATCTCGCGCACGAAGCTGCCGTCGATCTTGAGGAAATCCACCGGGAAGTGCTTCAGGTACCCGAACGAGGACAGCCCGGTGCCGAAGTCATCGAGCGCGAACTTGCAGCCGAGCTCCTTCAGCGCCTGGATGAACCGGTTCGCCTGGGAGAAGCTCGCCACCGCGGCGGTCTCGGTGATCTCGAAGCAGATCTTCGAGCCGTCGAGTCCGCTGCGGTGGAACTGGTCGATCACGAACGGCAGGAACTTGTCGTCCCCGAGGCTCTGCCCCGAGAGGTTGATGGAGCACATGGCGAGCTTCTCGCGCTCGTCGGCCTCCGAGACCAGCCAGCGGAAGGCGTTCTCGATCACCCAGCGGTCGATCGCCGGAGTGATGCCGTAGCGCTCGGCCGCGGCGATGAAGTCATTCGGCGTGACGATCCGGCCCGATTCGTCCTTCAGGCGCAGCAGCAGCTCGTAGTGCGCGCCCGGATCGGCATGCTGCAGCGGCAGGATGGCCATGCGGTGCAGTTCGAAGCGGCCCTCCTCGAGCGCGGTGTTGATGCGCGCGGCCCACTGCATCTCGCGCCGGCGGCGCATCAGCTCCATGTCGTTCTCGGCGAAGCTGTGCACCCGGTTGCGCCCGGCCTCCTTGGCCGCCGCGCAGGCGCTGTCGGCAGCGGAGAGGATCGAGGCCACGTCCTCGTTGTCGGCCGTGATCGGCACCACCCCGACGCTCGCGCCGAGGCGAAACACGCGGTCCTCCCACGTGAAGCGGAAATTGCGCACGCTCTCGCGCAGCACTTCGGCGGTGCGCATCGCCTCGTCGATCGAGCAGCTCTCGAGCAGGATGCCGAACTCATCCCCGCCGAGACGCGAGAGCGTGTCGCGCCAGCGGATCTTCGATTTCAGCAGCGCCCCGACCTGCCCGAGCAGAGTGTCCCCGGCACTGTGCCCGCAGGTGTCGTTGACGATCTTGAACTGGTCGATGTCGAGGTAGCACAGCGCGTAGGAGGACTCGTGCGCCTTGGCGCTCTTCAGCGCCCGCTCGAGGCGGCTCTCGAACTCCCGCCGGTTCACCAGACCGGTGAGCAGATCGTGACTGGCGTGGTAGGACAGCCGCCGGTTCAGCTCGCGCGCCTCGCTCACGTCATGGAACACCAGCACCCCGCCGGTGACCTTGCCGGCCCCGTCGCGGATCGGCGCGGCCGTGCTCTCGACGTACAGTTCGTTGCCGTCGCGGCGGATCAGCAGCATGGGCCGGACCGATTTGATCGGTCGTACGCGCCGCACCGCCATGGTGAGCGGGTTCTCCAGCGGCTCGCAGGTCTCCTCGTGGAAGGCGCGGAAGATCTCCTCCACCGGCCGACCCATCGCGTTCTCGAGCCGCCAGCCGGTGAGCGCCTCAGCGACCGGATTGATGTAGTCGATGACGGATTCGGCATCGGTGGTGATCACCCCATCGCCGATCGACTGCAGGGTGATCTGCGCGCTCTCCTTCTCGCGAAACAGCGCCTCCTCGTAGA
>JAKBBE010000192.1 GCA_021826035.1 Pseudomonadota bacterium | reverse complement strand
ACTGGCGGTAGCCGAGGAACACGAAATGCCGCTCCTCCATCCACTGCAGCAGCTGGCACGCCTCGGTGATCTCCTCGCTCGGCAGCGCCGGCGGGCTGCTCTTCAGTTCGGTGACGATTGCGTGCGCTCGCTCGCGCATCGGCTCCCAGTCCTCGACGGCTGCGCCGACCTCTTGCAGCGTGCGCTCGAGTTCCTGGCGCAGCTGCTCGAGCGTCTCGGTGTCCGTGCGCCGGTCGATTTCGTACATTTCCCAGGATTCAGTCCGCGCAGCGCGCGCCCCGTCGCCGCCGAATCCGCTGAGGCGCCCGCGGCCGTCGCGACGCACCTCAAGGACCGGGTGCACGATCACGTGTACTGCGAGGCCGGCCCGGCTGAAGGCGAGCCCGAGCGAATCGATGAGGAACGGCCGGTCGTCGGTGACGATCTGCACCACCGTGTGCGGCGACTCGAAGCCGTCGCGCTCGGGGTCGGGATTGAACACCCGCACCACGGACTGCCCCGGCGCGCGGCGCCGACCGAGTTCGAGGTGACCGCGCGCGGCGTGCGCCAGCGCCTGGGGCGTGCGCGCTGCCAGATCTTCCTCGCCTACTCCTCGGTAGTAGGTCCGCAGGAAGTCGGCCGACACGCTCAGCGCCGCGGCGTGCGGGCCGCGAGGCAGGCGAATGCGGGCGATTCGGTCGATCAGCGCGAGACGCGCGGGGGGGATGCTGCGCAGGTGCCGGCTGTCGCCGGCGGAGGATGTGGCATGCATGGTGGGGCGCGATTATATACGTCTGTCCACGAAGAAGCGGCCAGAGTATAATAGTTGCGTCCGCAACGAAATGGCACGCCGCGCAGCGTGCGGCCTCGAGGGAGTTACCGATGAGCCAGAATCGCGACAATCCCATGGGTACCGACGGCTTCGAGTTCGTCGAATACACCGCGCCGAATCCGCAGCTGCTGCGCGAGCTGTTCGAGCGGATGGGATTTCCGGTCCGGGCCCAGCACCGCTCGAAGAACGTGACGCTGCACGGACAGGGCGGCATCAATTTCATCATCAACGCTGAGCCGAACTCCTTCGCGCAGCAGTTCGCGCGCGACCACGGCCCGTCGGCCTGCGCGATGGGTTTTCGCGTCACGGACGCCGCGTACGCCTACCGGCGCGCGCTCGAGCTCGGCGCCAAGCCCGGCCCGCAGCTCGCCGGCCCGATGGAGCTGAACATCCCGTGCATCGAGGGCATCGGCGGCTCGCTGATCTATCTGGTCGACCGTTACGGTGAGCGCTCGATCTACGACGTCGATTTCCGTCCCGTGGCGCCGGTGCCGGGTGCGAGCGAAGCGGGCCTGACCCTCATCGACCATCTGACCCACAACGTGCGCCGCGGCAACATGGACCGCTGGGCGGGCTTTTACGAGAAGCTGTTTAATTTCCGCCAGATCCGCTACTTCGACATCGAGGGCAAGCACACCGGACTGTTCTCGCGCGCCATGACCAGCCCGTGCGGCAAGATCCGCATTCCGATCAACGAATCGCAGGACGACAAGAGCCAGATCGAGGAATACCTGCGCGAGTACCACGGCGAGGGCATTCAGCACATCGCGCTCGCCACCGAGGACATCTACCGCACGGTCGATGTGCTGCGCGGCCACGGGATACAGTTCCAGGACTCCCCCGAGACCTACTACGAGGGGATCGAGGCGCGAGTGCCCGGGCACGGCGAGCCGCTCGAGGAGCTGCGCCGGCGGCGCATCCTGATCGACGGCAACCCGCAGGGCGGCGAGGGCCTGCTGCTGCAGATCTTCACCGCCAACGTGATCGGGCCGATTTTCTTCGAGATCATCCAGCGCAAGGGCAACGAAGGCTTCGGCGAGGGCAATTTCCGCGCCCTGTTCGAGTCGATCGAACTCGACCAGCTGCGCCGCGGGGTGATCTAGTCCGCGCCGTCCGCCGCGGCAGTGCATTACACTTGAGCGGATGGAAACCGTTCACCGCGGTGCCGGGGCGCGCGCGAGCGTCGCGCCGCTGCGGCTCGACTACGATGCGGCTCTGCCGATCACGGCGCACCGCGAAGAGATCATCCAGGCGCTCGAGCGCCACCCGGTGATCGTGGTCTGCGGGGCGACCGGCTCAGGCAAGTCCACGCAGTTACCGAAATTCTGCCTCGAGGCCGGCCGGGGTGTCGCCGGTCTGATCGGCCACACCCAGCCGCGGCGGATCGCCGCACGCGCTTTGTCCACCCGTCTTGCCGAGGAGCTCGGGACCACGGTCGGCGGGGCGGTCGGTTACCAGGTGCGCTTCACCGACCGCACCGGGCCCGCGTGCCGCGTCAAGCTCATGACCGACGGCATCCTGCTGAAGGAACTCGAGAGCGACCGCGCGCTGCGCCGCTACGACACGCTGATCATCGATGAGGCGCACGAGCGCAGTCTGAACATCGACCTGCTGCTCGGTGTGCTGCGCCAGCTGCTGGCGCGCCGATCCGACCTGCGGCTCATCGTGACCTCCGCGACGATCGAGCCAGAGCGCATTGCGGCGTTCTTCGGCGCCGCACCGGTGATCGAGGTGTCCGGGCGAAGCTATCCGGTCGAGGTCCGCTACCGGCCGCTCGCGGCCGAGGACGAGGACGCCGCGGAGCTGTCGCTGCCCGAAGGGGTGGTGGCCGCGGTGCGCGAACTCGCCTCGGCCGGTCCAGAGGCCGACACGCTGGTCTTTCTCCCCGGGGAGAAGCACATCCGCGAGGCGGCTGAGGCACTGGAGCGCGCCGAGCTGCGCCATACCGAGGTGCTGCCACTCTATGCGCGCCTCTCGGCGGGTGAGCAGGCGCGCATCTTCCAGGGGCACACCGGGCGACGGGTGATCCTCGCCACCAACGTCGCGGAAACCTCCCTCACCGTGCCCGGCATCCGCCACGTCATCGACTCGGGCCTGGCGCGTATCAGCCGCTACAGCGCACGCGCCAAAGTGCAGCGCCTGCACGTCGAGCCGGTCTCGCAGGCGAGTGCCGAGCAACGCAAGGGCCGCTGTGGTCGCGAGGCACCGGGCGTGTGCATCCGCCTGTATGCCGAGGAGGACTTTGCCGCTCGCGAACCGTACACGGCCCCGGAGGTGCTGCGTACCAATCTCGCCAGCGTGATTCTGCGCATGGCGAGCCTGGAACTCGGCGAGCCGCAAGACTTCCCGTTTCTCGATCCGCCCGAGGCACGACTGATCAGCGACGGTGTGCGGCTGCTGGAGGAGCTGCAGGCGATGGACGCCGGGCGCGTGACGGCGCTCGGACACCAGATCGCCGCCCTCCCGCTCGATCCGCGACTCGGACGGATGCTGCTCGCCGCCGCACAGCTCGGCTGCCTCGCCGAGATGCTGATCATCGCTGCATTCCTCGAGACGCAGGACCCGCGGGAACGGCCGGCGGACCAGCAGCAACAGGCCGCCGAGAAGCATGCTCTGTTCGCCGACGCGCGCTCGGACTTCCTCACCGTGCTGAACCTGTGGCGCGCCTACGCTGAGCAGAGCGGACAGCGCACCGGCAGCCAGCTGCGCAAGTGGTGCCGGGAGCACTTCCTGTCCTTCCTGCGCATGCGCGAGTGGCAGGAGCTGCACCACCAGCTCGCCCGCAGCGCGCGCGAGCTCGGCCTGCGCACCAATCTGATCGCGGCGGCCTACGTCGAGCTTCACCAGGGGATTCTCACCGGCTTTCTGGGCTCGATCGGCACGCTGAACGAGCGGCGTGAGTACGATGGGCCGCGCGGTATCCGTTTTGTCATCGCGCGCGGTACGCCACTCGCCGCCCGGCCGCCGAAGTGGATCGTCGCGGCGAGTCTGCTCGAGACGACGCGCCTCTACGCCCGCATGGTGGCGGCCGTCGAGCCGGCCTGGATCGAGCACTCGGCCACGCATCTGCTGAAGCGCAGCTACAGCGAGCCGCACTGGGTCGAGCGGCGCGGGATCGTCGGGGCGTTCGAGACCGTGACGCTCTACGGGCTGCAACTGGCGAACCGGCGCCGAGTCGACTACGGACGCATCGCGCCTCGGGAGGCGCGCGACATCTTCATCCGCGAAGCGCTTCTCGATCCCGAAGACGGCCCGCCCCGTACGCTCGCCAATGCACCGTTCCTGGCGGTCAACCGCGCGGTGCGCGCCGAGCTCGAGCGGCTCGAGGCCAAAATCCGCCGCCGCGACATCGTGGCCGCCGAGGAGCAGCAGGTCGAGTTCTACCGCGAGCGCATCCCGCCCGAGGTCAATTCGACGGCGAGCTTCACGCGCTGGTGGCGCCACATGCAGCCGCGCGAGCCGCAGCGCCTCACCATGTCGCGCGCCGGCCTGATGCTGCGCACGCCGGAGGAGATCGACGCGCGGCGCTTTCCCGATGCGCTGCGCGTCGGCGGCAACCGCCTGGCGCTCCTGTACCGCTTCGAGCCCGGTGAGGCCGATGACGGACTCACCTTGCTCGTACCCGATGTGCTGCTCGAGCGCCTCGATGCGGATCGTCTGGCCTGGTTGGTCCCGGGCTGGCGTCTGGAGAAGGTGGTCACGGTGCTGCGCGAGCTGCCGAAGGGCCAACGCAAGCAGCTGGTGCCCGTCCCAGAGCACGCCCGGCAGGCGCTCGAAGAACTGGCGGTGACCGAGACGGA
>JAKBBE010000039.1 GCA_021826035.1 Pseudomonadota bacterium | reverse complement strand
TGCGTCGTAGCTAGAGAATTGGTTGGGCGAGATCCGGCCTGCCATCAAGTCCCGCGCAGGAGGGCCGATGCGGCGCTGGCCGATCCATGATCACCGTGCCGCCGCATGCGCCGCTCCGACTGAACCCCGATTTTTCCGTGTCCAAAATAGAGTTCACTCTAATCTACACGCGGGCGCTCGGCTGATGCCCTGTGCGAGTGGACCTGCGCCGGAGCGATCCAACTTCACCACCAAGGGTCCGTCAACGCCAACACCTGCGCGAGACAACGCGACGCCGCGCGAGCCGGCCCGAGAACCCATGAGAAATGGCGCGGCCTCAGGATGCCGCGAATCGCAGCACGAAACGTAGTAACGCTTGGATTTATAACGATATTTCTGGCGGAGAGAGGCATTCACGTGATCTTATAGGTCATTGACTGCAAAGAGGAATGCCGTCCTTCCGAATTTCCATACCCACTCAAGTCCCCTCGACGGTGTAGGGCGAGAATCGGGTGGGCGAGCACGGAATTCGAAATTGCAAAATAGTATCGATGATGCCATATTGCGTCGCATTATGGCATTTACGCCTCGATTTCTCTCAGCCGGCCGAGATCATTTTTTCCTATTGGGACCGCGCGGGACGGGCAAAACGTTGTGGTGCAACCATGAGTTCCCAAATGCCCTGCGAATTGATCTGCTCGATCCCGCTACGTTACGCCAGCTGTCCGCCCGGCCCGAACAATTGCGTGAGCTGGTGGACGCCAATCCGCATGCCAAGCAGATCTTCATCGACGAAATTCAGAAGCTGCCGGAGCTACTTGAGGTCGTCCACTTTCTGATCGAAAAGAAGACAGGACACCAGTTCGTCCTGACCGGATCGAGCGCCCGTAAGTTACGCCGCGGAGGGATTAATCTGCTCGGCGGCCGCGCAGCAGAAAAGCACTTGCACCCGTACATGGCTGCAGAACTCGGCCGCGACTTTACGCTGGACTCTGCTTTGCAACACGGAATGCTCCCGGTCATCCGGGCCGCACACGATCCCGATGCGCTTCTGGGTGCATATAACGGTCTTTACTTGCGTGAGGAAGTCCAGACGGAGGGACTGGTCCGCAATATCGGATCCTTTGCTCGCTTTCTCGAAGCGATGAGCTACTCGCACGGCTCGGTGTTAAACCTCGCATCGGTAGCGCGCGACTGCCACGTGAATAGAAAGACTGCCGAAGGTTACCTCGGAGTCCTGGAAGACTTATTGCTGGGATTTCGACTCAATGTCTTCACCCGGCGCGCAAAGCGCGAACTCGCGTCTCATCCGAAGTTCTATTACTTCGATACGGGGGTGTTCCGCGCTAATCGCCCGAGCGGGCCGCTCGACGCTGTAGCGGATATTGACGGCGCTGCACTGGAGGGCCTGGTGGCACAGCACTTGCGTGCATGGTGCGCCTATTCAAGCGACCGACACGAACTCTATTACTGGCAGACGCGCTCACAAGCGGAAATCGACTTCATCATCTATGGAGCCAGCGGCATCCATGCGATTGAGGTCAAGAATTCGACAAGAGTGCGTCCGGAGGATCTGCGGGCACTCAGAAGCTTCGGCGAGGACTATCCTCAAAGTCAGCGGTTCCTGCTCTATCGAGGCAAGGACCGAATCAAACGCGACGATGTATTGTGTATTCCGTGCGAGGAGTTTCTTCTCGCACTGACGCCGAATCACATTCCTCACTGAAGCCTCTCGGCGCGCCTCGAGAGAACGATCCCGGCTGGCATCGCCTGAGAGCGCGTGCCAGACACCGCGTCGTGCGCACGATGCAAATTCTCGCAGAAAACTCTGCAGTTTATTGATTTTTCAAGGAAATTTTGGCGGAGAGAGAGGGATTCGAACCCTCGAAGGGCTTTTGACCCTTACACCCTTAGCAGGGGTGCGCCTTCGACCACTCGGCCATCTCTCCGCATCTCGTACAGCGGGTATGCCGCAGGGCGTCCTGGCTCAGCATGCGCGCTGCCCTGTGCCCCGCGAACAGGGGCCGCATGATACTGGAAACGCCCCAAGATTGGGACTTCGAAGCGAACGGGGTCATAATCAACCCCGGTGGTTCCATTCGATCTGCGTATCGTACTGGATATTAAAACAGTCATGCAGCCCAGCACCGACCGCCAAGAGGGTGGGACGTGAAACACGCGGGGCGGGCGTCAGGGCACGGGAAGGACTCGGCCAACCTTAACCCGGATGACCGTAGGGTCGATGCACGGCCTGGGCAAAGCCGACCGCGTCACTGAGCATCCCGCGGCGTGACCATCGCAGCCGCAGGGGTCGTTCACGGCCCGCTCCGCCTCACTGTTCAGAACACGGTGTCGGGCACGTCCGCAGTCGTCATCTCGCTCTGGGAACCCGCTTCCGGCCCGGAATGCGACCCCGGAGCGTGCTGCTCCTTCTCCCGCTGGATGCGTCTGTAGATCTCCTCGCGGTGGACCGCGACGTCTTTCGGCGCCTGGATTCCAATCCGCACCTGGTTTCCCTTGACGCCGAGGACGGTGACCGAGACTTCGTCTCCGATCATCAGCGTCTCGCCTACTCTTCGGGTTAATATGAGCATGGCTCGACCTCCTCACGAGCCACTGTACACCCTTTGGCGGCACGGGGAATCCGTGCAAACCCGGCACATCAGTCGGCGAGGCGACCGCCCACCCAGTCCGCAACGGCCGCGAGCGCGGCCTCGAGTTCGGCGGGATTAGTGCCGCCCGCTTGGGCAAAATCCGCCCGTCCGCCGCCGCGGCCGCCGATGCGGGCCGCGACCGTCCCCACCAGCTCACCGGCCTTGATGCGCGCCGTCTGGTCTGCGGTGACGCCGGCCACCAGCACGACCTTGTCCGGCGCCTGTACGGAGGCGAGCACGATGACCGCGGATTTCAGCCGCTCCTTCAGCCCGTCCACCGCACTGCGCAGCGCAGCCGCGTCGGCATCAGCCACCTGAGTGGCCAGCACCTTCACGCCGCGGATGTCGCGCGCGCCCGCCGCCAGGTCGACGCCCTGGCCGGATGCGAGCCGGTCCTTCAGGGCACGCACCTCCCGCTCCATTTGCTTGACGCGTTCAAGGGTCTCGCGCACCTTGTCGGTCACGTCCTCGCGTGACCCTCGCACGAGGTGCGCCAATTCCTTCAGCAGCGCCTCGTTCTGCTCGACGAACTCAACGGCCCCCTCTCCGGTCACCGCCTCGATGCGCCGTACACCCGAAGCCACACCACTTTCGCCCACGATCTTGAACAGCCCGATGTCTCCGGCGCGCTCGACGTGAGTTCCACCGCACAGCTCCATCGAGAAGTCACCGACCCGCAGCACGCGCACATCCCGGTCGTATTTCTCGCCAAAGAGCGCCATCGCGCCCTCGGCGACCGCGTGCTCGTAGTCCATCAGGCGCGTCTCAGCCGGGGCATTGGCGCGAATCTGCGCATTGACCACCCGCTCGATCGCCACCAGCTCTTCGGCACCCAGCGCTTGCGGATGCGAAAAATCGAAGCGCAGTCGGTCGGGCGCGACCAGCGAGCCCTTCTGCTGAACGTGCGTCCCGAGGCGCTGACGCAGCGCCGCATGCAGCAGGTGCGTAGCGGTGTGATTGCGCGCCGTAGCGCGCCGGCGCTCGGCATCAACCGTCGCACAGAGCGTATCGCCCACGCGAATGCGGCCTTCAGTTACGCGCCCGATATGGACGTGGGCGGCCCCGCGCTTGCGCGTGTCCGTCACCTCAAAGCGCGCTCCGGCGGCTGCCAGTATTCCGACATCGCCCACCTGGCCGCCCGACTCGGCGTAGAACGGCGTACGCGCGAGCACCACTTCGCCCTGCTCTCCTGCGCCGATCTGCTCGACCTGCGCCCCGTCCCGTAGGAGCGCCACGACACGGCCCTCGGCCTGCGTCTGCGCGTAGCCCTCGAACGCTGTGCGCGCATCGATCGGCGCGGCACCGCGCAGATCGACCCCGAACTTACTCGCCTCCTGCGAGCGGCGCCGCTGGGATTCCATGGCGGCATCGAACCCGTCGTGGTCGATGGCGAGTCCGCGCTCACGCGCGATATCGGCCGTCAGGTCGGCGGGGAAGCCATAGGTATCGTAGAGCTTGAAGACCACCTCGCCCGGGATCACGGTGCCGGCCGGACCGAGATCCGCGATGGCCCCCTCGAGCAACGCCATGCCCTTGGCGAGGGTCTCGGCGAAGCGCTCCTCCTCCTGGCGCAGCACACGCTCGGCCTGCGCGCGGCCCCGGGTCAGTTCCGGATAGGCGCTGCTCATTTCGTGCTCGAGCACGGCGACCAGCTTGTAGAAGAACGGCTCGGAGATCCCGAGCTTGTAGCCGTGACGCACTGCCCGGCGGATGATGCGGCGCAGTACGTAGCCGCGTCCCTCGTTCGAGGGCAGCACCCCGTCGAGCACGAGGAAGGTGCATGCGCGGATGTGATCAGCGATCACCCGCAGTGAACTGGAGGCCAGATCGTCGGTGCCGGCAAGCTTCGCAGCCGCCACGATCAGGTTGCGGAACAGGTCGATGTCGTAGTTCGAGTGCACGCCCTGCAGCACGGCGGAGACCCGCTCGAGTCCCATGCCGGTGTCCACCGAGGGCTTCGGCAGCGCCGCGAGCGCGCCGTCGGCGGCACGCTCGAACTGCATGAACACCAGGTTCCAGATCTCCACGTACCGGTCGCCATCCTCGTCCGGTGATCCGGGCGGGCCACCGGGCACATCGGCGCCGTGGTCGTAGAAGATCTCGCTGCACGGGCCACAGGGACCGGTATCGCCCATCGCCCAGAAATTCGACTTCTCTCCGAGACGCGCGAAGCGCTCGGCGGACACGCCGATGTCCTTCAGCCAGATCTCCGCGGCCTCATCGTCTTCGCGGTACACGGTCACCCACAGGCGCTTCGGATCGAGCTTCAGTGTCTCGGTGAGGAATGACCAGGCGAACCCGATGGCTTCGCGCTTGAAGTAATCCCCAAAGGAGAAATTCCCCAGCATCTCGAAGAACGTGTGGTGCCGGGCTGTGTACCCGACGTTCTCCAGGTCATTGTGCTTGCCACCGGCCCGCACACAACGCTGGCTGGTCGCCGCGCGCAAGTACTCGCGCTTCTCCTTGCCGAGGAACACATCCTTGAACTGCACCATGCCGGCATTAGTGAACAGGAGCGTCGGATCGTTGCCCGGCACGAGCGGGCTCGAGGGCACGACGGTGTGGCCGCGGTCGCGGAAAAATTCAAGAAAGGCGCGGCGCACATCGGCGGCGCCCATAAAGGGAGGTCGGGTCAAGGTCGTCAGTCCAGTTCGAGCTCGGCGCCAGTGGCCGCCCGGATATCATCCGATGAAAAGCCCCGGTACTGCAAAAATCGCGCTTGCCGGGCGCGCTCGGTCCAGTCGGCAGGGGCCGCCGCGCCGAACCGGCGACGGCGCACGTCCCGGGCGAGGGCCCGCCACTCCGGCCCGGACTGAAGCGCCGGGCCGATGAGCTCCGCCGGCGCGCCCAGGGCCTTCAGGTCAAGCCCGATGCGCAGCGGTCCCTGGCCGCGCCCGGCGCGATAAGCCACGAAGCGCTCGACCGTGCGCGCATCGTCGAGCAGGTGCTCGGCCGTCAGGTGCTCGAGGGCTTCGGTCACCGCCTGCGACTGGAACCCGCGTTCGCGCAGCTTGCGACCGAGTTCGGCGCTCAAGTAGTCGCGCCGCGCCAGCAGCCCGAGCGCGGCCGCCCGGGCACTGCTGGCATCGCCGGCCGCCTCAGGCCGTGGCCGCTTCGCCACCGGCGCTGCGCGGCGGGCGGACCGGCAGCAGCCGGGCACGCACTTCGGTCTCGATCTCCCGGGCCAGTTCCGGGTTGTTCTGCAGGAAGGTTCGGGCGTTGTCCTTGCCCTGACCGATCCGATTGCCCTTGTACGAATACCATGCGCCGGACTTCTCGATGATCTCCTGGGCACTGGCCAGATCGATGATCTCCCCTTCGCGCGAGATGCCCAGGCCGTACATGATCTCGAATTCGGCCTCGCGGAACGGCGGGGCGACCTTGTTCTTGACCACTTTGACCCGGGTCATGTTGCCGACCACTTCCTCGCCGTTCTTGATCGCGCCGATACGGCGGATGTCGAGCCGCACCGAGGCGTAGAACTTCAGCGCGTTGCCGCCGGTGGTGGTCTCGGGACTGCCGAACATCACGCCGATCTTCATGCGGATCTGGTTGATGAAGATCACGATGGTGTTGGAGCGCTTGATGTTGCCGGTCAGCTTGCGCAGCGCCTGGGACATCAGGCGGGCCTGCAGGCCCACCTGCATCTCGCCCATCTCGCCTTCGATTTCGGCCTTCGGCGTCAGGGCGGCCACGGAATCGATCACCACGATGTCGACCGCATTGGAGCGCACCAGCATGTCGGTGATTTCAAGTGCCTGCTCGCCGGTGTCAGGCTGCGAGACGAGCAGGTCGGCGATATTCACCCCGAGTTTCTCGGCGTAGGCCGGGTCAAGGGCGTGCTCGGCGTCGACGAACGCGGCGGTGCCACCGTTGCGCTGCACTTCGGCAATCACCTGCAGCGTCAGGGTCGTTTTGCCCGAAGACTCCGGTCCGTAGACCTCCACCACGCGTCCGCGCGGCAGGCCACCGACGCCAAGCGCGATATCCAGCCCCAGCGAACCGGTCGACACGGCCTCGACATCGTAGGCGGCGGCCGCGTCGCCAAGACGCATCACCGAGCCCTTGCCGAATTGTTTCTCGATTTGGCCCAAAGCGGCGGCGAGCGCCTTCTTACGATTCTCTTCCATCTGGGTGTCCCGGGTGTTTTGATAACGGAGCGGTGCGCGAATTATCCCACAAAGTTGCCGCGGTCAGCAGCCCGGATGCATGCGCAAGATGTTATTTTCGCGCTCATGCACCGCTGCACAGTGGGTACGTTTCGACAACACTGTACACGGCTCCGCGCGGCAGCGTCCGGCTCTCGACCAGCGCGAAACGCTCGAACCGCCAGCGCACCACCCGCAGCGGGCGAGGCTCACTTGGCCGCGTAACTTTGCGTGCCACAGTGACATGCGCGCGGAAGGGTTTGAGATCCGGAACAAAACCCGCTGCGCTCAGGGAATCCGTCAACGCCCTCGCCAACCGGCCGAGGGCCGTCGGCGGCTCGATCGGCAGGACGCACAGAACCTGCGACTGCGGCCAGTCAGCCAGCCTCGCAAGCGACAACTCGAGGCCCGCTTCGGGTGCGGCTGCGGCGTATGCCGCGGCCGACGCGAGGACGGCAAGCTCAGCGACCCGCGCAGCCGGTACGGCGCCAAGGAAGGCCACCGTCAGATGCCAATGCTCGGGCGGTACGGGCCGGCCGCCGCAACCCCACACGGCATCGTGCACCGCCGGCGCTAGCCGCTCGCGCATGGGAGCATCGGGCCAAAGCGCGAAGAATAATCGGCGCGGGCCGGACACCGGCTCGGCCGGGCGGGCCGGCCCATGGACCCTCACGGCGTGCCCGGCACCGCGCCGCCGAGCGCTGTGAGCACCTGCTGCAGGGCGTGTACCACGGTGTGGCGGCGGACCGCGTCACGATCACCCGCAAAGTGCTGCACGCCGCTCAGCGGCGCCGGCCGCGATCGCACCGCGACCGCGAACCACACCGTGCCGACCGGCTTGTCAGACGTGCCGCCATCGGGGCCGGCGATCCCGCTCACCGCCACGGCAAGCTCGGCCCCGGACACCCGCAGCGCCCCCTGCGCCATCTCCAGGACCACCGCCTCGCTCACCGCACCATGGGTCTTCAGTGTCGCGGCCGCGACACCCAGATCACGCATCTTGGCCGCATCCGAATAGGTCACGTAGCCGCACTCGACCCACTGTGAGCTGCCCGGTACGTCCGTGAGCGCCTTGGCGATCCACCCCGCCGTGCAGGACTCGGCCGTGACGATCCGAAGGCCTGCGGTCCGCAGGGCCTGTCCGGCCTGCTCGGCGAGGGCGTACAACTCAGGGTCCGTGACGGCAGGAGTGCTCATGCACACAGTGTACGCCGCCCGCTACGCCGCCCCGCCCCCACACCGCCCTTGCGTACCGCCCGCCGTGCGCTAGTCTTGAACCCACGGAGCCGCGTCGCACGGGATCAGACACAGCCGCGCACGATGACTTCGCCTCTGCGGCGAAGGCCGATCGGGATACCGCGCGCCGCTTCGCGCAGGTCGGGCTGGCGCGCCGAGCCGATCCGCTCAGGTGGCGCGCAGCACAAGTGCGGTGGGCAGCATCTGCGAGTCGACCGGCTCGCCGCGGATGACGCCGAGCACCTTGCGGGCGAGGAGCACCCCGCCCTCCTGCCAGTTCTGCCGCACGGTCGAGAGCGGCGGCAGAAAAGTCGCCCCCTGCGGGGTGTCGTCGTAGCCGATCACCGAGACGTCCTCCGGGACGCGCTGGCCCAATTCGACCAGCGCCCGAATCGCCCCCATCGCCACCAGATCGGAGCAGGCGAAGATGGCGTCGAACTGCACCCGGCGGTTGTGCAGCGAGCGCACCGCCTGCACACCGCTCTCGAGGGTGAAGTCCGAACGGCGCATCAGCAACGGCTTGATGCCGTGGCGGCCGAGCTCATCGAGGAACCCGGCAAAGCGCTGCGACATCTCGGGGTGATCGGGATTGCCGATGAACACCGGGTGGCGACGGCCGAGGGAGACGAAGCGCTCTGCGACGCTCATGCCGCCGTGGCGGTTGTCGCTGCCGACCACGATATGCTCATCCCCGCCGACCCCGGCGGCACCCCACACCACCATCGGCAGGCCCAGCCGGTCGTACGCATGCACCGCATCCTGATGGGCGCCCTGACCGAGCAGAATCAGTCCATCGGCCGCCTGCACCGCGACGTCGCCCGCGGCCTGCCGCGTGGTGAGCAGCACGTTGTACCCGGCGGAGGTCAGCTCCTGCGAAATCCCTCCGAGCAGGGCCAGCGGGTACGGGTCCCACATGGTGCGCTCGGGCGTCGGGGTCATCTCGACGATCACCGCCACCGCGTGGGACCGCCGCAGGCGCAGGTTGCGTGCGCTGACGTTGAGCTTGTAGCCGTGCTTGCGCGCCAGCTGCTGTACACGCTCGCGGGTCTCGGGGCTGACGAGCGCGCTGCCGGAGAGCGCACGCGAAACCGTGATCGTCGAGACGCCTGCGAGTCCGGCCAGGTCGGCCATGGTGAGGCTCGCAGGGGCGGTCGGGGATTTTTTCTTGCGGTCCACCACAGCAGGTTCGCGCGGTCCGGGATATCGCTATCATCCACGGGCTTACGCTGGCCGTAAAGACCACTCCTGCATGTCGCACCCGGTGAACCGCTATCGGCTGATCGGCGCTTTGGCGCTGAGCTTCATGATCTTCGCAGTCCTGCTGAACAGCGTCGGGACCGTGATCCTGCAGTCGATCCACAGTTTTCGGGTCGGTAAGCCCGAGGCGAGCCTGCTCGAGCTGTTCAAGGATCTGCCGATCGTGATCACCTCGTTCGCGGTTGCCTCGTTCCTGCCGCTGCTCGGCTACCGCCGCGCCATCGTGATCGGACTGGCGGTCGTCGGCGTAGCCTGCACGCTCATGCCGCTGTTCCCGGGGTTTCACACCACCGAGCTGCTGTTCGTGTGC
The DNA here is from genome assembly GCA_021826035.1 of Pseudomonadota bacterium. The sequence continues at coordinate 14,142 of JAKBBE010000039.1, read as the reverse complement.
GTTGGCGTCGCGTTCGCGCTCACCAAGGTATCCGTGTACGGGGCCATCGGCCTGCTCACAAGCACCCAAAGCGAACACGCCCGCCTGACCAATTTCATCGAAGGGCTGTTCATGGTCGGGGTGGTGATCTCCGGATGGCTGTTCAGCGCCTTCATCCGCTCCCGCGCGCCCGCCAGCATCGCCTGGCTGCGCGTGTACTGGGTGATCGCCGCGGCCTGCATCGTGGCGATGACGCTGCTCGGTGTCTCGCGCCTGGACGAATCGGCGGCGCGCGGCAAGGCGCAACCGGTGCGCGCATCCCTTGCGCAGATCAGCGGCTCGTCGCTGCGCCCGATGGTGTACGTGTTCCTGGCCTCGACGTTCTTCTACGTGCTCATCGAGCAGAGTTTCGGCACATGGCTGCCGACCTTCAACAACGAGGTATTGAAGCTCCCGGATGCCGTTGCCGTGCAGATGGCGAGCATGCTGGCCGCCTCCATCGCCATCGGGCGAGTCGCGGCCGGCCAAGTGCTGCGGCGCGTCGCCTGGTATCCGCTGCTCAATACCTGCATCGTCGGCATGGCGCTGCTGATGCTTGTGACGCTGCCACTCGCCCGAGGCATCAGGGGCGGACAGGTCGGCTGGATGCATGCGCCCCTGGCGGCCTACCTCATCCCGCTGATCGGCCTGCTGATGGCGCCGATCTATCCGGTGATCAACTCCGTGGCACTGAGTGCGCTGCCGAAGCCGTCGCACGCGGCCATGACCGGACTGATCCTGGTGTTCTCCGCGCTCGGCGGCACGCTCGGCTCGCGCATCACGGCGATCGTGTTTGCACGCTTCGGGGGCATCCACGCCTTCTATTTTTCGCTGGTGCCGATGACGCTGCTGCTCATGACGTTGTTTCTGTTCAAACGCGAGACCCGCCGCGCTGCGCTCGCCCTCTCCACACTCAACCCCGCGCCCGAATGACGTGCCTTCTGCCTGCGAAGCGCGCCCCGCTGCACTCCTCGACGGGGCACGCCGGATGCGCCCGCCCGCTCAATGGGCCAACGCCCGCGCAGCACGAGCATCATCATGCTCAAAGGCTGGCGCGAACTGTGCGATATCGGCATCGGTGAGCCCCACGTCCCGGGCACTGGCAATTTCCCTCCATTGAGCCAACTTCAAAGCAACGGTACCGAGGAGTTCCCCGCCCTCGGCGTGGGTGAGACCGAAATAGGGTGCTTCGCTCAGCAGCTGCTCGAGCGACGTGATCGGACCGGACGCCTCACTCAACCACGTCTTCAACTCCCGTGCCTCGTCGGGGAACGGGTCGACGTCGAAAGCAGGCGCCAAGCGCCATTTCCCGTCACCCGCGTACAGAAGGCCGACGTTCCACAGATGGTCGTCCACGTTGGTGATCAAGAAATTAATGACCAGTCGCCTCCACAGTTCGCGCAGATCAACGGCAGGTGCGGCACCGATCCTTCGGATCGCATCGGCCAGCTCGGAGTATGCGCGATCCTCATCGCGACGGCACTGAAGCGGCGTCCCGCCGGAGAGGTAGGGGATTCGCGCGCCCTCGCCGTCGCGATCAAAGCGACGCACGATGGCGACCTCGGCGCCATCGACGGTGACCACTCGGGCGCGCGCGACTTGGCTGCCGGCATGTGCCAGGAGCCTCAGGGCAAGGACCTCGCCACGAACGATCGACCGTTCATCCTGGAGGCTCGCGAATTTACCGATCGCAAGAGCACCGTCCTCCTCGAGGATCGTGCACTTCGGCCGCAATCCACCGAGGGACGTTGCCTTACCCAGAAGATAGGACAGATCCGCCCCCGTGTCGCTTCCCGCTTCGACCCTGTGTGCGGCGACGGCAATCTTGCCAAGTTCAAAGAGGGGGGGGCGTGCGGTGATCTGCGCCGGAGTGAAGGAACTGACCCTTCGAATCGACCAGGCGCAGCGCCCCAACGCGACTGAAGTCATCGACCGACACTAGATGGTCGAACGCCGTCAGCGGCGCAAGAGTCGGGTCTTGGGCGCGACGCTTCGCGTGCGCACGGCGGATGATGCGCGCCCCCCATGCGTCTGGCGCAGTGTCGGCGAGCGCAAATGGAAGCGGCGAGTCAAATGTGCTCGGCACGCGACGGGTCACACCCCCCCCTCGCGGTGGTAAATCAGGCGAGACTTCGAAGCGATCGCGCGAGCGCAGCCACTCGGACGCATAACAAAAGGCAGAGTATTCGCGGCGTCCCTCGCGAACGAAGGTGAGCTGGCCGACCGCCGAGGCTCTGGCACCCATGACGACCTCGGCCTGCTGCCTGAGCGGTCGCACACTCACAGCGCACCCTTCGATTGTCGGACCCGAATGCGCTGAGGGAGACGCTCGTCCATCATCATGAGTCCGACCTCGTCCGTGCCGGTGTCGAGCAGTGTCTCGAACCGTTCGAGCTCGCCCAGCACGTGAAGGATACGGGCGAGATGCTCGATCGAGCCGCTGGGCACCCCCCTTTCCAGCCGCCGAACCGTGTTCACCGCAATGCCACTTCGTTCAGCCAAAGAGGCTTGCGAGATGCGGCGGCGAGCGAGAGATCCCGGCCGAGTTTTTCGAGCGCACGGCGGACCGGATCTGGCAGGGGATATCGCTTCATAACAACCCAGAATAAGCGCTTAAAATGTTATAAGCACCCATAACAGGGTAGTCATCACACTTGAGTACCTCAAAGTCAAGTCCGAATGACCTAAACACCCTTATTAGAGATACTTACGTTCAATAACTACCCTCGTTAGGGCGCTATCGGTGGCAGCCCAGCGGCCGATTTTTGGACTTCGGCGATGCCGGACTCATGGGCGCCGCTCGCGTCCCCGATACGACCAACAGGCCGTTGTGAGTCCCCAGACTTTGCCCCGCACTGAGCGGCTCCCGACAGCACGTGCACGGCATCGGTTCCGTAGGACCTTCCAGCCGGATCACGCCGCGCCACACTCGACGGCAGGCTCGGCTCGCCGATCGCCACCCTCGTGTTTGCGGACTCCGGTGGCGTCCATGCCTTCTATTTTTTTACCGATGACGCCGCTGCTCGCGACGGTGTTGCGGTTCGAGCGCGAGACGCGCCGCGACGGCGCACCTCCTTTGTGGGCGCGACCACCGCATGCGCAAGCCATCGATCCGTCACGCGGATTGGGCGCCTGGCCCGACAGCGCTCACCCCGTGGATGAGGATGTGGGCGAGGATCTGACCGCATTGCGTACGGATCGGCGGAACCTCGCTTGCTGCTGCAGACGGCCCTCGATCGCACTCGTGTCAAAACATTGCAGCCGCGGAATGTAAGAAAAGGCGGATTGATGGGTGCAAAACGCCGTCTGGCCGTGACGGATGCGCGGGAAATACCCGGCACTCTCGGCGCGCAGCAGAAGGCCTCTGGAAACACCGAAACGATGCGCCTCGGCAGTGAGCGCCTGGGTATTGCCAAACGGTGGCTGCGCGCAGCTTGCCAACAGCACGGAGACGGCGAGGACCAGAGACGGATGCATTTTGTTCATGGCACAGATTCCTTCCCATAGGTGCGTTCAGAATCGACATTGTTGCCCGACTCCCCTCATCGCACTGTTGCGGCCAGCGCGTAAGCGGAGGTGAGTCCGATGTGTCGTGAAGCCGTTGCACGGTTCGGCGCGCAGCGGCGTTGATCGAGCGCCCCGCGCACACTCAGGGACCCGCCTGCGGCCGCGATTTCGCCGGCGGCGTCTCCTGGGGCCGAGGAATTCCGCAGGGTGCGCGCTGGACCCCGTGGGACCTGATGGGCCGCCTCGCGCGGTCGCGCCCGCGCCGCATTGCAGACCATGTGAGAACTTCTAGGAAGTCGAACCGACACGCGCGTCGGCGCCGCGCTCCGAAAGTCGCGCCTGCGGCAGGCTCGCTCACAGTCCCTCGGCGTGGCCATGCGCGGGTATATCACCGCCGGTATCAAAAGGCAACGAGCAGAACATAACACCCGACTCCAGCGAACGCCCCACTGCGCATTCCGATGCGACATCAACTCTGACGTCGTATCAGAGCCCTGCGCAGACGGCCTCACCGGAGGGCTCTGCGCTCGATCCGTCGCCGCTGCGTGCGCCCGGCAATGCCGCCGCCGTCAGTCCCTGCGCCGCGCCCGAAAAACCCTGCGGCGCGGGTCCGGGCCGTTCCGGTCCCGGCTCTCGCACTTCGGCAGACACCGGGTTAATCTGCGCGACTCACCGCCACGGCATCTGGATAGCCCGTCTTTGAATGATTTAGCGAATGCCCACACGCCGATGATGCAGCAGTATCTGCGCATCAAGAGCAGCCACCCGGACATGCTGCTCTTTTACCGTATGGGCGATTTCTACGAGATGTTCTACGAGGACGCGCGCCGCGCCGCGGCGCTGCTGGACATCACGCTCACCTCACGCGGACAGTCGGCGGGTCAGCCGATCCCGATGGCCGGCGTGCCGGCGCACAGTGTGGAGTCCTACCTGCAGCGGCTGGTGCGCAAGGGCGAGAGCGTGGCCATCTGCGAACAGAGGGGCGATCCGTTGAAGTCCAAGGGACCCGTGGAGCGCGAGGTGGTCCGCATCGTCACCCCGGGGACGGTGACGGATGCGGCGCTGCTCGAGGAGCGCCAGGACACGCTGGTCGGCGCGGTGGCGCGCGACGGGGATCGCTTCGGACTCGCCTGGCTCGACCTGGCGGCCGGCCGCTTCACCGTCCTGCAATCGAGCGGTGTCGGGGCGCTCGAGGCGGAGCTCGAGCGCCTGAAGCCCGCTGAGCTGCTGGTGGCCGAGGATTCGCGCGAGGCGCTACGCACCGGCGCGGCGCTGCGCAGCCGCCCGCCCTGGCACTTCGAGCTCGCCAGCGCCTCGCGGCTGCTCACCGACCAGCTCGGCACGCTCGACCTCAAGGGCTTCGGGGCCGATGAGCTGCCGCTGGCGATTGCCGCCGCGGGCGCACTGCTGCAATACGTCCGCGACACTCAGAAGAGCGCGCTGCCGCACATTCGCGGGCTGACGGTCGAGGAGCGCGGCGAGGGACTCATGATCGATGCGGCCACGCGCCGCAACCTGGAGCTCGACACCAGTCTCACCGGCCGCGAGGATGCGACGCTGTTCGCGGTGCTCGATGTGTGCGCCACGACGATGGGCTCGCGGCAGCTGCGCCGTTGGCTGAACCGGCCAATCACTGATCCGCAGGCCCTGCGTCAACGCTATCAGGCCATCGGGGCGCTGCTCGAGGGCCGCGCGTTCGAGGAGCTGCGCGAGCGGCTGCGCAGCGTCGGGGACGTCGAGCGCATCCTCTCGCGCGTGGCGCTGCGCTCGGCCCGCCCGCGCGATCTGACGCAGCTGCGCGCCTCGCTCGCCGCGCTCTCCCCGGTCCAGGCCGCGCTGGAGCGGATCGACTCCCCGCTCATCGCCCAGACCCGCGCGCGGATGGGCACGCACGAGGCCGAGATCGAGCTGCTCCGCCGGGCGATCGCCGAGGAGCCCGCGACGTTCCTGCGCGACGGGGACGTCATTGCGGCGGGCTACGACCCCGAGCTCGATGAGCTACGGCGCATCGCCACACACACCGACGAATTTCTGCTCGAGCTCGAGCGGCGGGAGCGCGAACGCACCGGGATCGCATCCCTGAAGCTCGGCTACAACCGCGTCCAGGGGTTTTTCATCGAAATCCCGCGCAAGGATGCCGAGCGTGCACCGCAGGAGTACCGGCGGCGCCAGACGGTGAAGTCCGCCGAGCGCTTCATCACCCCGGAGCTGAAGGGTTTTGAGGACAAAGTGCTCGGGGCTCGTGAGCGCGCGCTCGGGCGCGAGAAGGAGCTCTACGAGGCGGTACTCACGCGGCTGATCGAGCAGCTGCCCGCCCTGCAGGAGACGGCCGGGGCGCTCGCGGAAATCGACGCGCTCGGGGCGCTCGCCGAGCGCGCCGGCGCGCTCGAGTGGAGCGCCCCTGAGCTCACCGACACCCCGACGATCGGCATCCGCGCCGGCCGTCACCCGGTGGTGGAGCGCTTCGCCGCGGGGGCCTTCGTGCCGAACGACCTGGCGCTCGATGATGCGCGGCGGATGCTGGTCATCACCGGCCCGAACATGGGCGGTAAATCCACGTACATGCGCCAGACCGCGATCATCGTGATCCTGGCGCACATCGGCAGCTACGTGCCGGCCGTCGAGGCGCGGCTCGGCCCCGTGGACCGCATCTTCACGCGCATCGGCGCGGCGGACGATCTGGCCGGTGGCCGCTCCACGTTCATGGTGGAGATGACCGAGGCGGCCAACATCCTGCATAACGCCGGACCGCGCAGCCTGATCCTGATGGACGAGATCGGCCGCGGCACCAGTACGTTCGACGGCCTGTCGCTCGCCTGGGCCATGGCACGGCACATCGGCACGCGTCTGAGGGCATTCACCCTGTTCGCGACCCATTACTTCGAATTGACGGGCCTGGCGAGGGAAATCGACGGCTGTGCCAACGTGCACCTGGATGCCACCGAGCACGGCGAGGGGATCGTGTTCCTGCATGCGGTCAAGGAGGGGCCGGCCAACCGCAGCTACGGACTGCAGGTCGCGCAGCTCGCTGGCGTGCCCCGCGAGGTGATCACCCAGGCGCGCGAATACCTCCGCTCGCTCGAGGCGCAGCGCGATACGCACGAATCGGCGCTGCAGCCGCAGCGCGAGCTGCCGCTGTTCGCCACGGCGCCCGAGCCGCCGCCCGATCCGCTGCGCAGCGCACTGGGGGCGCTCGACCCGGACACGCTCACCCCCAGAGCGGCGCTCGAGGCGCTCTATCGCCTGCGCCAGCTGCTCGAGGAAGGCACGGACACCGCCCCGTGACCCCTCTGATCCGCGCCGCGACGGGGAGTGACTCAGACGCCATCCGTGCGCTGCTCGAGGCCGCCGCGCTACCCACGGCAGACCTGCGCGACTCGCGGCCGACGTTCCTGGTGGCGGACGCCGGGACCGAACTGGCCGGCACCGGCGCGCTGGAGATCCATGCCGAAACCGCGCTGCTGCGTTCCCTCGCAGTCGCCCCGGCGTGGCGCGGGTGCGGCCTCGGGCACCGGCTGGTGAAGGCCCTGGAACGTCAGGCGCGCGCTGCGGGCCTGCTCCAGATCGTGTTGCTCACCGAGACCGCAGAAGCGTTCTTCACCGGGCTCGACTACGAGGTGATCGCGCGCGCGCAGGCCCCGCAGGCCGTGCGGGCGAGCCCGGAATTCGCTGCGTTGTGCCCGCATAGCGCCACCTGTCTGCGCAAGACGCTCTAGAACCCCACCGCGTTTAGCTGACCCCTCGGGGTGCCGACGCCGCGTCCCGGAACCGCCGATTGGCGCACACCCATCGACCGTGACCTTGACAAGAGAGTCACGAATTTCCCACTAACATGAGACCACAGATCAGCCTTCGGCTAGACTGTTCGGCAGCAGGGATGGCGCGCCATGGATCCTCCAGCAGGGATTTCATGCGCTCCTGTGGGCCGGGCGCGCCGCGCGGGAACGGGACGCGTCACGGAGCGCACAGGTGGATCTGAACCGGGTGCCTGCACGGGCACCGCGCATCAAGAGGCATATGCTTGATGAACGACTATGGCGTGACGGCCTCCCTCAGCAATCGACTGGCGGATCTGGTCGCCGAGAACACGACCAACGGCGTCATCATCACCGATCCGGTCGGCCGCACCATCTGGATCAACAAGGAAATCGAACAGATCAGCGGCTACAGTCACGCGGAGTTCATCGGCCGCAAGCCGAGCGAACTGCTGCAGGGCCCGGAAAGTTCCCCCGAAGCCATCGTATTGATGGGCACGGCGATCGCGCAGCAGCAGCCGTTCGAGACGACCATCGCCAATTACGCGAAGAATGGCCTGATCTACTGGGTTCAGATCTCATGCCGGCCGTTCTACGCCCAGGACGGCACCCTGGAGGGCTTCATCAGCACCCAGGTCGACATCACCCGGCTGATCCGGCTCGCCGACTTCAATACGCTGCACGCCGCGATCAATCATCTGGTCGCGAGCAGCGCGGATGATGCGTCGCTGTTCCAGCCGCTGTGCGATCTTGCCGTCCGTCACGCCCACCTGGAGCTCGCCTGGATCGGCAAACCCGACGACACCGGCCGCTTCAGCATCCTGGCCGCCTCGGGACGGGCAGTTCAGTACCTCGAGGGGATCGATGTCAGGACCGATCCGGACCTGCCGCAAGGGCGCGGGCCGACCGGGAATACCTGGCGCGACGGCACACCGCGCTTCAATCAGTCGTTCGAGTCCACCGAGCACGTGGAACACTGGCGCGAGCGCGCACGCCACTACAACCTCGATGCCAGCGTCGCTCTGCCGATCTCGCGCAACGGGAAAGTTTGGGCGATTTTCACCGTCTATCATGCGCGCTCCGGGATCTTCGATCACGAGCTGCGCGAGACGCTGACCTCGCTCGCACGCGACATCTCGCATGGACTCGACCGGATCGACCTGCGCCACCGCGAACGGGAACTCGCCCAACAGCTCTACGAGGAGCGTGAGCTCGCCCGAGTGTCGCTCGCCTCCATCGAGGACGGTGTGCTCACCGCCACCGCCCTTGGCGCCATCACGTACCTGAACGCCAAGGCCTGCGAGCTGACCGGTTGGACCGCCGCCGAGGCGATCTCGCGACCGTCCCGGGAGATCTTGCGCGTACGCCGCCACGACGCGCAGCAGGACCTGCACGACGTCATCGCCGAAGTCCTCGCGCACCGCCAGACGATCGAGCTCTCGAGCGACCATCTCCTGGAGCGGCGCGACGGCACTCGCTGCTTCATGGAAGGCTCCGCCTCGCCCATGTTCTTCGAAAACGGCGCGTTGCGCGGCTGCGTGGTGGTGTTCCGGGACGTCTCGGTGCGGCGGCGGGCATTCGAGACGCTCGAATGGCAGGCCAACCACGATCCGCTCACGGGACTCCCGAACCGCTTCGCGCTGGAGAGGCACCTGTCGGGGCAAATCGCGGCGGCGAAGGCGCAACACCGAAGCCTCGCCGTCGGCTTTCTCGATCTGGATGACTTCAAGCCCGTGAATGATCAGTTCGGCCACCAGGCGGGCGATCAGTTGCTGCGCGACTTTGCCCTGCGCCTGAGGGAACACATGCGCCCGATCGACTTCCTGGCGCGCCTGGCCGGCGATGAGCTGGTCGTGGTCATCAACGGTCTGGATCCGGCAACGCTCGCGCCGACGCTCGAGCGCACGCTCGAGCGCCTGCATCGGGTTGTCGAAACGCCCTTTGCGCTCGGCCCTGAGGATCAGTTGCACATCGCGATGAGCATGGGTGTCGCCGTCTACCCGGGCGATGGCGATGACGTCGACGGCCTGCTTCGCCAGGCCGATGCGGCCATGTATGCCGCGAAAACCAACAAGTACAACCGGGAAACCTGGTGGCGTCCGGCGATGCTCGCCCTGGAGGAGCACGCGGCGGAAAAGCCGCTCGATCCCTACGGCAGCACCGCCCGGGACCTGCTCGGCAAGGCCGCTGCATTTTGGGCCGGGCTCGAGACCCGCTTCGTCGAGCTGTTCTACGAGCGCCTCGCAACGCAGCCTGGGGCGAATCGCATCCTGTCGCTGCTCGATGAACCCGAGGTCGAGCGGCTGAAGGAACTGCAAGCCGAGCACGTCAAGCGATTGATCGGCCCGGATCTGCAGCCGCAGACGCATGCACACGTCTCGCGGCACATTGGCCAGATGCACGCGATGATCGGGCTGGACAACAGCGACATCATCGGAGCGCTTGACGACTATGGACGGCTGCTGCGCCATGCGAGCCAACGGCTTCCCTGGCGGGTCGATGCGCGCTTGGCGTTGGATTCCATCATGCAGTCGCGGCTCGCCGAGGAGATCCAGCATCAAAGTGCGGGCCGCGATAGCGTCGAGCAAGCCCGAATCCTGAACATGACCGGGCTCGAGACCCACCTGCAGCAGTGGCTGCAGGACGGGGAGTTCGGCACCCGCGTTGCCGCGCATCTGTGCGAGATGCCGTGCATCTATGGCGTGGCGATTGGACGGCCCGACGAGAGCGACCAGTTCGTCCCGGAATTCCAAGGGGGCTTTCCGGATGAAGCGCGCGACGGCCACGAGCCGGGCGGATCACCGGCCGGGGATCTGATCGGCGAGGTATCGGCCGAATGGCGCAAGGCCTGGCTGTCCGGACAGATGATCGTCAAAGACAGGATCGTCGGATCGCGCCGGCACGCACCACAGAATGGCCAAGCCCCGCATAGCGTGCGCAGCGCAGCCTGCGTGCCGATCCTCGATGCCCAAGGCCATGCGCTGGTGGTGCTGTGCCTCTTCGGCCGGTACCCCGGGCAATTTTCCAACGCCTTGATGCACATGTGGCTGGAGTCGATCCAGCACATGATCGGCCCGGCCTTCGTGCGCATCGAGACCGCCGGTGCGGCGCCGATCGACACCGCGACACGCCAGCGCTATCACGATCTGCTGTTCCAGGACCAGCTGCAGATCGTCGTACAGCCGATCGTGCAATTTCCGAGCCGCGAAGTGTTGAAAATCGAGGTCCTGGCGCGTCTTCGCGACGGGGATCAGCTGCTCAGTCCGGCGGCGTTCCTGCCGTCCTTCACCAAGCAGGAGCTGCAGGCGCTGTTCAGAAAGGGCCTGCGCCAAACCGTAGCCTGGCTCACCCAATGGGATCGCGAGGGCCTCAGTCTGGCCGCGGGATTGAACCTGCCCCCCTCAGTGTTGGTCTTGCCGGAGTGCGCGCGCTGGATCGAGGAAGCCCTCGCCGAGGGCGCCATCCCCGCACACCGACTCTTTCTCGAACTGCTCGAGTCGGAGGCCGACAGCGGCATCGTCGCTCAGCGCGATGCGGCCATCTCGCGTCTGGCGACACTCGGCGTGCAGCTGGTCATGGACGACCTGGGCTCCGGTTACTCCAGCCTGCAACGGATGCGCACGCTGCCCTTCAAGGGGGTCAAAATCGACCAGGACCTGGTGCGCTACGCCACCACCGAGCCGATCCGTACCGTCCCGTTCATCGGCTCGCTGATCCGCATGGCCCAGAGCATCGGACTCGAGGTCGTCGTGGAGGGGCTCGAGAGCCTTGAGATGCTCGACATGGCCGCGCGGCTCGGGGCCGACTACGGTCAGGGTTACGTGATTGCCAGACCCATGCTGCCTGAGGCGCTCGCCGACTGGATCGGTCAGTGGCGCGCCCACGCGCCCCTGTACGGACTCGATACGCCGCTCGGCCGGCTGGCGGCATCGTTCCGGTAACGCAGGGCGGTGCGCTCAGCCGAGCGAAAAACGCCCCTCACGCAGGAAGTATGCGCTCTCACGCGCCACGCGCGCCGAGACCAGCATGCCCATGTGGCTCACCGGCACCACGATGTGATCGGTGGCCCCGGGCAGGCGTGTCTCGCTGACCGCCACGGTGCCGTCGCTGTCTTCTTCGAACCCGGCCAGAAATTGGCCCACGCCGAGGGAGTACGAACCGGCCACGATGCCAAGCGGTCGGGCGAAGCGCCAGCGGCGCTCGTGCGGCGTGAGCAACTCCTCGGCCACCGAGCGGCCCATCAGCGCGCTGATGAAGCGCGACTGGCTCGCCTGCAGAGCCGCGCGGCTCGCGACGCAGGGCGTACCGAGAAACACCACGCGCCCCGGGGGCGGGGCGCCGAAGCGCTCGAACAATCGATAGATCACCAGGCCGCCGAGACTGTGTCCCACGAAATGCACCCGGGGCGGGGCGAGTGCGCTGACGAACTCGTGCAGCGCATCGGTGATCTGCTCCATGCCGTGGGTGACGGCGGAGTAGCTGAACGCATGCACCTGCGCGCCGAGCTCGCGCGCCAGGCGGTGGCGCAACAGCAACCCCTCGCCGCCGGACATCCACAGACCGTGGACGTAGATGATGTGTTCCGAGGCGCTCATGTGCGCCTCGGGTGCGCTGCCGCCCGGGACACCGTGCACTGCCGCCCGCGGCTCACACCACCGGCTTGCGCACCCGGATGTGCAGCTCGCGCAGCTGCGCTTCGCTCACCTCGGTCGGCGCATCGGTGAGCGGATCGGCCGCGGTCTGCGTCTTCGGGAAGGCGATCACCTCGCGGATGCTGTCCGCGCCGGTCATGAGCATGGCCAGACGGTCCAGCCCGAAGGCGATGCCGCCGTGCGGCGGTGCACCGAACTTCAGCGCATCGAGCAGGAAGCCGAACTTCACGCGCGCCTCCTCGGGCACGATGCCGAGCAGGTCGAACACCGTCGATTGCATCTCCTGGCGGTGGATACGCACCGAGCCGCCACCGATCTCCGAGCCGTTGAGCACCAGGTCGTAGGCCTTGGCGATCGCGCGCTCCGGGTCGGCGCGCAGCGCGGCCGGATCATCGGTCTGCGGCGCGGTGAACGGGTGGTGCATCGCCACCCAGCGGCGCTCCTCGCCGTCCCACTCGAACATCGGGAAGTCGACCACCCATAGCGGCCGCCAGCCCGGCGCCACGAGCGACAGATCCTGGCCGATCTTCAGCCGCAGCGCGCCGAGGGCGTCGCTGACCACCTTGGCGGTGTCGGCACCGAAGAAAATCAGATCGTTGTCCGCCGCCTGCGTGCGCTCGAGGATACCGGCCACTGCCTCCTCGCTCAGGAACTTCACGATCGGTGACTGCAGGCCCTCGCGTCCGCGCGCGCGCTCATTGACCTTGATGTAGGCGAGGCCCTTGGCGCCGTAGCGCGCCACGTAGGCGGTGTAGGCATCGATCTGCGAGCGCGGCATCGCGCCGCCGCCGGGCACGCGCAGCGCCGCGACGCGGCCCTTCGGATCGCGCGCCGGGCCGGAGAACACCTTGAAGTCGCAGCTCGCGACCAGATCGGCGACATCGACGAGCTCGAGCGGCACGCGCAGGTCGGGCTTGTCCGAGCCGTAGCGGCGCATGGCCTCGGCGTACGTCATCTGCGGGAACGGCTCGGGCAGCGACACGCCGAGGACCTCGTGGAAGAAGTGCCGCGCCAGCCCTTCCATCAAGGCCATGATCTGCGCCTGGGTGAGGAAGGAGGTCTCGATGTCGAGCTGCGTGAACTCCGGCTGGCGATCGGCCCGCAGGTCCTCGTCGCGGAAGCAGCGCACGATCTGGTAGTAGCGGTCGAAGCCGGCCACCATCAGCAGCTGCTTGAAGATCTGCGGGGACTGCGGCAGGGCGAAAAACTTACCCTCGTGCGTGCGGCTCGGCACCAGGTAATCGCGCGCCCCCTCGGGCGTCGCCTTGGTCAGCATCGGGGTCTCGATGTCGATGAACCCGTGCCCGTCGAGATAGCCGCGCATCGCCTGCGTGAGGCGGTGGCGCAGACGCAGGCGCCGGCTCATCACGTCACGACGCAGGTCGAGGTAGCGGTAGCGCAGCCGGATTTCCTCGCCCACCGTCTCATCGAGCTGGAACGGCAGCGGCTCGGCGCGATTCAGCAGCTCGAGCTCGGTGGCGAGCAGCTCGACCTCCCCGGAGGCGAGCTGGGCGTTCACGGTGCCCTCGGGCCGCGCCCGCAGGCGCCCCTTGACGTGCACCACGAACTCGTTGCGCAGCCGTTCGGCCTCCTTGAACAGCGCCGCGGCATCCGGATCGAACACCACCTGCAGCAGGCCCTCCCGGTCGCGCAGGTCGATGAAAATGATGCCGCCGTGGTCGCGGCGGCGGTGAACCCAGCCGGCGACCTCGATGCTCTGGCCGATGAGCCGGGAATCGACCTGTCCGCAGTAGTGTGAGCGCATAAGGGGCGCGATGTTACGAAGCCCCGCGGCCCCCCGCAACCAGCACGGCGGCGCCGTGCACCTGGCCGGCCCGCAACCGGCCCAGTGCCTCGTTGGCCGCCTCGAGCGCAAAGCACTCGACGCTCGCGCGCAGACCGAGTCGGGCGGCGAGCGGCAGGAACTGCTCGCCGTCCTCGCGGGTGAGGTTCGCCACCGAGCACACCTGCCGCTCGCCCCAGAGCAGCCGGTAGGGAAATGCCGGGATGTCGCTCATGTGGATGCCGGCGCACACGACCCGGCCGCCCGGCCGCACCGCCGCGAGCGCTGCCGGCACCAGCGCACCCAACGGTGCGAACAGGATGGCGGCCTCGAGCGGCTCCGGGGGCGCCTGATCGGAGCCGCCCGCCCAGACCGCCCCGAGGGTGCGCGCAAACGCCTGGCCGGCCTCATCCCCGGGACGGGTGAA
>JAKBBE010000038.1 GCA_021826035.1 Pseudomonadota bacterium | reverse complement strand
GTCCGCAGGCGGGCGTGGCTGCCTTGACGCTGCCCGCCTGGCCCGGTGTAATACGCGGCCCCTCCTCCGGCGGCCAGGTAGCTCAGTTGGTAGAGCAGCGGACTGAAAATCCGCGTGTCGGTGGTTCGATTCCGCCCCTGGCCACCATTAACTCATTGAATATCAACAACATTCTCATCGAGCAATTTTAGGAAGCTCGACGGGTGTGCCAGGAATGTGCCATGGATTTGCGCATGTCCCGCCCATTGCGCGAGGTGATCCGCGCTCAGGTGCGCATAGCGCCTCACCATTCGCTCCGTTTCCCAACCGCCGAGTTCCTGTAAGGCAAGGAGCGGCGTCCCGTTCTGCACGTGCCAGCTTGCCCAGGTGTGCCTCAGGTCGTGGAACCTGAAGTTCTCGATACCGGCGCGCTCGAGCGCGCGGTACCAGGCCATCGTGCTCACCTGAAAGATGGGCTTGTTCTGGTAAGTGAAGACATGCACCGGATGAAGCCCGACCTGACGTCCAAGGACTTTCATGGCCATGTCCGGGAGTCTTTGCCCGGAGCTTTCGTGACGCAACCCATTGAACGCGATGCCATCTGCCGGTGTCGCCGATTCCCTCGAGAGGTCATCGGGGGCTGTGATCGCCGAAACCTTACCATCGCCTCAGCTACCGCGATCTCGTCACCCTGATGGACGAATTTTGAGTTCGCCGCGCGTACGTTCGACGCCGGCTAACGAAGAGTCGACAGCTTCGAGATCTCGCAAAATGTCATGCCGTGAGCGTGTCAAGACGGGACACTCGCGTTAGAGCCATTGCCATTTCGCCGGCTGCCAAGTGCCGTTCTTGCCAGCGAGCACCGGGTTGATAAAAGCAGCAACGGCAGTGGTCAATTCCTCGAGTGTTATCCAAGCAAGTTCATTTTCCCTAGCCAACTGGCCGTAGGGAGTGGACCAGGTGGCAGGGGGATTGGGAACCGACGACGGCACAGCATGCGTGCCGCGAAATTCAAAGGTCTGCGTCAGCGCCAGGCGCAGTCGTTTTGCGTCCAACGGTTGCATGGTGCCGAGTAGTGCAATGTCCGGAAGGTCTTTTACGCGGGTGTTGGGACGCAGACGCGGAAGCGTGTACGCATGGAGTTTCTCAGCGAGGTGCGTTTCGATCGGGTATAGCCGCAGCGCCGGTGGCGCGACGCCGGCGAATGCAAGGGTATCCTCGGCGTTGACGATCTCAGGTTCCCCGAGAATGGGATCGCCAAATGCAACGTCCACCCCAAAGCGTTGACCATAGAGCTTGCCCGCCAAGCGGCACTCCGTGCGAAATCGAAAGCCTTCGTACCGCATACCATCGCTTTGTATCTGCGGATGCTCGGTGTCAGGAGTGATTTCGAACGTCATGAAATCCTTGAGATCCAGTCTGCCGGCCTGCTGAAGCTCCGCGAGTACGTGCTCTGGTGAGCCGATTAGCCGCAGATCGATGTCCTTGGTTGTTCGAGCGCGTTCCAAGCGCAGCTCGAGCACAAGCCCGCCCTTCAGTAGAGCCGCATCACCAAAAATAGCCATCACTCGGGCCAAGAATCGGTCGAAGACCAGGAGCTGTCGTCGGCGTCCGAAGTCGACACCGCTGCTCGATGCGGCTTTCAGGCGCTGTTCCAAGGCCTGCTTGAAGGCTTGGGGTGAGGCGTATGTCTGAACGCTCATCCTCTGAGCCCGCCAAAGGCTTTGAGAGCGTCCTGCACCGCGCCGATTTCTGCTCTCGTCACGAGGCCGCGCGCGAGCGCCTGATTGGCGCCTTGTCGGAGCAGATCAGGAGAAAGACCAGCGGCTGCGCAGTCGTTGAGCGTTCTGCGCACGGAGGTCACCGGTACTGCGCCGGCCCATGTGCGCTCACTAGGCGGCACATCACCGTGGTGCAGAACAAAGTCTTGCGGCACGCGAAAGCGTCGGCGACGCCAGCTCAGGGGCAGCGTGAGGTGGACCTGGGCGGGCAGAACATCCGAAAGCCCGTGCAGTGCAAGCGCCGTCTGGTGGGAGAGCACGCCCTGAGAGTCAGTCCACAGCCATGCTGTGACTAGCTCTTCCTGCTCACCGGACGGAAAGTGGACGAGGCGGTAGATTCCGCGACGTATCCGAGCGATGCGTCCGGTCTTCTGGTGATGCGCGAGCAGCGGGGGCGAATAGCCGGCGGTTGCGGCTTGCTTGGTGGTGAAGAGGCCCTCTTGGGCGGCGGCGATGTCATATAGTGCCTGCCAAGTCGGTTCGATCGCGTGGTCTGAGTGCATGCACAAAACTTAAATAAAATTGAAGTTTTGTGCAAGTGCTCCAAGCCCCAAGAAGCGCATGCCGGCTGCTAAGATGAAATGATGTGCCAGGAATGTGCCGTGTTGAGATTGGGTGTGCCAGGAATGTGCCAGGGATAGGCTGGTTTGGGGCCGGGCAGGCGCTGCAAGTAATTGATTCATAAGCTCCCGTATTGCCGATATGCGGCTGAAAATCCGCGTGTCGGTGGTTCGATTCCGCCCCTGGCCACCACCAAATAAAATCAATGTGTTAGGCCGAATTTCTCCCTGCCGACGCGCTGAGGGGAAAAACGGGCGGCCTATACCGCTCCTAACAGATTCAATGGGTTGCACAGGTCGAGGCACGCGGACGAAAAATCCCCGTGTCGGCCTGTACTTCACGACGGCGCCCGCCTCAGACCTCACCGCCGGTGCTCGCTCGGCGTTTCAGCGTCTCGGCCATGGGACGCAGCGGCCCTCGGTCAACTTCGGAACAGGCCGCCGAATTTACTGCGTAAACCGCCCTGGCCTTTCCGAAGGCTTCGTTACTTGAGGGCATAAGATCGGCAGTTGAGGCGTTGGCCTGACGAAACACGCGAAGAGATACCCATTCGAGACCTTCGTCGTATCGACTGCCGAATTGGCGCCCTTGAAGAGAAGTTGATGATCGGCGTATTCGGGTACGCAAGGTCGGAGACAGACTTGCGGTACGCGCCGATGAAGGTGCAGACAGGTGCGGATTCCGTGTCTGCAGCTTCAACGCTGTCGTGAATCTGATCTCGGGCAGCGCCGGGTCAGAAACTCAGTTGCTCGAGGCGCGCGGCGGATGGCGGAGAAGACATTGTCGCGGACGAAACTCGGACATTTCACTCCGTGCGGCGGACTGCCAGGGCCTTTTCCCGCATGATGCGCTCGAGAAATCGGTCGCGGACATGAGCAAAGAACTTCGGCGGCAGAGTCCCGTGTACGATCGTCGAGTTGTCGCGCCCAGGTACTGGACGAAGGTCTGGCCCGGGCCACACGAACTCGTTCGCTTCAGCGATCACGATCCACGACCGCTCGGAATCGAGTCCCAGGCGCTGCTTGGTAGCCGGGGGGATCTCAATCGCGTCTTGCGCGCGTTGTGGCGCGCTGTGTGTGATGGGGAGCACCATGACTTCGGGCTCCCCGTCATCGTCAAGAACCGATAGAACGATGGCGCACGGGCGATCCTTGCCGCCCTCCTCGCGACCCTCCTCGTGCTCGCGTTTCCACAGATAGGCATAACGGATGACAAGTCCCGGGTGCGGGTTTGGGAAGCTCACGGCTTCCAGTCTTTGAGTTCGGTATCGAGATCAGCAAACCGGTCTGGCACCTTGGTTTCTCGAAGTGCCGCGATTTGGCGCTCCGACACCTCGCCGGCGGCGATCACCCGGCGATCACGCCGTTTGAGCCGCTCGTATTCCTCGGCCGAGATCAGCACGGTCCGCGGGCGGCCGTTCTTGGTGATGGCAACCGGTTTCTTCAGCGCCTCGTCCTGGTACAGCCCGATGTTGCGCTGGAAGTCCGCCGAGGTCACCGTGACGATCTGATCGGAATGCATCATACTGAACTCCTGCAATATGCGAACTCTACAGGAAGTACGTACTTTATGCAATTCAAGATCGCGGATGCCGGAGCGAGTTAAGAGCCCTTGCTGGTCAATCAGCAATGGTCCCGCATTCTTCCGGCGCCCGCGGTATCCGAAATGGATTGGATTTGTCCCGAGGTTACTCGTCCTATCTGAGAAGCGAATGTGGCCGAGTGCCAAGAATGTGTCGCGCTGAGAGTGAGTGTGCCAGGCATGTGCCAGGGAAAGGCTGGTTTGGAGCTGGTTCTGGTGTATTAGCGGCAGGATCGTGCTATCCGGGAACCTTTGCCCGGAGCTTGCCGTAACGCAACCCATTGAACGCGATGCCATCTACCGGCGTCGGCGACTCCCTCGAGAGGTCATCTAGGGCTGTGTTCGTTGGTACCTTACTTACCGCCTCAGCTATCGCCCCTAATAGCCGAGTGGGGTGCGCGCCAGACCCTGCTCAGGGGCTTATACGCACGCCGGTGTGCGAAGGCTGCGCACACTGTTGTTAGCGCGGCCGGACAATCTTCTCCAGCCAGGGCACCAGATGCTCCATATCAAAGGTCCTCGTCTCGATGAGATCTATCATGCGACGGTAAATTGAGATTGAATCCGCAGTAATTGTGTGGCCGTTAATGCGTAAGAAGACATCGACGACGGCAAAGGCGATTCGCTTGTTTCCATCCACGAACGGATGGTTCTGAACAAGGCTTTCCAGCAGCGCAGCGGCCTCGTGCAACAGCGAGTCGTAGTAGCCAGTCTGGGGGCGGTGAAGCGCTGATTCGAGTGCACCGACGTCACGTATGCCGACGGCGCCACCGTAGCGCTCGATCAGGTGCTTGTGGAAGAAGAGCGCATCAGCAGTCGTGACGTACTCCGTCATTTAGCCAGTGACCGGTACAACTCGTCGCGCTCTTTAAGGCTCTCCTGGAAAGCCTCAAGTACATTGCGCCGCGGCGCCTGCTGACGCTTGTGCGCCAGGTACTCGCGAAGGGCATCCCCGAGCACCGCCTGAAACTGGCGCCCCTCTTGCGCTGCGATCTGTTGCAGTCCCTCGAGCACTGCAGGGTCGGCCTGAGACGAAAACTTCCGAAGGGTGCTCACGGTCGGAGCCTCACCATGAATAATCTTGACGAATCATGATACGTCAAGATGACGATGGATCCAAGGTCCGAGCAGGGCGTATTCAGGCTCCGGGGGCGACTCGCTTCCTCCACGGTTACGGTGTGCCGGGACTGTGCCGCGTTGAGATTGGGTGTGCCAGGAATGTGCCATGGATAGACTGGTTTGGGGCTGGTTCTGGTGCATCAGCGGCAGGACCGTGATATCCGGGAGCCCTGATCCGGACTGCGTGATCAAGGCGGTGGCGTTCGTAGCGGCCGAAGGCTGCAAGTTCCTGCCGTCGTACCGCATCGACGCGTACTCCGGCCACTGGCCGCATCGGGACCTGCGCGCGCCGCCCCCGACGCGCTCGCCGCGCTGGAATTCACCCCGACGGTGCTGCCGGGTCCGGAGCGTGCCCGTCATTATGGCGAGACACTCTCCGCGGAATCCGCCATCGCGATGCAACTGGGGAGCCGCCCGCCGCGATCACGGCGACCGAGACGCCCTTCGGCGAGTTGCAATTCTTCTCCGTGTTCGCGCGCGTCAGCAGATTCCATCAACTGCAGAATGAGCCAGGGCGTGAAACGTAGCTGAGTCGAAGGTCCGTCAGCGAGAGGTCCTTGGGGGTCAATGCAGCGCGCCGACCTGGAAGAGTAGCGCCTTGCGGCCGTAGTCGATGGTGACACTGGAGAAGGCGCGCAGACAATTCATGCCGATGAGGATCGCCGGGGTCTCGCTGAGCCCCCAAAATGCGAAGACGGGCAAATCAGCAACGACGGTGGGTGCGCCGGTTAGTGTCAGGCCGGGCAGCTGGATCGTGTCAATCAGAATCACCCTCCCGAAGATTGAGCCGCCCGTTATCCCCGATAGTTGCACGGTTGTCAGAGGCACCGGCGGAGATTTATGCCGTTGCAGCGCCGCATACAGCGAAGGATTACACACTGAGACCTCCGAGCCGCTGTCGATGAATGCGGTGGTTCGAATGCCATCGGCGTAGCAGTCGGTCGACCTCAATCGACCCGACTCCCCCTCCGCACGGACTCGGATCTGATCATCGCGGGTCCACAGGCTCGAGAAGAACCCTTGGGACTGCTCTATTCTCAACGTATTGGTTCTGAAATCGAAGACCACGCGGTGTCCGTTGAGCACATCAAGCCCGAGATACCCGTCCGTCTCGAGCACTGCACTCGGCAGGACTGGAAGTCGCAGATTGGTACAGGTGACACTGCCGACGCTGAGTCGGTCAACTTTCACCTCCGGGGTCTTCTGGGCAAGGATGATCCCCTGGAGCAACACGGGTGGACAAGGCGGCAGTGCGAGGCGCGCAGCGATCTCCGTTGCGAGAACTGAACGTAGCGCGCCCGTGTCCACCAGGAAGCGATAGGGGCCGTGGCCGTTCACATAAACGGATGTCGCCAATCGGGCTACGTGCACGCGGTCCGCGGCTCCCGATTGACCTCCACGTGACGGGTCCGTATGCCTGAGATCGCCTGCCGATGCCTGCGGAACAACGGTCGACGTCAGCATCCGAGTGAGGGCGGATGCCAACAGCATGGGCCCAAGGCTGCTCGAGATAAATCGCCGCCGAGTCCAGGTTGCATCCGGCAGTTCAACGTCGATTTCCATTGGCCGCCCGCCGCGCGTAAGGTCCAGACGAACAGAAGCAGTCGGCTCCTCCCGCGAATCTGCATGCTGAGCCATCATCCACGTGCTGCCTGATCCAAAGTCGAATCGAGCTGGAGCCGATTGACATACCCCCCTGTCTATATATACTAAACCAAATGGTAAGGTGTAGTGAATCTCGTCTTAACCTCATATTCTCTGCGCTCAGCGATCCGACCCGGCGCTCAATTCTGGCCCGGCTCGAGAAGGAGCCGAGGCTCTCGATCAGCGATTTGGCGGAACCCTTTGCCATAACGTTGCCGGCGGTATTGAAGCACCTCGACATCCTGTGCGAAACCGGCCTCGTTCGTCGCGCCAAGACGGGCCGGACGGTCTGGGTTGAGATCGAGCCGGGATCGTTGAGAGTCGCCACGGACTGGCTGCAACGCCATCGTCGCTTCTGGTCCGCCAGTCTCGATCGGTTGGCTGGCTACGCCGAAGCCAAGGAACGAGAGACGGAGGGGGAAGACAAATGACACAGGCTGTTCTAGTTCGTCGGATTGCCGCACGACCTGCCATTGTCTTCGACGCTCTGGTGACCGCGGAAGGTATCGCATCCTGGTGGGGACCAGATGACTTGCCGGTGTTGTCCGCAACAGCGGAGCCGCGGGTGAACGGCAGATTTCGTGTGCGTTTCCGCAGATTCGACGGCGGAGAGCACGAATGTGCCGGAGAGTTTCTCGAGATCGCGAGGCCCAATCGGGTCGTCATGAGCTGGCGGTGGGATGAGGGCGGAGACGCGGCTGAGTCGGGCAACACGTCTCGACTCGAATTCAGACTGCGAGCGATCGACACGGGAACCGAGCTGACGCTCATACATTCAGAGCTGCGCACCGAAGCCACTGCCCAGTCACACGCCGGCGGATGGGCGGGCGCTCTCGAGAAGCTTCTGCGCCGGTACCCGAAGGCGCGTTCCGCCCCGGGAGCATGAACCGTGACTTCGACGACCAACTACGCACTAGCCCATGCCGAAGCTCCTTAAGTTGCGGCGCGATTCCATCGCACTGTTCGTGGTGTCGCTGGCTGTCATCGGGGGGAGCCCAGCCCGGGGTGAGCCCAGGAGTTCGGCCTCCGCCGCTCGCATCGCACCTTATCTCATGGCCAACGAGACGCGGGAAGTCGCGCTGGCCCGCAGCGCAGCACCGCCGGCAATTTCGACGCATGCGACGGTTATGGTGCTCAGCTCGCGCGGCTACGTCATTGCGGAAAGGGGAACCAACGGCTTCGTCTGCCTGGTCGCGAGGTCGTGGGATTACCCGCCGGGTGCCCGCAGTGTCCTCTTCTGGGACCCGAAGTTCCGGGCCCCGTACTGCTTTAATGCCGTGGCGCGGCGCTCGGTGCTCCGTCTCTATCTGATGAGGACACGATGGGTGCTTGCTGGGGCGTCCCGGCATGAGATACGGGACCATGAGAAAGCCGCGTGGACCCGCGGGCGCATCGTGGAGCCTGCGCCGGGCGCGATGTCGTACATGATGTCCAGGCTGGGGCGCGGGATCGGCGGGGAGCCGGGACCCTGGCGGCCGCATCTGATGTTCTATTTCCCCCGAGTGCGCACATTGAACTGGGGGGCGAATCTGCCGGGCAGTCCGGTGTTCGCCAAAGCGGGTGGCCACACCTCTGTATTCTTCGTTCTGGTGCCGGTCTGGTCCGACGGATCGCCGGCCCCCCACTATCATTAAATGAGAAGGCCGATCCGGCCCGAGTGCGTTTCAGGATCTCTGGTCATCCTACTGAGCGCCTGATTCCGTTGAGCCGGTGCTTAGGCTCTATTCCACGACTCCTTCAAAGACGAGCAGCTCCCGCGCAGCCGCCGGTGATACGTACGGGCACATGCGGGTCAAGTCGAGCGCAGATGCGTGCAGCTGATGAGCATGTACCGCGGACCGGCACGGGTCGATGCCCCAGTGACCTACAGCGCGACAGGAAGCGGAATCACGCGTTTGGCGCTCACGGTGCAGAGCGCCGTCTGTCTACCCTGCGCCGGCTTGAGATTGACTCTGGAGTCCGCTCCGGGGTGTACCCTCAGCGCTCCATGACGGGAGCCAGTGGACAGAGCGCCGTCGCGCACGGTGAATCCGCACAGTTGCCCGAGCAGGGCAGACCGGCAAGCCCGGTCCGCGCGCATTTCGGACAGCGCGCAGCGGCGCTGCGTGCCGGACTGCCGTTCGGTGCCGTGATGGCGACCGCCGGAGCCTCGGCGCTGGCAGGGCAGTGCGGTGTAGCGCCGCTGACGCGACCGCTGCTCAGCCTCGCCATCCTGCAGGCGTTATGGGTAAGCATTCGCGGCATCGCGCGTCATCGCACAGAGTTTCGCATCGGTTGGCGGGCCTGGTGGGCCGTGGGCCCGGCGCATGAGCACTCGGGAGTACACACTGTGCCGTTGGGACTGGCAGTGATTACGAGCGGATTGCTGACCGTCCCTGCAGCAGCGGCGACCCGCTGGCCGCTGTTGGTCGCAGAGATTCTTCTGGTTGTCGTCTGGGTGAGTACGGTGATGGCCGTCAGTCGATTTGCCTGGTCGCTCGCGGTTCGCGGCCTTGATCTGTGCTCGCTCGACGGAACATGGTTTCTCGTGCCAGCGGTGCTTCTCGGCGCGGCCATTGCAACCGACCGCCTGGCGGTGCAACTCGTGCAGCGCTGGAGCGAAGCACTGCGCCTCTTAGCGGACGCCAGCGTCGGATTTGGCTGGTTCGGCTACTGGGCGCTGGCCGCCTTGGCGGGGGTGCGGGTCTGGCGGCATGGTCTTGTCGGTGCCGCACGAGCGCCCTGGTGGATCGCCATGGGGTGCGCGGGATTGGCCGCCGCGGCGCTTGGGCAGGTGCTGCAAAACCGGCCGCATGGGTTGCCAGAGCAATGGCTGGCCGATGCGATCGTGATGTCCGTCAGCGCAGCGATCTTGCTCAGCGTGCCGGTTGTGCTGCTGAGCGTGCGGTTCCTGCTGTGGCAGCGTAGATTGCGGGGCGCGGGGAGCTGGCCGCCGACGTTCTCGACTGCCGTGTTCGCTTTCGGCGCACTACAGGGCGCACGGGTGCTGCATGCCTCCGCGCTCGGCGCCCTCGGCTCCGGTGCGGCCTACGCGACTCTGCTGTTCTGGTGCATGACGACAGCGTGGAACCTGAAGATCGCGTACAGCGCATGGCGTGTCGGTGCGCGGGGATCGTAGTCCGACCGCGCAGCGGGGCAGAGGTCGAAACCATGCCTAACACTCGATCTGCTGCATGAGACGGGCGACAACTACCTTGATACGGACCGCAGCGCCTGCGTGCATACACGAAGCCCCAATTCGAATTTAGATTCGTGCGGGTACTCACACGCACAAAACACGCATGTCGTTTCTGCGGCGCGGTGACGTGCGAGGACTGTGCCATGGGTGGTCGGGTCCGGGCTTGACAAGGGCTGCACGCGATCGGCTCTCAAGTTAGTGTGCTGCCGCTATGCGGTTGAAGTGACCTTTCATGGGAACGGCGCGGTGTCAAAAGATTGGACAGGACCTTTATTCAAAAAATCGGATCGAATCAGATGGCTGGGGTCAAGCTGCCGGATTAGACTTGAACGCTGCGTGGCCGGCGAGCGATGCCGCCGGACGCGGGAGGACAGTCGGGTGTAAATCCAGTGCCGTCGGTCACGCCCTTCGTGTCCGGATCCACCGATGCATCAGAATTGAACGCTGCAGACGGCAGGCGGGAGACAACGTGCACAGTCATTATCTGCTCAAAACCGAACCCTCCGACTATTCATTTGCCGACCTGGCGCGCGACAGGGAGACGATTTGGGATGGCGTCGCCAATGCAGCCGCATTGAAGTCTCTGCGTGGTATGAAAGCGGGTGACAAGCTCGTGATCTACGAGACGGCGGATGTGCGAAGCGCAGTGGGTACTGCGACCGTGAGGTCGGTCCAGGCGTCACCGGGCGAGGCGCCGAACGTAAAGATCAAGGTGGTGCGGCGATTGCCAAGAGCAGTGACGCTTGCGCAGATCAAGGCGAGTGCGTTGTTCCGCGACTCACCTCTGGTGCGTCAGGGGCGACTGAGCGTGGTGCCGCTCAGCGAGGAGCAGTACCGACATCTGACGGATGAATAGTAGGGTATTGAGACTCTGACTGTGTCAGCTCGACGGCGCAAGCAGCGCGGGCAGCTCGGCAAGGCTGCGCACCTCGTGGTCCGGCGCGCCCGGCAGCCGCTCCCGCCTCTGCCCATAGCGGTTGCACCACACCACGCGCATGCCATAGGCGGAGGCGGCGAAGGCGTCCCAGGCGTTGGAGGACTGGAACGAGACCTGCTCGGCGCGGACCCCGAGTTGCCGCAGACCGTACTCGTAGACGCTCGGATCGGTCTTGAACACCTTGACCGCATCGGCCGATAGCACCGCGTCGAACAGGTCCTGCAAGCCGGCACCCCGTACCGCGGCATCGAGCATGGCCGGGGAGCCGTTGGACAGGATCGCGGTGATGAAGCCGCCCTCGCGCAGTCGCCGCAGCGTGTCGGGGACCTCGGGGAAGGCCGGCAGCGTCAGGTAGAGGTCCATCAGGCGCTCGCGCAGCCCGGGCGCAGAGAGGCCCAGGGTCTCGAGCGTGAAATCGAGGGCATCGCCCGTCACCTCCCAGAAGTCGACGTAGCGGCCCTGCAGGGAGCGCAGCCACGTGTACTGCAGCTGCTTGTCGCGCCAGAGGCTGGTCAGGGCGGCGCGTTGGTCGTCGGGAATTTCCGTGCAGCGCGCCGCGGTGGAGGCGAAATCGAAGATCGTGCCGTAGGCGTCGAAGACACAGGCGCGGATTGCGGGCAGGGGATTCACTTTCGCGTGCCCCGGATGGGGTAGCCCTTTTCCATCACGAAGCGCAGGCCGCCGAGCAGCCGGTCGAGATCAGGCCGCAGGAAGGGGGCATTGGCGACATCGACGAGCTGCAGCGCGCCCTCGGGGTTGACGACGAACAGCGCGGGCTCCGGGAAGCGATGATCGGTTTCCTGATCGGAGCGCGGCTCGGAGACGTAAAGACCGAGTGCATGCATCGTCGTCTCGTCCATGCCATAGAGCAGCGGGAACCCGGGCCTCGCCGCCTCCGCGGTGAGGCGGGTCTGCTCTTCGCTGTCAGCGGAGACGGCGGCGAGGGAGAGGCCGAGCTCGGCGAACGCGGCGCGCCGCTTCTCGATCTCGCCGAGATAAGCCTTGCAGATCGGGCAATGCTGGCCGCGAATGACGAACAGTGCCTGCCACGCGCCCGGGGCGCCGAAGACGAACTCGCCGCCGCCGAGTTGCGGGAAGGTGACGGCGGTGAAGGGTTGGCCGGGATGCAGCTTGGGCGTGGTGTCCAATGGAAACGCTCCTGTTAAAACGGGCCCGTGCCGTCGCTCCGTCGCGTCGGGTGTGCGCAGACCGGGCGGCGGGCGCGAGCCCGGGATCGACGAGCCGTCCGGCCTCTGGCTGGACGCCCGATCATCGACGGGGTCCTCGAGTGCGCGCATCGTGTCGCCGGCGCAGGCTGGCGATGGCGTGCCCGGCCAGCGCGCGCAGCCGCTTCGGGTCGGGATCGAGGCGTGCCATCACGCGGATCGCGAATACCGTACCGAGCAGGGCGGTGGCGGTCGCCTCGACGTCCGTCTCCGCATCGAGCGCACCGTTGGCAATGGCGGTCTGCAGCCTCTCCGCGAAGAAGGTTTCCACCTCTCGGAGTCGGGTGCGTACGAGCCCGCGCGCTGCGCCCGACAGTGGCGCGCCGTCGAGTGCCGTGTTGACGAGGAGGCAGCCGCGGTGATGCGGATCAGCCAGCGACAGCGCGATCAGCTCGTTGAGGAAATCGCCGATCGCCCCGAGCGCATCCGTGAGGGCCGAGAGTCGCGCGAGGCGCTCCACCAGTCCATCGTCCGCGTAGCGGCGCAGCACCTCGAGGAACAAGCCGTCCTTGTCGGAGAAGCGGTGATAGAGCGCAGCCGAGCTCAGCCCGGTGGCCAGCCTCAGCTCGCGCAGCGAGGTGCCGGCATAGCCGTTCTTCCAGAACACGTCGATGGCGCGTTCGAGAACGGTCTCGTCCGAAAGGGTGCGGGTCCGCGGCACGCGTCTTGTCCGGCGGCGAATACTGTGGCATATATAATAGATCGATCAATCTAAATCAAGTGTCAGTTGGCCTGCCTGGAGGAAACGGACCATGTCTGCGCCCCATCTCGTCTATTTTGCCGACCCCATGTGCTCCTGGTGCTGGGGCTTCTCCCCGGCGATCGGGGCGATCGCCGATCGGTTCGGGTCGGCGCTGCCGATCCGCCTGGTGCTCGGCGGGCTGCGCCCCGGGAGCACCGAGCCGATGACCGCCGAGAGCCGGAGCGAGGTCCGCGCGCATTGGGAGCATGTCCAGGAAGCTTCGGGTCAGCCATTCGACTTTGCGTTCTTCGATCGCGAACGCTTTGTCTACGATACGGAACCGGCGAGTCGCGCGGTGGTGGTGCTTCGGCGCCGTGGCATGGACACGGGCCTCGCCGCGCTGCGACGGATCCACCGCGCCTTCTACGCGGAGAACCGTGACGTCACGGATCCCGACACGCTGGCGGCCCTGGCGGCCGAGCTGGGGGTCGACGCGGCGAGCTTCCGCGCCGAGTTCGACAGCGACGCGGCCATCGAGGAAACGCGCGGCGACTTCGCGATCACCCAGTCCACCGGCATCGGCGGATTTCCCACGCTCATCGCCGGCGAAGGCGGCGATCGCCCTTACGCCCTCGTTACCCATGGGTTCCAGCCCGGCGCGCGTATCCTCCCGGCGCTCGAGCAATGGCTCGCCAAGGCTGCCGCAGCGTCATCGGCCGGCGGCGGCGAGTCCTGTCTCCGATCATGATGCATCGCCGCCCGGGTCGCCGAGCGGCATAGGAGTCTCGTGCGCAGCCGGTGCTGCGCACCCGATCAATACACGCGTCGGCGGAACAGCCATCCGGCGGCAGCGAGGCTTACGGCCGCGATGGCGGCCATCGCGGCATATTCAGGCATGAACGCGCTGCTCGTCGAGCCTTCGAGGAAGACACCGCGAACAACGATGAGAATGTGCCGCATGGGATTGAGCCAGGTCAGTTCGCGGATGACGGTCGGCATATTGGCGATCGGCGTGGCGAACCCGGAGAGGATGATGGAAGGCACCATAAACAGAAACGCCCCGAGCAGCGCCTGCTGTTGGGTCACGGCGATCGAGGAGATCATAAGGCCGATCCCGATCACGGATGCCACGAAGAGGAAGATGCCGAGGTAAAGCGCGATCAGGCTGCCACGCAAGGGGACGTGGAACCACAGCACCGCGGCGAGAATGATCACCGACGCCTCGAGCGTGCCGATCAGAAGACCAGGCAGGCCTTTGCCGAGGAGGATTTCGCCCTGTGTGAAGGGTGTGACGAGCAGCTGATCAAATGTTCCTGCCTCGCGTTCGCGAGCCACCGACAACCCCACTACCATCAGTGTCACCACCTGAGTCAGCACCGCGATGATCCCGGGAACGATGAACCATTGAGAGCTGAGCGTCGGGTTGTACTGGGCGCGCACGTCGAGGAGAGCTGGCGCCGGCGGCTCGCCGTGCGTGCGCATCCAGTTCAGGCTGAAGCTTGTGATGATCGAGTTCGCATAGCCGAGAATAATCAGCGCGGTATTCGAGTCACGACCATCCACGATGAGCTGCACCGGGCCGGGCTGGTGCGTCAGCAGGTCCCGGCTGAAGCGGCGGTCGATCGACAGGACAAGATCCACCTGGCGAGAATCGATCAGTGGATTGATCTGACGAGCGTTGTCAAGCGCTGCGACCTGTTTGAAGATGTGCGACCCGAGGAATTGAGCCACGAGATCGCGCGAGGCCTGGCTTTGGTCCTGGTCATAGACTGCGATCGGCACGCGATTGAGGTCGAACGTCGCGGCATAGCCGAACACGACGAGCTGCAGCAGCGGCGGAACCACCAGAACCATCCGGCTCTTCGGATCCTTCAGGACCGCGAGCAACTCCTTGATGATCAGCGCGAAAACGGCTCGCCACATACGATTCAATCCAGGCGCTTGCGCGCGCCGAGCCGCGCGGCGCCGAGGAAGATGAGGGCCATGATCACGAGAGCGAGGGCGTTGGGCAGGATCACGGACCAGACGTCGCCGGCGAGAAACTCGCTCTGCAGGATCGCCACGAAATAGCGGGCCGCGACGACATGGGTGATCAGCCGGACCGCCCAGGGCATGCTGCCGATGTCGAATACGAAGCCGGAAAGGATGAATGCCGGCAGGAAGGTGACGATGACGGCGATCTGCCCGGCGACAAACTGGTTGCGGGCGATGCTCGAAATCAGCAGGCCCATGCCGAGAGCCGCGAGCAGGAAGAGGGCAGAGGCGGCCGTCAGCACCAGCACGGAGCCGCGGAACGGCACCCCGAACAGCGTTACGGCCAGCACGAGGGTTGCGAGCATACCGCCCATGCCGAGCACGAAGTACGGCAGCAGCTTGGCGAGCAGGATTTCGCGAATGGTCGCGCGCGTCACCATCAGCGCCTCGAGCGTGCCGCGCTCCCACTCGCGCGCGATGACCAGGGCCGTCAGCAGCGCCCCGGTGAGCGTCATGACGATGGCGATGAGTCCGGGCACGAGGTAGTCCCGGCTGCTCACGGCGGCATTGAAGCGCACGCGCGGCTGCACCGCCACGGGCAGCCCGGCCCGCCCGCCCTGCACTCGAGCGCGCTGGGCGAGCCAGGTCGCCCAGGTCTGCTGCAGGTAGCCCTCGATGAGACGCGCGGTATTCGCGTCAACGCCATTGACGATGACGCCGACCGGCGCACCCCCGCGCGAGTACAGCTGACGCGAAAAGTCGGCACGCAGCCAGATGATGCCGCTGACCTCGCGCGCGTCGAAGGCATGATCGGCCGCCTGAATCGAGTGGAACGTCTCGGTCGTGAAATAGTCGGTGCCGCCCAGCTCGGACACGAAGCTCTGGGTGAGCGCGTCCGGCTGCTCGACGACCACGGCGAGCGGGACGTGATGGGGGTCGAGTGTGACGCCATAACCGAAGATCACGAGCAGGAGGGCCGGAAGCAGGAAGGCAATGGCGAGCGCAGAGGGGTCGCGCACGATCTGCAGGGCCTCCTTGCGCAGCAGACCCGCCAGGCGCTCGGACGAGCCCTTCACGCGGCCATCGGCCGTGAGGCCGCCTCGAGCAGGGCGATGAAGGCATCTTCCATGGTCGGATGCGGCTGCGCTGCCGTGCGGGCACGCGCCTTGAGACTCTCGGGGTCGCCCGCGGCGAGGACCCTGCCCTGGGCCAGCACCGCGAGGCGGTCACAATACTCCGCCTCCTCCATGAAGTGCGTGGTCACCAGCACCGTGACGCCGGACTCGGCGAGCGCGTTGATGCGACGCCAGAACTCGCGGCGGGCCAGCGGGTCGACACCCGAGGTCGGCTCGTCGAGAAAGAGGATCTGCGGTTCGTGCATCAGGGCGCAGGCCAGTGCGAGCCGCTGCTTGTAGCCGAGCGGCAGGTCCCGGCTGACGGTATCGACGTGCGGACCGAGTACGAATTCCTCCAGTGCCCAGGCGATGCGCTTGCGGCTCTGCGCATCCCGCAGGCGGTACGCGCTCGCGAAGAAACGCAGGTTCTCGGCGACCGATAGGTCGGCGTACAAGGAGAATTTCTGGGCCATGTACCCGATCCGGGCCCGCGCGGATGCGGCGGCATGGCGCAGGTCATAGCCGGCGACCCGCAGCGTGCCGTCGGAGGCCGGCAGCAGGCCGCAGAGCATCCGGAACGTCGTTGACTTGCCGGCGCCGTTCGCGCCGAGCAGGCCGAAGATCTCCCCGCGGTGCACCTCGAATGAAATCGCGTCCACGGCCGTGAAGTCCCCGAAGCGGCGCGTCAGTCGATCCGCCAGAATGACTGGGCCTTCCTGGGCGGATTGTCCCGTCGGGCCGGGTGCAGACGCGTCGTCGCGCGCGTGTGCGGGGGACATCGTGCCGCCTGCCGGGGCGTGTTCCGGCGGTGCTGCCGGTGCGGGCGCTGGTTTGATCTGCGCGATGAAGCTGTCTTCGAAGCGGGGTGGCACCGCAATGACACTGAGCGGCGCGGCCCCGGGCGAGCCCGGGCCGGCGGGCGGCGGCATCCCCGGCTCGGTGACGATCCGGACGAACGCGCCCTGGATCGTGGCATCCAGCACCCCCGCCGTGCGCGCCAGCTGCTCCTGCAGCTGACGCTTGCTGAGGCCCGCGGCCGATACGTGGAAGCTGCGCCCGGCGCACCGCGCGGCAAAGCCGGCCGGGTCGGTCTCGGCGACGAGACGTCCCTCGTGCAGCAGCCACACTCGCTGGCAGCGTTCGGCCTCATCCAGGTACGCGGTGCTGACCAGCACCGTCAGCTGTTCGGTGCGCACCAGATGGTCGATGATCGCCCAGAGCTCGCGCCGCGAAACCGGATCGACGCCGACGGTCGGCTCATCGAGCAGCAACAGCTCGGGGATGCGTACCAGCGTACAGGCGAGACCCAGCTTCTGCTTCATACCGCCCGAGAGCCGGCCGGCGAGCCGTCCCAGGAACGGCTCAAGTCCGGTCATGTGCAACAGCTCGCCGCCCCGCGCCTGGCCTTCGGCCGGCGGAACGTTCTGCACCTTCGCGTACAGGTCCAGGTTCTCGCGGACGGTGAGATCCTCGTACAGACCGAAACGCTGCGGCATGTAGCCGATGCGCATCCGCGCTGCGTCGGGATCGCGAGCCACGTCTGTCCCGAGCACCTCGATGCGCCCGTGCTGCATTTTCAGCAGTCCCGCCGCAAGACGCATCAGCGTGGTCTTGCCCGCGCCATCCGGACCGATCAGTCCCGTCACGGTGCCGCGGAGCGCGTGCGCCGTGATGTCCTTCAGCGCCGTGGCGGTCTGCCTCCGGCTGCTGAACTGGTGGCTGACCTGCTCGAGCCGCAGGACCGCCGGTGATTCACCCTCCGTGGGCATGCGTCTCTCCGCATGAGGGTGTCGCGGCACCGTTCCGGCCGACGGCCCCGATGGGGTGAGCGAGATCAATCGTCACGGTCGCCGGCATGCCGAGCCGCAGCTCGCCGCGGGAATCGCACGCGTAGACGCGAAGCTGGTAGACGAGTTGCGTGCGCAGCGTCGGGCTCTCAACGGTCTTCGGGGTGAATTCGGCCGTTGGCGAGATGTACCCGACCCAACCGCGGTAGCGCCGGCCCGGGAAGCTGTCAGTTGTGATCACCGCGGGCATCCCGAGTTCGATCTTGCCCAGGGCCGGTTCCGGCGCATAGGCGCGCACCCACAGCGGCGAGGTCAGCGCGATGGTGTAAACAGGAATGCTCGGCGAAGCCATGTCTCCGGGCTCGAGAATCCGGTCCTCAACCATGCCATCGGCCGGGGCAAAGAGATTCGTGTCGGCAAACTCGCGTGCCGCCAGCGCCTGCGCGGCAAGGGCGGCCTGGTAGGCGCCGCGCGCGGCGAGGATGTCCTCGTGGCGCGGCCCCAGGACGGCAAGCCGGTATGCCTGCAGGGCAGCCAGATAGTTCTCGCGCGCTGCGCGCAGCGCGGTGAGCGCATCATCGCGATCCTGAACCGAGGCAATGCCCTGCGGCATGAGCTTCAGTGTCCGCGCGTAATTGGTCTGCGCATTCTGGTAGAGCGCTCGCAGCCCTTCCATGGTCGCCCGGTACTGCGCGATTTCCTGCGGTCGGGAGCCGTGTGTCAGTCTGAGCAAGACCGCCCTGAGGTTCGTCGCCCTGTGCCTCGCCTCGGCGAGGCGAGCGAGGTAGCGCGTGTCGTCGATTCTGGCGATGAGTTCGCCCTTGCGCACCCGGGCGCCTTCCGTCACGAGCATCTGCGCGACCGGCCCGGAGTCGTTGAATGCCGGACGGACTTCCCGGATGTCCACATTGCCATAGAGTGTCAGGGTCTCCGCGGTGCTCGTCGGGTGCAGCCACCAGTAGAGCAGGCCTCCGGTCACGCTCACGAGAACGACGGCCGCGATGATGATGAGGCGACGCTTTTTCATGGGCGTTTGTCTCCTTTGGGCCGGCCCGCGTTTCCCGGCCGCGTCGCGCACGGTCGTGCACACAGTGCCGGGCTGCGCCACCAGCCGCCACCGAGTGCGACGAGAAGCTGGGCGCTGTCGGCATAGCGCTGCACGGTCGCACGGGCGTAGCCGAGGCGGGCCCGCTGATAGGCGCGCTCAGCGTCCAGGAGTTGCAGCCTGTTGCTGCGACCGGCGGCGTAGCTCACCCGCTGCAGTTCCAGCGCAGTGCTGGCTGACTCGAGCGCCTCGCGTTCCGCCGCGGTGAGTTCCGCGTCATGGCCCAGCGCACGCAGCGTATCGGTGACCTGTCCAAATGCCGCGAGCACGGTCTGGCGGTAGCGAGCGAGTGACGCATTGAGCGCATCGATTGAGGCACGCCGCTCGGCGCGCAACGCGCCGCCATGAAACACCGGTGCCGTCAGACCGCCGAGCGCCGCCCAGACGCCGCTCGAGGGGCCGAAGAGCGATTCCGGCCGCAATGCCGCGGTGGCCAGTGTGGCCGATAGCACGATGCTCGGATACATCCGCGCGGTCGCAACGCCGACTTCGGCACTGCGCATGTGGACCTGCTGCTCGGCGGCGAGAATGTCCGGCCGTTGGCGGACGAGCGTGGAGGGCAGGCTCAGCGGCAGCGCACCCGGCAGATGGAAGTCGGCCAGCCGGAACGCCGGTGGTTGCCACTGGCCCGGTGTCTTGCCGACGAGTATTGCCAGGGCATCCTCGGACAGAGCCTGCTGCTGACGCAGTGGTGGCAGCAACGCACGGTCATTGGCCAGCTGCGTCCGTGCTGCCAGAACATCGGTGCGGGGCGCGCGGCCGACGGCGAATTTCTGCTGGACGAGGAGGAGGTTGCGTTCGTCGTCGGCGACGATCTGCGTCAGCGCATGGATCTCGAGGTGCAGCCGCGCCAGGTTCAACGCCTCCGCGACCGCATGGTCGGTAATGGCGAGGTAGGCGGCGGCCAACTGGTCCCGCTCGAGCTCCCTGGCCGCCTGACGGGCTTCCACGCCGCGGCGCTCGAGTCCGAAGACGTCGGGCGAATAGCTGACCGTGGGGCCGAGAGAATACAGATTGAACGTGGGCAAACCCTGCGCACCGGGCAGGACCCCGAGCAGTCCGAGCGCGAAGGCCGGACCCTTCTGGCGTTCGGCCGTCGCGCCGATGTCCAGTCGGGGAAAATAGGCGCCACGTGCGGCAAGCAGCGTCTGCTGCGCCTGCGCGAGTGTTGCCCGGGCGGCGGCCAGTGTCGGGTTCTCGGCAAGCGCTTCACGCAGGACCTGATCCAGCGC
Source organism: Pseudomonadota bacterium (assembly GCA_021826035.1). The sequence continues at coordinate 3,873 of JAKBBE010000038.1, read as the reverse complement.
CGCAGAATGAAAGAGCCCCCACCACTGCGCGGGAATCGTGCGGCCGATGACCAGATGCTGGGGCGGCTCGCCGTGACCCGGAGCGAGCGATGGAGCGTTCCGCGCGCTTACGTAGGCGGTCGCGGCCGGCAGCGGCGGGCGCACGAAGCGAGGTCCGACGGCGCACCCGGCGAGCGCCAGTGCGCAGGCAACAGCGGCCACGGCCATGGCGCAGGTCCGCCGCAGCATTCCCTGCGCGGCGGTTGCGTTCAATCGATCCGGGACCGTGTGCGCGATATACGGCATGGCTCCACGTCGCGAGGCGCACGGTGCAATGCCGGGATCACCTCAGCTCGCTACGCTGGGATGATCCGGCCCCCCTGCGGACAATGAAATAGGTACAGGTCCCGGCGCATTTCGCGATCCGCAAGGCGTAAGCGAACATTGCCGGTGCGCCCCGGACGGCCGCCGCGCGGGGCGCGCCGAGCTCAGCGGCGGACGATCCGGCCTTCGAGATGCACGGCCTCGGCCACGGTGTTATAGATCGTTCCGTACTTGCGCACGTTCTGATGCAACAGTTCAAGCTTGTGATCGTCCGCATCCGTGTCGACGATGAGCTCGTAGCTGAGCGATGCCAGCTTCGGGGGACTGTCCTGCCGCACGCCGTGGACTGACACCTCGATGCCTCGAATCTCGACTCTGAGCAGGGGCGCGACCCGCTCGATGTTCTTGATCATGCAGGCCGCCACGGCCGCGAGCAGCAGTTCCGCCGGATTGAAGGCGTCCGCACGGCCTTCAGGGGCGGTGTCGAGCTCCAGCCGTGCCCCCTTGCACATGGCTTCGCTGCCGTGTGCGTCGCGGCGTCGGGCGGTGATGCGGTATTCCAGCATGTGCCCTCTGCAATCAGCCGGTCAGCGGTGCAAGCAGGACAGGTTGCTGGTCCGGCGGAACTTCTGCGAGCTCCTCGTCCGTCAGATGGGCGTAGATCTCGACGGGATTGCCATCCGGGTCCTCGAGCCACAGCTCGTGCAGCGGGGTGCCTGCCCAGGTCGTCCGCGGGGGCTTCACGACGCAGGCGTCGAATTCACGCGCACGACGATAGGTGTCGATGACGGTCGCCTTGTCCCCGACGTCGATGCCGAGATGATGGAGCGTATCGTGCTGCAACGTCCTGTCCTCACTGACCCGCAGGACAAAGTTCAGGTGCAGATCCTCACGGACGAACGTGACGTCGCGATGCGTCCACTCCTTGGGCCACGTCGCCAGAAGCCAGGCATAGAACCGCACGCTGCGCGGCAACTGCGCGACCCGGATGCTGGCATGAAATTCCCGGGACGGCGGCCCTGCGGGTAGATCGAGCAGCGTCGCCAGGATGTCCAGGCGCGCACGAATCTGGTCCCGGGCGCTGCGGAACCGCTGCCGCAGTTCCTCGGGAGACAGGGCCGGGTCCGACGAAGCGGGGTCCGGGATGGGCCAGTGCAGCCGGCGGGTCCCGCCGGGAAGAACCGGGCAGACTTCATCGGTGCAGAGCGTGACGACCAGATCGAGCTGCGCGGTATCGATCTCAAGCACGGACTTCGAGCGGTGCCCGGAAATATCGATCCCGACTTCCCGCATCGCCTCGATGGCGTACGGGTTGACCCGGCTGGGTTGCGAACCGGCGCTGAGTACCTGCGCCTGATCGCCGAGGCATTCCCGCGCGAGGCCCTCGGCCATCTGGCTGCGGGCGGAGTTGGCAACGCAGAGAAAGAGGATCCGCCGGATCATGAGCGCTCCCGGCCGTGGGGGTGCCCGTGCGGATCGGCTCCTCCGGGAGCCGTGCAGGGCAGCGTACCGCTGCGCTCGTACCAGCCCTTGGTGCGGTTGACGATCCGGACCACCGAGAGCATCACCGGCACCTCGACCAGCACGCCGACGACTGTTGCGAGGGCGGCCCCCGAACCGATGCCGAAGACGCTGATCGCGGTGGCCACCGCGAGCTCGAAGAAATTGCTGGCGCCGATGAGTGCGGAGGGCGCCGCGACGCAATGTGCTTCCCCGAGGGCACGATTCAGGAGATACGCCAGTCCGGCGTTGAAATAAACCTGGATGAGGATCGGGACGGCCAGCAGAACGATCACCAGCGGCTGGGCGACGATCTGCCCGCCTTGAAACGCGAACAGCACCACCAGTGTCGCGAGCAGGGCCACGAGCGTAACCGGCTGCAGGAGTGCCAGCAGGCGGCGAAGCGCCGGCTCGCCACCCCGGGCCAGCAGATGGCGTCGGGCGGACTGCGCGATCACGACCGGAATGACGATATAGAGCGCGACCGACAGCAGCAGCGTCTGCCATGGCACCGTGATGGCCGCGAGGCCGAGGAGCAGTGCGACGATCGGGGCAAACGCGAAAATCATCAGCACGTCATTCAGCGCGACTTGCGAAAGGGTGAAGTGCGGCTCACCGTTGGAGAGCTGGCTCCACACGAACACCATGGCCGTGCAGGGTGCGGCGGACAGGATGACGAGCCCGGCGATGTACGAGTCGATTTGCCCGGTCGGCAGGACCGACCGGAACAGGTGCCCGATGAAGATCCATCCGAGCAGGGCCATCGAAAAGGGCTTGATCGCCCAGTTGACGAACAGGGTCACTCCTATCCCGCGCCAGTGATCCTTGACCCGGTGCAGTTCGCCGAAGTCGATCTTGACCAGCATCGGCACGATCATCAACCAGATGAGTACGGCGACCGGCAGGTTGACCTGGGCGATCTCAGCGCTGGCGATGAGATGAAAGAGTCCGGGCAGCAGCTTGCCCAGGGCAATACCCGCCGCGATGCACAGCGCCACCCAGAGCGTGAGATAGCGTTCGAACCGTGACACTTGCGCTCTCCTACCGCACGCCTGGACCGGAACGGACGGCCCCGGCGCCCGGGACTTCGACCGGGGCGCAGCATGCCGATCGGACCGTCGCGGGCGCCCGGAGCGCCTCGTGGCCGTACACCGTGCTCTCGGCGCTCGTCAGGAACGTTTCCCAGAGCACGCCCTGGGGGTCTGCGATCCAGCTTTTCTCACTCTCGGCATAGCAGCAGGTGGTCTGGCCCTCTTCGAGCACCGGCTGCTCGGCGCGCTTGAGGCGGGCATAGACCTCCTGAAGTTCCGGGCGGTCCTCGACCTGAATGCCCAGGTGCTCGATGCCGGGGGGCGCACCACGCTGGCTGATCGCGAAGTTCACCCGCGGGTCCTCCAGCATCCACTTGGCGTAGTCCGTCTTCAGCACGGTAGGTTCGGCTGCGAACAGCGCCGAGTAGAAGCGGACGGATGCCGCCAGGTTCTCTACGGCGACGTGAACATGCAATCGTTTCACCCAGCTCTCCTCGTTTGACGGCACACCGGCCGGCCCGCGTGTTCAGCGGTGACGATGGGCCCGGATCCCGGTCGTATCAATACGCACACTTCGCGGGGCGGCGATAGCCGTCCCGACGGGAGCATATCCCAGTTAATTCCATGATTTCAATGTTATCGAAATAGAAAGGCGGTGCCGGCGCGGCGATCGGGGCGGTCACGCACGACCTGGTTGCGGGCTCGCAATACTTTGATATCATTGCAAACATGAAATCAAATGAAGCGATTTCAGCGCTCAGCGCTCTCGCCTCGGAATCGCGCCTCGCGGTATTCAGGCTGCTCGTGAAGCGTGGTCCGGCGGGCTACACCCCCACAGAGCTCAGCCGGCGGCTTGCCGTGCCCGCTCCGACCCTGTCGTTTCATCTGCGCGAGCTGGTCAATGCCGGCCTGGTCACGAGCCGCCGCGAGGGGCGCAATCTGCACTACGGCGCGCGGCTCGAGCGCATGCAGTCCGTCGTGGAATTTCTGACCGAGAACTGCTGCTCGCTCGCCGACGAGGCCTGCGGCCCGGATTGCC